>JAGCLW010000037.1 GCA_017646805.1 Paludibacteraceae bacterium | reverse complement strand
TTTGCTTCGTTGGCAATCCAAAGATTTTTTATCAAAAAATCTTCTCTTAAACGACTTGTGTCATAGAGTTTTACATCTTTTGGATTTGCCGCATATCGGATAGAGTAGTTTGTTTTCATAGTTTTTTATTTGATATTTTTTTTGTTTAAATTTATTTTAATTGAGTTGATTGAAATAATTGTTTCGAATGATTAAGTTGGATAATCGAAAGGCTTCATTTTCGTTGATTTTACGATTTTCTCTTGATGTGGAATCCAATAAATTTATTCCTAATCCATGCCAATAATAATTTTCGCAACCGATTAAATTGAGTACGGTTGGATAAATATCCATTTGAAAATATTGTTTTTCTAATACAGTTTTTTGTTTTATGTGTGGCGAATAAATAATCAACGGAATATGATTTTTCCCGTTTTGAAAAGAAATTTCATGCGATTGAGCATATTCTGTCATGTTGTCAAAGTCGGGACTTTCTTTGAATATGGTATGATCACCGGTGATGACAATTGTTGTGTTTTCTTTCAAGTGAGAATTAAATATTGTGTTCAACAAAATTCCGATACATGAATCTGTGTAAGCCAAACAATTTAAGTAGTTTGACATAATTTCCGGCATGTCTTTCGGTTGATGTTTTTTATGTTGTTTTCCGTATTCAAACGGAGTATGAGATGTGGCAGTGATTGCCAATACGCAAAACGTGGAGTCTGAATTTTCAACGTATTGTTTTGTCTTTTCAAATACGGTTTCGTCTAATTCATATTGTCCAAATTCTTTTTTTTCTATCAAATCTTTAAATCCATAACGTTTTGTCATTGTTGGTTGATTCCAAATTCCGGGACAAGGATTTATTATAGCTGATTTTTTAAAAAAATGAACATAATTTGGATATGTGTTATTTGCAAAAATTCTGCAAGCAGCTCCTGTTGAAATTGGTAATAATCCGGTCAGGTTAATCATTTGCCCATCGGCGGAAACTCCGTGTTTTACTTGAGATTTTATTTTTTTACAATAAAGAATATGTTCGTTTTCAAGCAATTTTTTGATGTTTGGCAAATAGTCAAAATTGTCGATTTCGTCCAATGTCCAAGATTCAAGACTTTCAACTAAAATGTATACAACATTTCCTTTAGGTTGAATATCAGTGTGATTTTTTTGAGGTTGAATCAACGAAGAAATTGTCTTGTCGTCTTCCGAATTGATTTGAATATTGTTGTTTTGAGATAAATAATATTGTATAAAAATTGCGGGAAAACAATGTATGATAGATTCAAATTTTACATATTCATACATCCATTTGTCAAAGTCCAAATATGTCACATTGGAGTCCTCTGCATAAATCGTGTAAATGATTGGGGCAAAAGGATGATAAGGATTGTAATGAGGAAGATGAAAATCTGAAAAAATATGATAATCTTTACTGAAATCGCACCATTGTTTTTCAGTTAATCCGCGACTCGCAAATTTTCGTTCGTACAGTTTATTGTTTAAAAACGTTGTTCCGTAAAAAAGAACGAGAAAAACAAATCCTAATTTCCAATTGCGACAAGTCGTTTTTTGTAGTTTGAAATGAATTAAAATAAGACAATAAATTATTGTTGATAAAGGAAAAATGAATAGTTCCCAACTGAGAAAAGTCAATATCGAATCCCAAAAACCATTCATGTTGTCAACCATCAACATTGCATCAACCGATAAAAATAATGAATTTGCTCGGAAATAAATCCAATTGCAAATACACCAAACATCAATCAAAGTATGTATAATGATGGTCCAATATTGTTTTTTTGAAAAAAATATAAATGAAGAAAAAAATAATATAGGAGCGATTTTTCCTCCCCAAAATAAAGTTGCATCAACAGGAGTTTTTAGAAAAGAAGGTGAAGAAAAATCGTATATTTCAAAAGAAAAAAATAAAGTTTTTAGTAATAAAAATGTAGCAAACAGACTAAATACTTTCCAAGATGTCTTATTTTTGAAAAAAAAGTTCACTATCGTTTGTTTTTTTTATTCTCAACATGCAAAGATAACGAAAATTGACAAAATATAAAAAAAGAAATTTAACGATAGAGATATGATAAAAAGAACGATGTAAAATATACATTGTCAAAAAAAAACATTATCTTTGCGACTTAATTTTAAAACATAAAAAGTTGTCGTTTTGACGACTAAAAAAATTATTGCAAATGAGAAGAGACGATCAAATTTTTGACATTATCCGACGTGAACGTGAACGTCAAATGAAAGGTATTGAATTGATTGCTTCAGAAAATTTTGTTAGTGATCAAGTTATGGAAGCAATGGGTTCTGTGCTTACCAATAAATATGCAGAAGGCTATCCTGGACATCGTTATTATGGCGGTTGTGAAGTAGTTGATCTTAGTGAAAAATTGGCTATTGATCGTTTGAAACAAATATTTGGAGCAGAATGGGCGAATGTGCAACCTCACTCAGGAGCTCAAGCAAATATGGCTGTGTTTATGGCATGTCTTAATCCTGGAGATAAATTTTTAGGATTAAATCTTTCTCACGGAGGACACCTTTCACATGGGTCTCCGGTGAATTTCTCAGGTTTAATGTTTCAAGCATTAGAATATAATGTAAAAGAAGAAACGGGTCGTGTTGATTATGAACAATTGGAACAAGTTGCACGTGCGGAACGTCCAAAATTAATTGTGGCGGGAGCATCTGCATACAGTCGTGAATGGGATTATGCTCGCATACGCAAAGTGGCTGATGAAATTGGTGCGATTTTTATGGTCGATATGGCTCATCCGGCAGGACTTATAGCTGCAGGATTGTTGGAAAATCCGGTTAAACATGCACATATTGTGACATCAACAACTCACAAGACTTTGAGAGGTCCTCGTGGTGGTGTGATTTTGTTAGGTCAAGATTTTGATAATCCTTGGGGAAAGAAGAATCCAAAAGGAGAAATTCGTAAAATGTCTGCTCTTCTTGATAGTGCTGTTTTCCCAGGTGTGCAAGGTGGACCATTAGAACATGTGATTGCTGCAAAAGCTGTGGCTTTTGGCGAAGCTCTTACAGAAGATTATGTAGTTTATCAAAAACAAGTAAAAGCAAATGCTTCTGCGATGGCTCAAGCATTTATGGATAAAGGATATAAGATCATTTCTGATGGAACGGATAATCATTCAATGCTTGTGGATCTTCGTCCTAAATTTCCGGAATTAACAGGAAAACAAGCAGAAAAAGCTCTTGTGGCGGCTGATATAACAACAAACAAAAATATGGTTCCATTTGATAGTCGTAGTCCATTCCAAACATCAGGTCTTCGATTCGGAACACCGGCTATCACAACGCGTGGGGCGAAAGAAAGTTTGATGGGAGAAATTGTAGAAATGATTGATCGTGTATTGCTTGCTCCAGAAGATGATTCTGTAATTGCATCTGTACGCGAAAATGTAAATAAGATAATGAAAGATTATCCTTTGTTTGCTTGGTAATTAAAGAAAATGAAATAAAAAAGAAATAGGGCGAAAAAGTTTTTGTCCTATTTCTTTTTTTTATAAAAATAGTTGTAATGATAGAGAAAATAATACAATTACAAGAAATGGTTGATCCGGTTGTTTTTTATGGGGTCAATAATAGTAATTTGCAATTGATAAAAAATTTATCACCAAAAATAAAAATGATTGCACGTGGAAATCTTATCAAAGTTTTGGGAGATGAACAAGATGTGTTTTGTTTTGAAAAAATAATGATAATGTTGCAAAATCATTGCGTAGAGTTTAACAAACTTGATGAAAATATTATCATCGATATAATCAAAGGGAATATTCCAAAGGAAGAAAGTGTGGATAATTTGATTTTGCATGGTAATAATGGGAAACCCATTATAGCACGAACGAAAAATCAATTGTCTTTGGTCGATGAATTTAGCAAAAATGATTTGTTATTTGCTGTTGGACCCGCTGGATCCGGCAAAACGTATGTGGCAATAGCATTGGCAGTGAGAGCTTTAAAAAACAAACAAATTCGGCGAATTATTTTGAGTCGTCCGGCGGTTGAAGCCGGTGAAAAATTAGGGTTTCTTCCCGGAGATATGAAAGACAAAATCGATCCTTATTTGCAACCGCTTTATGATGCTTTGCAAGATATGATTTCTCCGTCAAAATTAAAAGAATATCTTGAAAACGGAACGATACAAATTGCTCCACTTGCGTTTATGCGAGGAAGAACATTGAGCGATGCAGTGGTTATTTTAGATGAAGCACAAAATGCTACAACACAGCAAATTAAAATGTTTTTAACTCGTATGGGTTTGAATAGTAAGGTTGTCGTGACGGGGGATGTTTCTCAAATAGATTTGCCTCCTTCTCAAAAATCAGGACTAAAAGAAGCACTTAATGTTTTGTCTGGAATAAAGGGAATAGAAATGGTTTATTTTCAAGCCGAAGATATTGTTCGACACAGACTTGTAAAATGTATTGTAAATGCATATAGTAAAAAAGGAGATGTTGAATAATTTTCAAAAATAGAGTTGGTAGATATGAAAAAAAATGTTATATTTGTACGTTATTTTCGTCTTGAAATTTTTGAAAAAAAATTAACAACTTTATATTATGAAAAATAAAATTTTAAAAGCGTTTTTATTCTTATTTTTGGTAGTCTTCGGTAAATTTGGTTTGTTTGCCGCAGATATTTATCATTATCAAGAACAATTTAATGATATTGTAGATCTTGTTCAGTATGGAGATGCACCTAAAGATTCTCTTGAATTTGATGAAGTCGTGGAATCTTTGAAAGTTTTATATTCGGACTTGGCTAAAGATAAAGGTGTGAAGAAAAAAATCGAGTTGTTGAATGATATAAAAACTTTATGTCAATTTATGGGAGAGGTGAGTCCGGATTGTCGTAGTTATTATTTGACTCGAGACCAACGTCGTTATGCTTTGCAATTGCTTGGTATTCAAGAAGAACGTTATACTTATGAGACTCGTTCGCGTATGCCGATTTATAAAATCACTTTATACGACGGACAATATACGGCATTCATGGTTGATAATAAAAATGATACCATGATGGTGCTTTATAAATACGATTTTGTAGGACAAACAAAGCACACAACATATACCGGAGTAATAGAAGATAATGTATCTCGTGGTTGCTCACATTGTCTTTATAGTACTTGGGGACAACCTAAAAATATTAGATTTAATCAAACTCGTCATGAATTAGAATTTCAAGATTTGGTAAATATCCAACCTGAAATTATTCAACCTAAAGTTGAAGCTTATCCTGAACCAGATTATTTGACAAAAGAAGAAAAACAAGCATTAAAGAAGAAAAACAAAGAAAAGCTTAAAAAAGAAAAAGCCAAAGCAAAAAAGAAAGCGTTGAAAGCGAAGAAAAAGAAAAAGAAAGAAATGATGAAGCAACGCGAAAAAATGCGTAAACAACAAGCAAAACAACGAAAACAAGCCGCTAAAGAAAAAGTAAATGCAAAAAAAATAAAACAACAAGAATTGGAGGAAAAGAAAAAATCTCAATTAGAGGCCAAAAAACAAGCAGCTAAAGAATCAGCGAACCAAGAATAACACAATTTTTTTGTTAAAATATTTTATATTGATAAATGGAACAAATAGATCGTATTATAAAAGTAGATATTGAGGAAGAAATGAAGTCGTCATATATTGACTACTCAATGTCTGTTATTGTTTCTCGTGCGTTGCCTGACGTTCGTGATGGATTGAAACCGGCACATCGTCGTGTCCTTTTTGGTATGAACGAATTGGGGCTTGCTGCAAATAAACCAACACGAAAATCTGCTGGTATTGTAGGGGAAGTTTTAGGAAACTATCACCCACATGGAGATACTGCTGTTTACGGAACGCTTACTCGTATGGCTCAAGATTGGATTATGCGTTATCCACTTGTCTTTGGTCAAGGAAATTTCGGATCTGTAGATGGAGATCCTCCGGCAGCAATGCGTTATACAGAAGCTCGTATGCAAAAAATTGCAGAAGATATGCTTATCGATATAGATAAGGATACGGTTGATATGAAAAACACCTTTGACGATCGAAAGCAAGAGCCTGTTGTTTTACCAACTCGTATACCAAATCTTTTGCTAAATGGAGCATCTGGAATTGCGGTTGGTATGGCGACAAATATTGCACCTCACAATTTGAGTGAAGTAATTGATGCAACTTGTGCTTATATTGATGATAATGACATTGATACGGAAGGCTTGATGAGATACGTTAAAGCTCCGGATTTTCCAACGGGTGGTATAATTTATAATTATTCCGGAGTAAAAGAAGCCTTTGATACGGGTCGTGGTCGAATTATTATTCGTTCAAAAGCAGAAATAGAAACAGATAAAGATGGCAAAACGTCTATTATCATTTCAGAAATTCCTTATCAAGTAAATAAATCAGAATTGATTAAACAAATTTCAGATTTAGTTAAATTAGAAAAGATACAAGGAATTGCGGATATAAATGATGAATCAGGTCGTAGAGAAAAACTTCGTATCGTTATTGAAGTTAAACGAGATGCGAATGCAAATGTAATTTTAAATAAACTATACAAATACAGCGAATTACAATCATCTTTTAGTGTAAATAATGTTGCTCTTGTAAAAGGTCGCCCACAGACATTATCGCTCAAAGATATGATAAAATATTTCGTAGAACATCGACATGAAGTGGTTGTTCGTCGTACGAAATTTAATTTGGCAAAAGCCGAAAAACGTGCTCATATTCTTTCGGGTTTGATCATTGCAACTGATAATATTGATGAAGTTGTTCGTATTATTCGTGCATCAAAAAAGATTGACGAAGCTCGTCAAAATTTGATGAATCGTTTTGATTTTTCAGAATTGCAAGCTCAGGCAATTGTTGAAATGCGATTAGGTGCTCTTACCGGTTTGTCTATTGAGGATTTGCATGCAGAATACGATGAAATTCAAAAATTAATTGCAGATTTAAATCAAATTCTTGGTAGTGTAGAACGTCAAATGGCGATCGTAAAAGAAGAATTGATTGAAATTAAAGAGAAATACGGTGATGAACGTTGTTCTCAAATCAATTTTAGCGGAGATCACGGATTTAATCAAGATGAAATGTATGCCGATGATGACATGGTGATTACAATTTCTCATTCTGGTTATATCAAACGAACACCTTTGACTGAATTCCGAACACAAAATCGCGGTGGTGTTGGTTCTAAAGGAAGCCAAACTCGTGACGAGGATTTCATTGAATATATTTACACTGCAACGATGCGTAGTACAATGTTGTTTTTCACTCAAAAAGGACGTTGTTTCTGGCTCAAAGTTTATGAAATTCCTGAAGGAACAAAACAAACCAAAGGTCGTGCAATTCAAAATATTCTCAATATAGAACCTGATGATAAAGTCAATGCGTTTATTAGCATTAAACAATTAAATGATATTGAATTCACGAAGAGTCATAATCTTATTTTTGCGACAAAACAAGGAATTGTTAAAAAGACAAGTCTTGAAGCATATTCACGTCCTCGTGTTAATGGTGTGAATGCAATTACGATCAAAGATGATGATCGAGTTGTACAAGTTTGCTTAACTGATGGTCAATGTGATATTCTTTTGGCAAATCGTAATGGTCGAGCAATTCGTTTCCCAGAATCAAAAGTTAGAGAAATGGGACGAACAGCGACAGGTGTGAGAGGAATGACTCTTGATGGAGATGGCGATGAAA
The DNA here is from genome assembly GCA_017646805.1 of Paludibacteraceae bacterium. GTDB lineage: Bacteria > Bacteroidota > Bacteroidia > Bacteroidales > Paludibacteraceae > UBA4363. The sequence continues at coordinate 30,188 of JAGCLW010000037.1, read as the reverse complement.
TCGTTGGAATGATTGCGTTGTCTCAAGAAGCAATTCAAAATGACACAGAAAATGTTTTGGTTCTTAGCGAACAAGGTTTTGGAAAACGTTCGGAACTTGCCGACTATCGAATTACAAACCGTGGTGGAAAAGGAGTGAAAACAATCAATATCACCGAGAAAACCGGTAAGTTGGTCTCTATCAACAGAGTAACTGATGAAAATGATATTATGATTATCAACAAATCGGGAATGACTCTTCGTATGAAAGTCGAAGATCTTCGTATTCTTGGTCGAGCTACACAAGGTGTGAAATTTATTGAACTTAAAAAACGAAATGATGAAATTGCTTCTATTTGCGTTGTGCCTGTTGCCGAAGAAGAAGATGTTGAAGAGTCTGTTGAAAATGGCATAGAAATTGTAAAAGAAGAATCTCAAGATTAAAACAAATAAAAAATATATTTTATGAAAAAAATTATTTTTGTAATAGCAATGTTTTCTGCGAGTGCAATGGTTTTTGCCCAAGCAGATAAAGTGAAATTGTCTAAAAAATTAGCATCGTCAGGAGAACCTGATTTTGCTCAAGCAGAACTATTGATTGATGAAGCATGTCAAGATCCTTCTACTAAAAATTTGGCTGACACATGGTATGTAAAAGGACTTGTTTTTGCAAAACAATGGGTTTTTGAAGACGATAAACGCTATTTGGTTCCACCAGAAAAACCAGATGTAAATCGTCAAACACGAGCAGCATATTTGGCTTATCAAGCTTGGAAAAAGGCAGATGTTTTGGATCAAGAAGAAGCCAAAAATAATCCTAAACGTAAAGGAAAACTAAAATATCGTAAGGATATTTTGAAAGATTTAGGAAAAATGAAAAATTACATTTCCGCTTATGGAGAAGTAATGATCAACAACAAAGAATATTCAAAAGCTATTGATGTGTACGAAGAAGTTCTTGCTATCCCATCAAATCCACTTTTTGCTGAAGATGAGAAATTTGCAAGTACAGATTCAATGTTTTATTTCGCAAAAGAAAATCATCATTTGTCACTTCAATTGCTTTATCAAGAGCAAATGGCAGCAAAGGATACAATCGCTGCAGAAAAAACATTGTTGAAAGGTCGTAAAATGTACGAACAAGATCCATATTTTCTTCAAATGAACATTATGCATGATTTATGGGCAAATAGAGGAGAACAAGCAATGGCAAATTTGAACGAAGCAATTGCAAAAAATCCTCAACCGGCTTATTATCTTGTTCGTGGACAAATTTATTTGATTCAAGAAAATTTTGAAGCTGCTCGTGCAGACATGAATGCCGCTATCGAAAAACAACCGGATTTTTATGAAGCAATTGTAATGCTTGCAGATATAGATAAAGCTGAAGCAGATAAATATTTCAACTTCTTCATGGATTGGGAAATGAAGAAACCATCAGAAGCAAAAACTGCTAAAGCAAAATCAGATCAATTGTATAACAATGCAATTTCAATTTACGAAAAAGCTCGTTTGATGAAAAACAATACAGATGATAATGTTTTGCGTAATCTTCAACAATTGTATCGTAAAATGAAACAATATGACAAAGAAAAAGAAATCAGAGCTCTTCGTGGTTTTTAAACAAAATAATCTTAAGACAAAAAAAGACGTTGCACAACATAAAAGTGTAACGTCTTTTTTTTATTTTTTATTTGATATAAAAAATAAATTTTGTTAAATTTGGGCAATTTTTTTTCAAAAAAATATTTAAAAATCTAAAATTACCTTAATTTAATCTATTAAAAAAACAACAAATGAAAAAATTTATTTACTTGACTTTATTCGCAGTATTTTTGGGAATAAGTCAAATTTTTGCTCAGAACGCAGCTTTTGGCTACGGCAGTAAAGCGACGGGAGGTGGTAGTGCATCACCTACTTTAGTAGATACGGAGAGTGAATTAAAAACAGCTTTGAAAAAAACTGGTAGTCGGGTGATTATAATCACCAATGATATCACAGTCTCAGGACAAATCGAAGTTAGTAGTGGTAGTTTTACTTTGTTGGCTCTTTCTGGCAAGAAACTGATTAATTTGACACAAAGCAAAGATGGATCGGGAATCCTAAATGTTAAGGGGTGTTCAAATGTGATTATTCGTAATATCACTTTTGTAGGACCAGGTGCTTATGATTGTGATGGTAAAGACCTTTTGCAATTTGAAGGTGTAACCGATGCTTGGGTCGATCACTGTGACTTTCAAGATGGTTGTGACGGAAATTTTGACAACAAAGGTAACACCGACAATATAACAGTGTCTTGGTGTCGTTTTCGTTACCTTAAAAAACCAAAAGCAGGAGGTTCGGGAGGTACTGACGATCACCGTTATACCAATCTTGTTGGAGCAGACGCTTCGGATAAACCCAAAGATGGAAGATATAATATGACATGGGCTTATTGTTGGTGGGACGAAGGTTGTGTAGAGCGTATGACTCGTTGTCGTAATGCGGATTTACACTTCTTGAATTGTTATTGGAATTCTTCGGTAGCAAAAGTTTATATTGGACCAGAAAATGTAACATGTTATCTTGATGGTTGTACCATGGAAGGTAAAATTAGCACTGGTAACCGTTTTAAAAGTTATAATGAAACAAAAAATAGTTTAAAATCTGTGGATTGTGTTGGCGTTCCAAGCAGTACTGGCTCTGTTACTAAACCTTCTTATTCTTACACAGCATTAAGTGCTGCAGAAGCAAAAACTCGCATTACTGATGCTTCATGCGGTGCTGGTGCTACATTGATTGTGAATGATGATGGTAGTGTAAGCTCGCCATGTGATGAAAATATTCCGTCAATTGTATTGACATCGGGTGTCAAAGATCAATCGGTGACAGAGGGAAAAGCTATTTCTTCTATAGTATTTGCGGCAGGAGGTAGTGCAACAAATATTTCTGTAAGTGGACTTCCATCCGGAGTGACAAGTTCGGTAAACGGTTTAATATTAACTCTTTCCGGAACACCAACTGCGTCGGGAACATATACAGTTTCGGCAACTGATGGAAAAACCTCTACATCGTTGAATGGAACAATTACTGTGAAACCTGCATCTTCGGGAGGAAACACAGAAGTAGGAGATCAACTTTGTATTGACTTGACCACAGGAAGCAAACCTTCGGTTGACGGAGTTGTTATAGATATTATCAATGATGGGACAGAGAAAAAAGCGACAACATGGGATGTTCAAGGAGTGAAATTTAACACTAATAACGCCGGAATATCATTTGATTTATCTTCTCTTGGAAAAACATTGGTAAGCGTTTCTTTTGATGTTGAAATTCCTAATTGGGCAGCAGAAAAGAATACTGTTTCTTATGGATTTGTAGCCGGATCAGCAAATGAATCTTATTCGTTGGCAAATGGAAGCGTGACAACTGTAACAGTTTCAGCACCTGCCGGTGCAACAGGATTTACTATTTGTCGTACGGCGGGAACCGGAACATTTATAAGCAATGTATGTTTTGGTTTTGCAAATAGTAGTAGCGGAAGTGGTGGTAATGGCGGAAGTGGAAATGAAGGCGACAATGTGGTTTCATCTTCGATAATGTGGAATTTTTCCGATGAAGCGTTTAATACTCTTTCCACGGTGTCATCTTCTCAAACGATAAATGGACTTACGATTACTGCTTCTGAAACTCAAAATGTCGTGAGAGATGCGAGTGAAAAATCAATTGATGGAATTTCATTTACACATCGTTTGAAAATGTCCGGAACAGGAGCAGAGAATGCCCGTTCTTTACAATTTAATGTTACAGGACCTTGTAAGATTGAAATGTATGTAATGTCAGCTAAGTCAACAGAAGAACGAACAGTAAATATTGCAACAGGCTCGTTTGGAAATGTTGTATCTTCAGTTCCTGCAACAACTTCATTGTCAAAACAAACGTATGAATATAATGGTGGAGCAAACACAATTTATTTGTATAGTGCGTCTTCAGGAATCAATTTTTACGCAATCAAAGTGATTTATCCATCATCAGATGTGGAAAATATAGATTTAGATAAAACGCTTTATTATAATGGAGTTGCGGTGATTAACCCTGAAAATAAGCGAATTGTTTTGTATTCTGTAACAGGTCAAATTTTAGAACAAACAAATGAAAATATCGATATGAGTCGTTTTGGAAACGGTTTTTATATTGTTCGTTCGTTAGATTCTGTTGAAACGTTAAAAATTGCGAAATAATTTTATCGGTAAATTGTAAATAAAAAAAAGTGTGTAGATATTCTACACACTTTTTTTGTTTTTAATTTTTCTTATTTTATCGTTCAAAACGAACTATAAATTCAACTCTGCGATTTTGTTTTCGACCTTTTGCTGTTTTATTATCCGCAATTGGTTTGGTGTCTCCAAATCCGTAAGCTTTCATTCTGTCTTCTTCGACGCCTTTTTTGCTTAAATATTTGCGAACGGCTTCTGCTCGTTTTTCGCTTAAACGCTGATTGTTTTCGGCATTTCCTTGATTATCTGTATGTCCGTTGATGTCTATATTATAGTCTTCATTTTCAAGAAGAATTTTTGCTACTTTATCAAGAATTGAATACGATGATTTTAGGATAATGTCTTTTCCGCTTTGGAATTGTATTCCTTGCAGAGCTTGTTCAAAAATTCGTTTTGCTTCAATTTTGATTTCCGGACAACCTCGATTGGTTTTGACTCCGGGCACCATTGGACAATAATCTTCATAATCTGCAATTCCATCATTATCAGAATCAATAGGGCAACCTTCTGCATTTATTTTTCCGTAAGCTTCTTTTGGAGTTCCCGGACATTTGTCTAAATAATCGGCGACGCCGTCTTTGTCTTCATCGAATGGACAACCAACAGAATCTACGGGAACTCCGATAGGTGTATTCATACATTTATCCATATAATCGGCAACGCCGTCTTTATCAGAGTCCAACGGACAACCGATACTATCAACTTTTCCGTAAGCTTCTTTTGGAGTTCCCGGACATTTGTCTAAATAATCAGCAACGCCGTCTCCATCTTTGTCGAGCGGACAACCAAGAGTGTCGACTTGTACATTTTCCGGAGTATTCGGACATTGATCTAAATAATCGGCAACACCATCTTTGTCGCTATCTATCGGACAACCAAGAGAATCAACCATGACATTTTCCGGTGTGTTTGGACATTGATCAACATTATCAGCAACACCGTCTTTGTCTTCATCTACCGTACAACCTTGTTTGTCAACTAAATAACCAAAAGGCGTTTCAGGACACAAATCTTTGCGATTTCGGACGCCATCTTCATCATCGTCTTTGTCGTACATATTACCGATCGTCCAAGTCCAACCCATTTCTATATTAGCATGTTCGTAGCGAGAAGGAATTTTTTGTTGTGTGAAAGCAAGAGGAATATGATCCACCACGAGATACATATTAAAAATTCCTAAACACATTTGAGCTCCAAATCCGATTGTTGACCAATTTCCGTCGGCAAGGGAATAGCTAAATGATGAACTGAAAAATTTACAAGGACGAAAATTTACGCTTGCCGTGAGATCGCTGGATACATATTTATTAGTAAATAGGGTAGAAGAGAGTAGTCCGAATCCAATTTTATCGTTTACGACACTATATTCAGCTCCGATATTCATTCTCGTACGTAAAGCCGTAACATAACTTTTGTTTTTGTGTTCTACGGTAAATGCGTTTAGAAAATTATCTCCAATTTGTTCAAGATTTTCTTCAATATTATCATTTACAGAATAAGGAATTCCTTCAAATTCAAATTCTCCGTCGGTTGATACGCGATAATTATTTTTTCTCCAATGAATGAATCCTATATCGGTGAAAGAAGCTGATAATTCAAGATTCTCAAGCGGTTTGTATGTTGCACCAAGATCTAATCCTAATCCCCAATTTGTTGTAAAGATTGTGTTTGTAATATTGTCAGTGGAAAAAGATTCGAAGTTTATTCCTTCAAAATTTAAAGAACCGTCTTCGTTTTTCGGAATGGTCATATAAGGAATTGAAGTGCGAATTTCGCCATTTCCTTCTAATTCCCATTTGTCAATGCCGGCATATAAATCAAAATCTTTGAAATGTGTTGAAACATTGGCTTGTCCCATGAGATATTTGAATTTTCCTCCGACAGTCCATTGTTCGTTGATAATTCTCGAATAACCGAGAGCAAATTCAGTATAAGTTGTTGCGTCAATTCCCAATGAACGTAGATTAAATTCTCTTCCATCTCCGTTTCCTTTGATCAAAAGAGTGAATATGTCTTTTGGAATAACGCTTTCAGCAAATACTTTTTGAGAAATTCCAAATGTGAAGTAATTTTTTTCTTTTATTCGAAATCCAAAATCTAATAAATTGATGGAAAAATTGGCAAAAATACGCATTTTAGGACGAATATTTTTGAGCAGTTTGTCTCTATCTCCTTGAGGGTGAAGAGCTGTAATCAATTGTTGTTGACCATCAATATTTTTTGTTTCAAAAATATCTTTTATTGACAATGAATTATTTCCGACTTCCATTTTTAAATTGGGAAAGGCGGGAAGGTCTAAATAAAAATTGCTAATAGGTTGGAACGCAGGGTTGTATTCGTGGCGTTCAGAAATATTTTTCATGAAATAGGTCGTATTTACGTGTTGTGCAAAAAGTCCTATTTCTATATTAAAACAAATAAAACCTATGATAATGTATCGTATATAATTTTTCATAAAAGAGAGTTTTTCTTGGGGTTAGAATTTGATCTCAATTTTTTCGTCAATTTTAAGTCCGATATTGATTTTTAATCCATCGGTTGAATAAAGTTTCATTCCGTTGATGCTATTGATGCTGCTACGGAATTTAATTTCTATATTCCGACATTTGGCTAATCCAGCAATGAGATTGTCGTTGTATTTGATGACAAAAGAACTTTGTTTGTTGGAAATGACTTTTCCATTTTTATCGACCAATGCCGGTTCGATGGTGTATTTATGGATACGAGTATCAATGATTGGCAAATTGTTTTCGTCAAGTAATGTGAGTTCTAATTCTGCACCAAAAGGCAAATGAGAGTCGCAATTTACGATAATAGAAGCACTTTTTACGTATTCTTCGTTGACAAAATCCGAAATGTTGATGTCTGTAATTGTGTCTGTATAGATAATTTTTGAAGCACCGCTCAGATGTAGAGGAATTTCAATGTTAAAATCTATGTCAATGTCACTTTTGTTGCAGATAAAACCAGAACTTCCGTCTTTTCCGCCGGAAACATCAAGGTCAACGCTAACTTTGTTAAGAGGAATTTTGAATAGATTTTCAATGCCTTCTTTGTAGACGATTGTTGTTGTTGCTCGTTCTACATTCAGATTTGAATTGTTATGCGTTTCTTTTGCCGGATTTGTTGTTCTTTCACCCAAAACTTCGTTGCCTACAGTTGCAGATTCTCCTTTTTCGCTGTAAGCGGTTAATTTTTTGATGTTTAACGTAACAGGAAATCCGACTCCGCTATTGATATTGGCTTCTATTTTAGGAGAAAGCGGTTCGATAAACGATCCTTCAGGCAAAAAATTATAAAAGTCAAAAGGAATTTCGTCGTTGACACTTTCTGTATGTTTAAACCAACCATAAGCAAGAAAATCAGATTCGTTGTAATTGAATTTTACACGAAGATTGATATAATCTTTGTTGCTGATTTTTGTTTGTCCATCTCCGGTCAATGTGAGATGCATGTTAAGCGGAGTTTTTGTTTTATAAACGCCATTTTCGCTTCCTTTGACAACGAAATATTGTAGAGGAACTTCGCGTGTGAGTTTGCGAGGATTGTCTGTAAATCCTGTGGCTTTTACGATTTCTTCTTTGTCGAGTCCGATAAAATCATTTTCGTCCATTGTGAAATGAAGTAGAATTGCATTTGGAGTTTTTACATCAAAAGATGTTTCTAACTCGATACTTACTGTTGCATTCCAAAATCGGATACTATCAATTCTTTGTTTGTCCAAATCGTCATTCATTTCATTTAGATTGAAATAACGAGTTGGCAAATCGTATGTTTTTGTAAATCCAACGGGTAAGGTCAATGGTGTATTTCCAAATCCTGGAAGATCGGTCGAAATGCTTGATAATCCGAGTTCTTCTGTTGGATTTAGTAAAATTTTTTCGCGAATAACACCAAATGTGTCCAATTGATATTCGTTAGGAGCGTCATATTTGTATTTTTGATTGTAAAAAAGAGATACAACGCCTTCTTCATTTTCTCCGAAAGAAATGTCATTTTCCGGTTTGAAGTTTTTTAATAATTCACCAATATTTATATCCGCTTTGCCCAATGGAGCAGAAATACCATCAGATGCTAATTCCATGTTTGTGTTTAGATTTTTGAAATCTATTTCGTCCGTACAACTTGAAATTAGAAATGTTGAAAATAAAAAGCTTAAAGCAAATAAAGTTTTTTTCATAATATAATAAATATTAGTTGGAGCAAAAGTGATTATTCAATGTCATGTTGATTTATAATTTCCAATGCTTTTTCAACGTTGTTTTCAATCCAATGAATTGTAATTCCGCGTCGTTCCATTCCTCTAAACCAAGTCATTTGTCGTTTTGCAAATTGATGAATGGCGATTTCAAGATTGGAAATCATTTCTTTATAAGAAAGTTGTTTGGTCAAAAAAAGTGTTACAAATTTATATTCAAGTCCGTAATAAATCAAATTTTCGGGCGAAATTCCTTTGTCAAGCAATTGTTGAACTTCCTCAATCATTCCTTCTTCCATTCGTTGATACAATCGTTTGCTGATTTTCTCTCGTCGCAAATCTCGATCAATATCAATTCCTAATACAATGGACGGAATAGCCGGAAAATCTAATTCAGAAATCGGATTTTCTTTGTAATATTCTTCAATTTCAATTGCTCGAATAATGCGTTTTTTGCTATCAATATCGGTTTTGTTGTGTAGTTTTTTGTAAGAAGCCAACAAGGAAATCAATTCATTCATGTTTTTTTCTTCCAAATTTTTGCGAAGAATCGCATTCTCAGGAACTTCTTGCAAACGATAACCTTTCAAAACTGATTCTATATAAAGACCTGTCCCTCCGCAAAGAATAGGTCGTTTGCCTTTGTTTTTTATTTCTTTGTATGCCGACATACAATCTTTGTGAAATTCAAAAAGATTGTATTTGTATCCGGCATCTACAATGTCAATTAAATGATAAGGAATTTTTGTTTCATTGATCGTATATTCGGACAAATCTTTCCCTGTTCCAATATCCATTCCTCGATAAACTTGACGAGAATCTGCACTGATAATTTCTGCGTCCAATTCATACGCTAATTTTACTGCTAATGAAGTTTTTCCCGATGCAGTTGGTCCTAATATTGTAATCATATCAAGTTATTCTAATTTGTTTCGTAAAAAATGTTCTTTGGAGTAGCGTTCATAGAAAACATAGGAAATTATATTTGCTAAACTACCGACTAAAAATACCACCGAATAATTTGAAACATGACCAATAATTCCTCCTAACAACATTCCAAATCCAACGCCAATATCCCATGTTGTCATATAAGTTGCGTTTGCCGTTCCTCTTCTATAATGTGGTGCTAAACTGACAAACAAAGTGTTGAAAGCAGGAAATAACGAACCGTATCCTAAACCTACCAATAGTGCCGATCCATTGAACAATATCGCCGTAATTACAGAAGAGTAGGGTGTTGTTAAATAAGCAGTTGCCAAAAGTAAAATGGCAATTATGCAAAGTTGGCTTCCTTTATGAATGACAATAGTTAAGTTGCCCTTATCCACTTCTTTTCCTGAAAATAGCCGTGAAAAAATAATTCCAATTGCCATACAAAAGAAAAAAGGACCTGTGTTTTTCCCTAAATTCAATTCTTCGCTATACAAAGCGATAAAAGTTGTGATCATGCCGTAAGGAATTCCTAAAAGAAATAAATTCAACCCTGCTGGAAGTCCTTTTATTAAAATAAATCGGTCTAATGAAAATGGAAGATGACGTTCTATTTTTTGTTCTTCTTTTGTCGGTTGAGAAATTGAATTGTTTTTTTTCGGAACTTTAATCGTACAGCCAATACAAAATGCAATCAAACAAGTAAAAAATGAATTGTAAAAAACGGCATTATAACCATAGTAATCATGTAGATAAACAGAAACCATTGGTCCTATTGCCATTGCTAAATTATTGGCAATGCCGTAAAATCCTAAAGCCGCACCTCGTCGTGAAGATGGTGTAATATCGATAACCAATGTATTTGCCGAAACCGTTAGTGTGCCAAATGCTAATCCGTGAATCGCTCTAAGCAGAGCAAACAACCATACGCTTGCTGCTATAGGATAACCGGCAAAAACCGAAACAAATAATCCTAAGGCTATAAGATACAATGTTTTTCTGCTAATTGTATCTATTAAATAACCCGAAAATGGTCGAATCAATAAAGCAGAAACGGTGTAGCACGCAAGTACTACACCTATTGTTGATCGATTACTAAAAAATGTATCTCGTAAATATAATGCCAAGATAGGCATTAAAGAGTAAAATCCAAGAAAATAAAGAAAGTTTGCACAGCACGCAGCTGTGAAATCTTTTGTCCACAACCTCTCTTTCATCACTCAAAAAAATTTTTTTTTAAAATTTATATCCTGCACTGACTGCTACGTTATGATGTAAATAAAGCAGATTGGCAGCTGGCAAATTGACCCAATTATAAGCATAAAAATCTGCTGTTGTGTGTTTGAGCAAATAAGCAAGATCCACGAACCAATGCGAATTTCTCCAACCTAACCCTCCGGAATAATAATTAGTCCATTTTTCTCGGAAATATTCGGTGTCTGTTCTGACCGTATTGATTGCATCATTTCGATGTAAATCAACATCATTAAACGGACTTGTGACAAATGCGTATCCTAATCGTGCAAAAACGCCAGCTCCAATATGTATTTCAAGTCCCGCACGTAGCGAATGAGTCATCTTTAGTTTTTTGATGTTGTTGTTTTCTGTTGAAAATCCACTTGTTCCTCCATAATCTTCAATCAATCTCATGTGTGCGTAATCCATCAATTCATAATCCAAACTGATCAAACCTCTGTGTCCTAAAATAAAAGCGGCAGAGAAGTTGTATTTCCATGGCGAAATAAATTGATAATAACTATTGGAAGAACAATATTCTTCTAAAGTAGTTTTGCTACTTGAAATAGATGTTCTTTGAGAATCTTCCAAACCATAATCTTCTGCTGATGAAGAATATATGGTTGGCGTTTTAACGGCTGCTCCGAGTCGAATTTGATCTATAGGTCTAAAGATTATTCCTAAACCAAAGTTTGCTCCAATTCCTTCTGTTCGAAAACTATTATCAATGGAAAAATCTCCTAAAGACCCGATTTCTTCTTTGTAAAACGTTTCTTTTTTATAAAATAAATCTGTAATACCTACGGACAAACCCCAATAAAAAACATTATTCACATTCATGGAGTAGGCGAATTTCCATTCATTCACATATCCGCTTTCTCTTGCATTGTATAAGGAATTGACCGTTTCGTTTGGCATGGAACTTTGCCAAGTGTTAGAACCGGATTCCGTAGGTTCGATTAGTCCGGCTTTATATCCCAATATTGATAAAAATCCAATTTCTGCATTGTTATACGGGTTCGTTGCGTCAAGATCGGTTTTTAATAAACCATTTGTCATATCTGCCATATAATCTGACAAAGACGAACCAAGATTGCTACCCGAAACGGTTGTGTTGTAATTAAAATTTTTGAGTTTGTTGTACGTAAATGAAAAGTTATTGTTCAAGATTCCTGATTCTTTATTTGAATTGAATGCTAAAACAAATCCAAAATTATTGAAAGGAATGTGTGTGCGATGAACGATACTTGATTCATTTTCTAAGGTGCTTTTGTTTTGCGTGCCAACGGCTCCAAATCCAAGCGAAAGTTCAAATCTTCGGAAAACTCCTAATCCTGCAGGATTTATTTCTATGCCGGACATATCTCCTCCGACAGCTCCAAAAGCTCCTGCCATACCCATGTATCTCGCAGATCCGACAATATCTGTTTGTGAATATTTTACTGCATCAAATTCATTTTGAGAAAAAATAGAATTTGTTGCTATGGTGAATAATATGAGAATAAAGATTTTTTTCATGACTCTAATAAAAAATGATTTTAGAATGAAAATTTAAGATTTATCGTCTGCTTCCGCTTCTACTTCCGCCACCACTACTGCTTCTTCCTCCTCCGCCAAAACTTCCTCTACTTCCGCTTCCGCTACCGCTGCTTCTACTTACAGAACTTCGAGTTCCTGAACTGCGATAACTGCTACCACTGTTTCCACTACTTCTGAAATTTCCACTTGATCGATTTGATGATCTTGATGGCGAAGATGATCTTACGGAATTTCGATTGTTTGGAATCGTGCTACTTCGATATGTAGTAGTATATCCGCTACGTGATCCACCTCTATTGATTGTAGTAGAAGAATTGTTGCTTCTCAACGTATTGCCTGTTCTATTGGTTCCAACTCTACTTGCGGCATTATTTCTGTAACTACGGTAAGAATTTCCGTCAACACGATTTGAAACGCCATTTCTTAGGTTTGAATTATTGCGAACAGTTGGTGAATGTCTTAAATGCGAATCGATTCGCACATTTCGCCTAGAATTTTCGGTTGCATAATGTGTTCTTCTATTGTGAGAAGGAACAAAATGGTTGTGGTGATGATGCCAATGAGGGTGATGATATGCCCAATAATGATGGTGATGCCAAGGACGGTAAATTGGACGATACCAAAACGGATCATAATACCAAGAGTGATGCCAATAGAATGGATCATAAACCCAATGATGATACCATGGCGAAAACGTGTATCCCAAACCTATGTATGAAGTTGTATAAAATAAGTCATCATAATAATATGGATCAATAAATACAAATGTAGGATTGTGATAACGTTTAATACGTTTGGTGTAAACAAAATCATCATTGTCATCTACTAAATAAACGTTGTCATCATCGTAGTTAACATCTTCATCATAAGATTGAGATTGTTCGTTCAAGTAGTCCGAAACCATTTTGCTATCGACCAAGAATCCTTCTTCGTAACCGACAACATCTCCGTTTGCATTTTTCTTTATTTTTGAAAAAAATATAGTATCTCCGGACGTTGCAAAAGGTTCGATATTTTCTTCAACAACAACGTTGTTTTGAACTTTCTTTTTCTTTTTTTGTTTTTCGATGATTTTTTTATAGTCCGCTTTTGTCATATAAATGTCATCAACATAATTTTGAGCAAACAAAATTGCTGTTGGATTCAACAAAAAAATCAATGGAATTAAAATATGTCGTTTCATAGGCTTAAGGTTTTAATGTACAAAGATATGTATTATTTTATAATAATGAATTATGATTAAGAATGAAATAACCCATTTTTGTACAAAATGAAAAACAATTTTAATGCCAACTTTTTATTTGTTTAAATAATTGTTTTTAAGCAAAAAATTTTTTATCTTTGTATTATTCTGTTTAACCATTAAAAATTGCAAGCGTATGAAAAAATTGATATTAAAATTCTCATTGATTGCAGTTGCAATTATTGTATGTGATATGATATGTTTTGCAGAGCGTATTGAGGATCCTTTGCAATATCGTAACGGACAATTTCTTATGAGTGATGACAGTGAAGATGTGATAGAATATGTTTACATAGAAGATGTTCGATTTAAAGGACATAAGTTGGTGGAAACGAAACATTATAGTATTGAGTATGATAAAGAAAGCGGAACATATCGTTTGCCGTATAATTTTGGTGATGTTTCGAAAAATTCGGATGGATTAAAGAATCCGAGTGGAAGATACGTTACCATAACAAAACAACAGTTTTTAAAAATTTACAATGATATGGATCTCACGCGAGTTTGGGTAAATGAAGATATTTATAAATTCAAAATGCGAGGAGAACAAATTATCGTAAAAAGTCAGAAAGTGTTGGAGCCACATTTGATTATTGGAGAGCATTGTCCGGAAAATCAAGACAAATACCTTGATCGTATTCGAGAAATTCGTGACGAAATAAAAAGATCAAAGTAATGTTTAAGAAAATACCAGCCTGATTTTTAGTAAATTGGGTAGGTTATTTTTTTTTGATTTTTCTTTTTCTTTTGGAAAAAAAATGGCAAGGTTTCATTTGAATTATTTTACATTTTTTTAATCTATGAATTTTGTTTCTTTTGAAGAAAATAAAACAGACAAGCCTTTGATAATGTTAATTCCGGGATTGGGAGTGTCATATGAAATTTTTCTGCCCCTTATCAATCTTTTGAAAAATCGTTATCGCATTGTCGCTGTGCAAATTGATGGATTTATTCTTGGGAAACACACATCTTTCACTTCTATTGATGATCAAGCTTCTCAAATTATTGGTTATGTCAAAAGTTCTCACAATGGTCGTGTAGATTGCGTTTATGGTCTTTCGTTGGGAGGAAAAATACTTTCACGTGTTTTGGAACGTAACGAAATTATAATAAATCATGCCATTATGGATGCGGCACCGTTGCTTTCTCTTCCTAATTGGCTTGTTGAAATGTTGCGATATTTTCAAAGTGCGAATGTCTGGACCTGTTTTCATTGGCGAAAATTTTGGAGTTGGGTGTTTCATTCCCATTATTTTGACGTATTACTTGATGAATGCCGAAAGATTTATCCTTATGGAGGAAGAAAAGCTGTGCTTGATGGTTATAAATCTGTGTATACAAGTACATTACAAGCAATTTACGGATCAAATATTTATTATTGGTATGGAACGAAAGAAGCTTTTGTAGCTCGTCCGCAATCAAAACATTTGTTGCGATTATGTCCGACGGCTAACATAGAAATTTTTCCCGGAATGAATCATGGGCAATTGCTTGTCGATAATCCTGAAATGATAATGATGAAAATTGAAAAAATGTTAGAATAAAAATGATTTTTTATACCAAAAGAGGTTGACATTCAACAATGCCAACCTCTTTTTTTGTTTTGTAGTCCAGACGGGATTCTAACCCGTGACCTTCCCTTTAGGAGAGGGACGCTCTATACAACTGAGCTACTAGACCTTCTATTTTCTCGGCAAAGATACAAGCATTTTTTGCATTCTCCAAATTCTAAAAATTGACATTAAGAAGTAAGATTTTTAGAATAACACAAAATTATTTTTTTTTGTTTTTTTGCCACATATATACAGAATTTATACGATTTGTTTTTTGTAAAAAAAATAAAAAAACTTTTAAAAATGATAGTGATAAAAAGAATCGTATTTTTTTGCTGTTTTAAATATTGTATAAAGTTGAATAAATATTGAATGATAGGAGTTTTTTTGAAAAAGAAACTTTTTAAATTATCCTTTTTTTTTGAAAAAAAATAGTTTACCTTTGTGCCGTTTTTTGAAGAAAATAATCGAATTTTATATAATTTATTTGTACAATGTTTGATTTTATCATAGAACAACTCGGCAAGCCGACTATGTTGTCAACATTGATTTATCTTTTTATCGCATCATTTTTAGGTCTTGCGATAGGACAAATTAAAATTTTTAAAGTAAAACTTGGGATTGCAGGAACGTTATTTGTCGGAATTACATTAACTCACTTTGGAGCCCAAGTTG
Source organism: Paludibacteraceae bacterium (assembly GCA_017646805.1). Taxonomy (GTDB): domain Bacteria; phylum Bacteroidota; class Bacteroidia; order Bacteroidales; family Paludibacteraceae; genus UBA4363. The sequence continues at coordinate 14,580 of JAGCLW010000037.1, read as the reverse complement.
ATACTCATATTCTTCATTTTATTCGTGAGTTTGGACTAATTCTTTTTGTCTATTGTATTGGAGTGGAAATGGGTCCACGATTCCTCTCTTCGTTCAAGAAAGATGGATTGACTCTGAATTTAATGGCGGCGACAATAGTTTTGATGGGATTTGGAATTGCTCTTGCTATTTATTTTTTGACAGATTTGACACCCGGACAAGTGGTGGGAATTATGTGTGGAGCCGTGACGAATACGCCATCTTTGGGTGCTGCACAACAAATCTTGACCGAACAAGCCGATTTTTTGCAAAATAACGGCAATTTAGAAATGGCAGAAAGTCTTCGTCAAATGTCGATAGATTCCGGTATGGCTTACGCTTTGGCTTATCCTTTTGGCGTAATAGGAATTATATTAACAATGTTGCTTGTTCGTTATTTGTGTCGCATAAATGTAGAACAAGAATGTGAAAATTATAAGCAAAGTTTGGGCGATTCTACGGTTAAATTGGAAAGTGTGGAAGTGACCGTTACAAATTCTAATCTTTACGGAAAAACGTTGAGTCATATAGCTCAAATTATGGATAGCGAATTAGCCGTTTCTCGTATTTTTCGTAATGGAGAATACATTCCGGCTAAAGACACAGAAATTATTTGTGAAGGCGATGTGATTTATGGCGTTTCATCTCCTAATTGCATAGAAAATTTACGCATCAAAATTGGTGACGTTTCGATTCGTGAACGACAAAATATTCAAGATCGTCTTGATATTTGCGATGTGTTGATTACAAACCGAAAGGTTGTAGGAAAAACAATTGAGCAAGTTGGTATTTATCGCCGTTATGAAGCAAACATTACTCGTATTTATCGTTCGGGAATGGAAATTCTTCCTCAAAAGAAAACGACGCTTGAATTAGGCGATTATGTTCGTATTGTGGGCGAACGAAAATGCTTGTCCGATGTAAGAAAAGAATTAGGAAATTCACAAAAAGAATTAGCTCACCCGAATATTATTCCATTGATGATCGGTATTACATTAGGATTACTTTTTGGAATGATTCCAATCATGATTCCCGGATTACCAATTCCGGCAAAATTAGGATTGGCCGGAGGACCTCTTGTCGTATCTATATTTTTAGGTTATAAAGGACGTATAGGAAAATTGAATTTCTATATGACTCCGGGAGCAAACATGATGTTGAAAGAATTAGGAATTGTGTTGTTTTTGACAAGTGTAGGATTGCTCAGTGGTGAAAAATTTATTGACACATTGATCAATCGTGGTGGAGCTTGGTGGATGCTTTATGGAACGTTAATTACATTTATTCCTATTTTTGTAGTGACAATGATTGTTCGTCTGACACGAAAATTTAATTATTTGAAACTTTGTGGAGCAATGTCTGGAGCAATGACAGATCCTCCGGCGTTAGAATTTGCCAACAGTTTAGCACCGGTGCAAGCTCAATCTACGGCGTATGCGATGATTTATCCGCTCACAATGTTTTTACGTATTATTCTTGGACAAGTTTTTATTTTAATCACAGTTTTATAAAATTATAAAAAAGCATATTTGTTAGAAATATGCTTTTTTTATTATCTTTGCAAAGACAACTTTTGATATTAACTGAAACATTTTTTTTGAATGTTAAGATTCCGTTTTTTATTTCTTTTAGTTTCTCTATTTTTACTAATATTTTTTGTTTCAGTAGCAAAATCGCAAGTTGTAGTCGATACCGTAAAAAATGAGAATGTAATAAAGCCAAAGTTTTTTGCTAATTTACAACACGACCATACAACCGAATTTCGCGGGACGCAAATTATAGCTCCCGCAACGTTGATAACATTAGGAGTGCTTGGCTTGACAATCCCCGAATGGCAAGGGGTTGAAGACAGAATAAAAGGAGAAGTTTCGATTTGGAGAGATGGACGTTATTTGCATTTTGATGATTATGTGCAATATGTCCCTGTTGCGTCAAACATGTTGATCTCGTTATGTGGAGCAAAAGCAGAACACGATTATCTGGATCGTCTGTTAACAACGGCAACTTCTTATGCCACAATGGGAATTATAGTCAATGTGCTTAAAGCATGCAAATTATCTCTTCGTCCTGATGGTTCGGCACGCAATTCTTGGCCTTCTGGTCATACTGCGACGGCATTCATGGGTGCAGAATTGGTACGGTTAGAGTACGGACAACGTTATCCGGCAATTGCAGTAGGTGCGTATGTTATTGCCACCGGAGTTGGATTTATGAGAATTTACAATCAACGACATTGGGTTAGAGATGTTTGTGTTGGAGCGGGAATCGGAATTTTGTCGGCACAAATAGCACATTGGTTGTTGCCTTATGAACGAAGATTGTTTCGTGTAGATAAGTTGCAAGAAAAATTGCGTAAAAAGAAATCTGCAAAATCTTCGGTTGAACAACTTTCACTTTCTCCGTATTATATTTATGACGAAGGTCATAATGCCGGAGTATCTTTTTCTATGAATTTTTAATTTTTTTTAATTGTATAATTATGAGTAAACGTTTATCTCGTTCAAACAACAAAATGCTTGCAGGTGTATGTGCAGGTATTGGAGAGTATTTTGGTATTGATGCTACAATTGTTCGTCTATTGTGGGCATTATTTACATTTTTGGGTGGAGCAGGAATAATTGCTTACATTATTGCTCTTATTGTAATGCCAAACAAATAATCATTTGTTTGATTTAATATCAAAATATAAACCTACAGGCGATCAGCCGGAAGCTATTCGCCAATTAGTGGAGGGACTTCAAAATGGAGTCCCTTCTCAGGTTTTGTTGGGTGTGACAGGTTCGGGAAAAACTTTTACAATAGCCAATGTAATCAAAGAAATTCAACGTCCAACACTTGTTTTAAGTCATAATAAAACTCTTGCGGCTCAATTATATTCGGAGTTTAAACAATTTTTTCCGAACAACGCCGTTGAATATTTTGTTTCTTATTATGACTATTATCAACCAGAAGCATATTTGCCCAACACAGATACTTATATAGAGAAAGATTTAGCAATTAATGATGAAATTGAAAAATTAAGGCTTTCGACCACTTCGTCATTACTTTCCGGTAGGCGAGATGTGCTTGTTGTGTCGTCGGTTTCGTGTCTTTATGGAATTGGCAATCCGGATTCATATAAGACAAACATGATTCATATATCTAAAAATCAATCGATTGTGCGGAATGAATTTCTCCGTCAGTTGGTTGATGTTCAATATATGCGAAATGATGTGACATTTGAACGAGGGACTTTTCGTGTCAAAGGCGATACCGTGGATATTTATTTGGCATATACAGATTTTGCGTTGAGAATTGTCTTTTGGGGAGATGAAATAGAAGCTATTTATACAATTGATCCGATTACAAATCAATTGATTGAACAATTTGATTCCTATAATATTTATCCGGCAACTATATTTGTTACTTCAAAAAACACAATTGAAACTGCTTTGAAACAAATAGAAGTTGATATGAAAAAGCAAATTGCTTTTTTTGACACCGAAGGACGTCCGATAGAAAGTAATCGTATTCGCGAACGAGTGAAATACGATATGGAAATGATCAAAGAATTAGGATATTGTCAAGGAATTGAAAATTATTCTCGATATTTTGATGGACGAGCAGAAGGAAGTAGACCTTTTTGTTTGTTGGATTATTTCCCTGATGATTTTTTGATGGTTATAGACGAAAGTCATGTGACTATTCCGCAAATTTATGCCATGTATGGAGGAGATGCTGCACGAAAGAATAATTTGGTGGAATATGGATTTCGACTTCCGGCCGCACGAGATAATCGTCCGCTGAAATTTGAAGAATTTGATGCATTGTCTCCTCAAACAATTTATGTCAGTGCAACTCCGGCCGATTATGAATTAAAAAAAAGCAATGGAGTTATTGTGGAACAAATTATTCGTCCAACCGGTTTGTTGGATCCAATAATAGAAGTGCGTCCTACGTTGAATCAAATAGATGATTTGATGGAAGAAATAACCATTCGCACCGAAAACGATGAGCGAGTATTAGTTACGACATTAACCAAACGTATGGCAGAAGAATTATCTACTTATTTGACGGATCATGGTGTGCGTTGTGCATATATTCATTCGGATGTAGATACAATGGAGCGAGTTCAGATTTTGGATTCTCTTCGCAAAGGATTGATCAGCGTTTTGGTTGGTGTAAATTTATTGAGAGAAGGGTTGGATTTGCCGGAAGTTTCTTTAGTTGCAATTCTCGATGCCGACAAAGAAGGTTTTTTACGTTCGCGAAGATCTATGACTCAAACGGCCGGTCGAGCGGCTCGAAATCTCAATGGACGTGTGATTATGTATGCAGACAAAATTACAGAAAGTATGCGTCAGACTATTGACGAAACCAATCGTCGTAGAGAAATACAATTGAAATACAATGAAAAACATCACATCACTCCACAAGCTTTGAACAAATCGATACACACACCTACAGTTTTTACAAAATCGTCAGAATCAAATATTTATGTAGAAGAACAAAATACAATAAATATAGCGGCAATGCCTGTCGTACAATATATGTCTGTTGATCAATTGAAAAAAATGATTGAAAAAACAAAAAAAGAAATGATGTCTGCCGCCAAAGATTTAAATTTTATGGAAGCGGCACGTCTTCGAGACGAAATGTTTGCGTTAGAAAAACGATTGTCTGAAATTGAAAAACCATAAATTTGTATTCAGTTACATTTTTTTACTTTTTTTGCTTTTATATAAAAAAAAACGTTATTTTTGTGCTGTAAAACATTATATTGATGTAATAATGCCACGTAAACAACCAATAAAAGTAATCGGGTTAGAAGAAATTCCGGAAATTTGGGGAAATCTTACTCCTGAACAAAAGATTTATTTGAAAAATCATTCATCGCTACAACATTTCAAAAAGAATACGTTGATCCACCAAGAAGGAGAAATTCCGACACACATGATGATTTTGGTGAGAGGTAAAGTGAAAATTTATAAAACAGGAGTCGGAGGACGTGATCAAATCATGCGTATGCTGAAACCAAATGAATTTTTTGGTTATCGTGCAATTTTTGCTTTAAATAATTATCACGGATATAACACAAATGCACGAGCTTTTGAAGATTGCTCAATTTATATGATTCCGGCAAGTGTCATTGAAACGATATTGATTCAAAACGCACCTTTGGCATTTGAATTTATCAAGCGTTTGGCGGCCGATTTAGGAGCAAGCGATGCACGCATTGTTACATTAACACAAAAACATATTCGTGGACGATTGGCAGATACACTTTTGTTTCTTCGAGAAAACTTTGGAATGGCAGAAGATGGACAAACGCTCGGCGTAAGTCTTTCACGAGATGATATTGCAGGATTGTCAAACATGACAACTTCTAACGCAATTCGAACACTTTCCAATTTTGCAACAGAAGGCTTGATAAAATTAGAAGGACGTCGTATCCGTTTGTTGCAATTGGACGAAATAACAAAAATTAGTCATTTAGGATAGCTCAAATTCTAAATCGTATGGCAAAAAAAAGACTTAAAGTCTTCATGGAGAAAGTTCGTTTTAAGTACAAAGTAAGTATTTTGAACGAAAACACATTGGAGGAAACCTTTAGTGTGCGTCTCTCATGGCTTTATGTCTTTTTGTTGTTTTCAACCATATTGTTATTGAGTTTTTTTTTATGCTCCATAATTATTATGCGTACACCAATACGTCAATTTATTCCCGGATTTGAAGATGTTGGTGTAAAAGCAGAAGTTATCCATCATTCATTGAGAGTCGATTCTCTTGCTGAACAGGTGGCTTTGCAACAAGATTATATTCACGTTTTGTCGCAATTGGTTGCAGGAGAGGTTGTTGTGTCTGAAATTGCTGATGTTGATTCAATTATTGTAGAACAAAAAAAATCGGCAAATGTAGAAAAAACTCTTTCTGAACAAGAATTTTGTACTACATACGAAAATGAAGAACAATATAATTTAGTTCAAGCTCGTATACAAAATCCAACAATTGAAACAGCCGTTTTTTATCCACCGGTAAAAGGTTTGATAGCCGGAAAATTTGATCCACAAACAAAACATTATGGAATAGATGTAATTTCAACTACCGGAACAAGTGTCATGTCGGTGCTTGATGGAACAGTTTGTTTTACAGGATTTACGATAAAAGATGGATATGTAATTGCAATTCTCCACAAAAACGGATACATGTCGGTGTATAAAAATAATGCGGAATTGTTAAAAATGGAAAACAACAAAGTTTCGGCTGGAGAAGCGATTGCAATTCTTGGAGATAAAAAAGAAACAAATAGTCAAAAACCGCATTTACATGTAGAGCTTTGGCATAATGGAAAACCAATAAATCCAGAAGATTATATCATATTTTGACAATGAAGAAAAAAATTACAATATTAGGTTCTACCGGTTCGATTGGAACGCAAGCTTTAGAGGTGATAGAAGAACAATCGGATTTGTTTGAAGCATACATTCTTACTGCAGGAAATAATGCAGATTTATTGATAAAACAAGCACGAAAATTTAATCCTGAAATAGTTGTTATTGGCAATGAAGATAAGTACGAAACCGTAAAAAATGCGTTATCTGATTTGCCAATAAAAGTTTTTGCCGGAGAAGATAGTATTGCTGATGTTGCAGGAATGGAAGTGAGCGATATTGTGTTGACAGCAATGGTTGGATATGCAGGACTGAAACCAACAATTAATGCAATCAATGCAGGGAAAACAATCGCTCTTGCCAACAAAGAAACATTAGTCGTGGCGGGAGATTTAATTACAAAATTAGCGATTAAAAATAAAGTTGGAATTTTACCCGTTGATTCCGAACATTCTGCTATTTTTCAATCCATGGTCGGCGAAGATGTTCGGACAGTAGAAAAAATTATAATTACGGCATCGGGCGGTCCTTTTCGAACTTTATCGTTAGAAGAATTAAAATATGTCACGAAGGATCAAGCTTTGAAACATCCAAATTGGACAATGGGAGCAAAAATTACAATTGATTCGGCAAGTATGATGAATAAAGGGTTTGAAGTTATTGAAGCAAAATGGTTGTTTGGTTTATCTCCGGATCAAATTGAAGTTTCGGTTCATCCGCAATCAATTGTTCATTCCATGGTTCAATATAATGATGGTGCAGTGATTGCACAATTGGGACTTCCTGATATGAAATTACCGATTCAATACGCATTTGCTTATCCACAACGACTAAAAAACAATTATCCTCGTCTTGATTTTTCAAAATACAATCAATTGACTTTTGAAAAGCCGGATACAAAGAAATTTCGCAATCTTTCATTTGCATACGAAGCAATGAAAAAAGGAGGAAATGCGGCTTGTGTACTTAATGCGGCAAACGAAGTGGTGGTTGCGGCATTTTTAAGAAATGAATGTAGCTTTTTACAAATGAGCGATGTCATTGAAAAAACCATGCAAAAAGCAACTTTTATAGCAAATCCAACTTATGAAGATTATGTGATGAGTGATAAAGAAGCTCGCCGAATAGCACAAGATTTTATATAAAATAATACATTACCCAAGAAGCAGATACTTTTTTGTATCTGCTTCTTTTGGTTACGTAAAACACGTAATATAAAACACAAAAAAATAAGGTTTTTATATTTAAATATTTGATTTTTAGTTTCATAAGTAAACATAAAAAAAATGACGTGTAAAAAACTTTGAAAACTTTATTTTAGACCTTGTTTTCTATTAAATATTCCGTATCTTTGTCGGTTGAAATGACGTGTAGTAATAAAAGATTTTTTTATAAAGACTTGAAATATAGCTATTTGTAAAAATCTTGTAGTTTTCAAAGTCATAGATAAAAAAAATAGAAAAGAATATTTAAAAGCTAAATATAAAATTATACAAATGAGTATGATGAACGAAGTTTTAAACCCTAAAAAGGTTAAGTTAGTACTTGAAAATGGTCAAGTATTTGAAGGTAAATCATTTGGATATGAGTTTTCAACTGCAGGAGAAATAGTTTTTTCTACCGCAATGATTGGATACCCAGAATCTTTAACTGATCCTACCTATGCCGGACAAATCATGGTTGCAACCTATCCATTGATAGGTAATTATGGAGTACCAGAATCGGCAATTGAAAATGGACTTTCAAAATATTTTGAAAGTGAAAAAATTCATGTAAAAGCATTGGTTGTTTCAGATTACTCATTTCAATATTCACATTGGAACGCAGTTCGCTCTTTAGCTGATTGGTTGAAAGAAGAAAAAGTGCCTGCGATTTATGGTGTTGATACTCGCGAATTAACAAAAATTATTCGTGAAAATGGAGTAATGAAAGCAAAACTTGAATTTGAAAACAATCCGGTTGATTTCATCAATCGTGACGAAATCAATTGGGTAGATCAAGTTAGTTGTAATGAAGTAGTTACATACGGGAATGGAGATAAGACGGTAGTAGTAGTGGATTGCGGAGTAAAACATAGTATAATTCGTTCTCTTACAGAACGTAACGTAAAAGTGGTAAGAGTGCCATGGAACTACGATTTTACAACTATGCAATACGATGGATTGGTTATTTCAAATGGACCGGGTAATCCAGATCTTTGTACAAAAACCATAGAAAATATTCGTAAAGCAATGACAGAAGATAAACCTATATTAGGACTTAATATGGGAAATCTTTTGATGGCAAAAGCAATTGGTGCGACAACTTATAAATTGAAAGCCGGACATAGAGGAAGCAATCAACCTGTAATGATGGTTGATACAAATCGTAGTTTTATAAGCAATCAAAACACTGCTTATACGGTAGATTCTTCTTCTTTGCCAATGGATTGGGAACCTTTGTATGTAAATTTGAATGACAATACAAATGAAGGATTTCGTCATAAAACAAAACCATTTTTCTCTGCAAATTTCTCATCAGAATCATACGTTTTTGATGCTTTTGTAGAAGCAATAGCAAATGGAAAAATCAATTGGTTGCCAAAAGTAGAAGGCTTGGATATTCCAAAACCTAAAAAGGTATTGATTTTAGGTTCAGGAGCTCTTAAAATTGGAGAAGCCGGAGAGTTTGATTATTCTGGAAGTCAAGCACTTAAAGCTCTTAAAGAAGAAGGAATTGAAACAGTTTTGATCAATCCAAATATTGCGACGGTGCAAACATCAGAAGGAGTTGCAGACAAAATATATTTCCTTCCTGTGACTCCATATTTTGTTGAAAAAGTTATTCAAAAAGAACAACCTGATGGATTATTACTTGCGTTTGGAGGACAAACAGCATTAAATTGCGGAGTGAAAATTTTTGAAGCCGGATTGCTCGAAAAATATAACGTACGTGTATTAGGAACTCCGGTTCAAGCAATTATAGATACGGAAGACCGTGATTTATTTGTTAAAAAGTTAGATGAAATCAACGTTAAAACGATTAAAAGTTTTGCGGTAGATACAATCGAAGATGCACATAAAGCGGCGGAAGATTTGGGTTATCCTGTAATTATTCGTGCAGCGTATGCATTAGGAGGTCTTGGAAGTGGTTTTTGCAACAATCCTGAAGAACTCCATGTTTTGGCAGAAAAATCATTGAATTATTCTCCGCAACTTTTAGTTGAGAAATCATTAAAAGGTTGGAAAGAAATTGAATTTGAGGTTGTTCGTGATAAATTTGGTAATTGTATCACGGTATGTAATATGGAAAACTTTGACCCACTTGGAATTCATACCGGAGAAAGTATTGTGGTTGCACCATGCCAAACACTTACAAATTCTGAAATTTCAAAACTTCGTTCTATAGCAATTAGTATTGTGCAACATGTGGGCATTGTAGGAGAGTGTAATGTGCAATTCGCATTCGACACACAAAGTGAAGATTATCGCGTGATAGAAATCAATGCTCGTCTTAGTCGTTCGTCGGCACTTGCTTCAAAAGCGACAGGTTATCCATTGGCTTTTGTGGCTGCAAAAATAGGTTTGGGATATGGATTGCATGAATTAAAAAATTCGGTTACAAAAACAACACCGGCTTATTTTGAACCTTCAATTGATTATGTTGTAATAAAAATTCCACGTTGGGATTTGGCTAAATTCCATGGTGTAAGTAGAGAAATCGGATCATCGATGAAATCTGTTGGAGAAATTATGTCGATTGGACGTAATTTTGAAGAAACTTTCCAAAAAGGTCTTCGTATGATTCAACAAGGAATGCATGGATTTGTTGCAAATAAAGAATTATTTACAGATAAATTAGATGAAGAATTGGCTTCTCCAACGGATAAACGTGTATTCTATTTATCACAAGCATTAGAACAAGGTTATTCGGTTGATCGTATTTATGAATTGACAAAAATCGACAAATGGTTCTTGTATAAACTTCAACATATCATCGAGACTTCTCATGAGTTGGAAAAATACAATACACGAGAAGAAATTCCTACAGAATTATTTGTTCATGCAAAACAAATCGGTTTTTCAGACTTCCAAATGGCTCGTCTTGTTTATAAAACAAAAACGCCAAAAGATACAATTCGTACAGAACGTGAACGTCGTGGCATTCGTCCGGTAGTAAAACAAATCGATACTCTTGCAGCAGAATATCCGGCTCAAACAAATTATTTATATTTGACCTACAACGGAACGGAGCATGATATAGAATTTTATAAAGACAAACAATCGGTAATAGTACTCGGCTCGGGAGCTTATCGTATTGGTTCTTCAGTTGAATTTGATTGGTGTTCGGTAAATGCACTTAACACGATTCGCAAAGAAGGTTATCGTTCGGTTGTTATCAATTATAACCCGGAAACCGTATCGACGGATTATGATATTACAGACCGTTTGTATTTTGATGAATTAAGTTATGAACGTGTTCGTGATATTATTGAATTAGAAGATCCTCATGGTGTGATTGTGTCAACCGGTGGTCAAATTCCAAATAATTTGGCTTTAAAATTGGATCAATCAAATGTAAAAATTCTTGGTACACAGGCAGTTGATATTGACAATGCGGAAGATAGACATAAATTCTCTTCAATGCTTGATAGAATTGGCGTAGATCAACCTCGTTGGAAAGAATTGACATCTCTCGATGAAATTCATTCGTTTGTGGATAGCGTAGGATTTCCGGTATTGGTTCGTCCATCGTATGTATTATCCGGAGCTGCAATGAATGTTTGCTCTAATACAGAAGAATTGGTGGAATTCTTAAAACTTGCGGCAAATGTTTCACAAGAACATCCTGTTGTAGTTTCAGAATTTATTGAAAAATGCAAAGAAATTGAATTTGACGCAGTTGCTCAAAATGGGGAAGTCGTTGTTTATGCAATTTCTGAACACGTAGAATTTGCCGGAGTGCATTCCGGAGATGCAACAATACAATTCCCTCCACAAAAATTATACGTTGAAACAGTTCGTAGAATTAAGAAAATTGCTGGAAAAATTGCAAAAGAATTGCATATCTCAGGACCATTCAATATTCAATTTTTGGCAAAAGATAATGACATAAAAGTAATTGAATGTAATCTTCGTGCATCTCGCTCATTCCCATTCGTGTCAAAAGTGTTAAAACTTAATTTCATCGAATTGGCAACGAAAGTTATGTTAGGAATTCCTGTTGAAAAACCAAATCGTTCAGAGTTTGATCTTGATTATGTAGGTATCAAAGCTTCTCAATTCTCATTTACTCGTTTGCAAAAAGCAGATCCGGTTCTTGGTGTTGATATGGCCTCTACAGGTGAAGTAGGATGTATTGGATCTAATTTTGATGATGCACTTCTTACGGCAATGATTTCGGTCGGCTATCGTGTTCCGGAAAAAAATATATTGGTTTCTTCTGGAGATTCTCGTTCAAAAGTTGAATTGATAGATGCATGCAAACTTTTGATTAAAAATGGATACAATCTTTTCACAACAGGAGGAACGCATAAGTTTTTAACAGAAAACGGAGTAGATTCTGTACTTGTAAGTTGGCCAGACGAAGAAGGAAACTTAAAAGTGATGGATATGATTGCTAATAAAGAATTTGACCTCGTTATTAACATTCCTAAAGATCTTACAAAACGCGAACTTTCAAATGGTTATAAGATTCGTCGTGGAGCAATAGATTTTAGTATTCCATTGATTACAAATGCTCGTTTAGCAAGTGCATTTATCAAATCTTTCTGCAAAATGAATGAAGAAGGAATTGACATTAAAACTTGGAGTGAATATAAATAATCAGATTAATTTTTCTTACAAAAAAAGTCGTAGTAAAATACGGCTTTTTTTGTTTCTATTTGTTAATAATACAAGATTATAACAAATAAAAAAACTATAATATCAATATGTAATAGTGTTTTTTCGTATCTTTGTATGAAATATAAAAAATAGAAAAAGAAAAGAAATAATCTTATCTTTGCATAATTGCGGTTTTGTATTTTTCTACATAAATATATAATTATATGAATGTTAAAAGTTTAGTCTCTATTACGGATTATTCAAAAGAAAAAATCTTGAAAATTGTTGAAGCGGCAGAACGTTTCGAAGTAAATCCAAATCAAGATTTATTGAAAAATAAGGTTGTGGCAACGTTGTTTTTTGAGCCATCAACTCGAACAAGATTAAGTTTTGAAACGGCAATCAATCGGTTGGGTGGGCGAGTGATTGGTTTTTCTGACGCATCAAATACAAGCACGTCGAAAGGCGAGACTTTGAAAGATACCATTATCATGGTAAGCAATTATGCCGATCTTATTGTCATGCGTCATCCACTTGATGGAGCCGCCCGTTATGCTTCGGAAGTTTCCAATGTTCCAATTATCAATGCCGGAGATGGAGCTAATCAACACCCAACACAAACGATGTTGGATTTGTATTCAATAAAGAAAACTCAAGGAACGTTGGAAAACTTAAATATTTACATGGTCGGTGACTTGAAATATGGTCGTACGGTACATTCTTTATTGATGGCAATGTCGCATTTCAATCCTAAATTTACATTTATTGCTCCTGATGAATTGAAAATGCCAGAAGAATATAAGCGTTTTTGTTATGAAAAAGGAATTGAATACCGAGAAATGTCTGAATTAAATGACATATCAGAAGCAGATATTTTGTATATGACACGTGTTCAAAGAGAGCGATTCCTTGATTTGGTGGAATATGAAAAGGTTAAAAATGTATACACATTGAAAAAAAATATGTTGGAAGGAACAAAAGAAAATTTACGTGTTCTTCATCCGCTTCCTCGTGTCGGAGAAATAGCAGAAGATGTGGACGAATCTCCAAAAGCATATTATTTTCAACAAGCAAAAAATGGAGTTTATGCTCGTCAAGCAATTATTTGTGATGCATTAGGACTTATTTAATTGAATAAAATCAAAAAATTATGAATCAAAAAAAAGAATTAGTAGTGGTTGCCCTTGAAAATGGAACCGTTATTGATCATATTCCTTCCGATAAATTGTTTAAAGTTGTCTCTATTCTTGGCTTGGATAAACTTGATAGCCAAATCACAATAGGAAATAATCTTTCAAGCAAAAAAAGTGGATTGAAAGGAATTATAAAGATTACAGATAAATACTTTGAATCTTCAGAAATAAATCGTATTGCATTGATTGCTCCCAATGCAGTTTTGAATGTCATAAAAGATTATAAAGTTGTTGAAAAACAAAAACTTACATTGCCTGATCAAGTTTGTGGAATTATTAAATGCGTAAATCCTAAATGCGTGACAAACAATCAACCGATTGAAACAAAATTTCACGTTGTAGACAAAGAATCAATCAATGTAAAATGTCATTATTGCGAGCGAATGATTGAGCAAGAAGATATTTTGTTTAATTCATAAAAGTTTTTTATATGAAACAAAATTGGCGTCCGGGCACGATGATTTATCCTATTCCGGCAGTAATGGTTTCGTGCGGAACTTCTCCTGAAGAATACAACATTATCACCGTAGCGTGGGTAGGCACAATTTGTAGCGAACCTGCAATGTGCTATATTTCGGTACGACCATCGCGACATTCTTATGATTTAATTAAAAAAAGCGGCGAATTTGTAATCAATCTTACCAACGAAGAACTTGCAAAAGCCACAGATTGGTGTGGAGTAAAATCGGGAAAAGATTTAAATAAATTTAAAGAAATGAATTTAACTCCTGCACCTTCGATTAACGTTTCGGCTCCAATTATTGAAGAAGCTCCAATATCCATAGAATGCAAAGTGAAAAATATAATTCCGTTAGGATCGCACGATATGTTTATTGCTGAAGTTGTCAATGTTCAGGCAGATGAAAAATATTTTGATGCAGAAACCGGAAAGTTTGACATGGAAAAAGCAAAATTGATTGCCTATTCGCATGGAAATTATTATCAATTGGGAAACCAAATCGGAAAATTTGGTTGGTCGGTACAAAAAAAGAAAAAGAAATAAATAACGTAAAAAAATGTGGGTAATTTTTATTACTCACATTTTTTTTTTTAATTCCATTTATATTCAAAATTATTATATTCAAAAGAAATATATTATTTTTGTAGTTTGAAAAGTTAATTAAAAAAATCAATTGATTACGTGCCATTATGAACCAAACAATCCAAATGGTAGATTTAAAAACGCAATATCTT
>JAGCLW010000036.1 GCA_017646805.1 Paludibacteraceae bacterium | reverse complement strand
TGCTATTAAAAGTGAAATAGATAATGCTATTCAACAAGTGATAGATACAACTGCGTTTGTCAAAGGACCTAAAGTTTCTGAATTTCAAAAACATTTGGAACTATATTTAGGAGTAAAACACGTAATTCCGGTTGGAAACGGCACTGATGCACTTCAAATTGCTCTCATGTCATTAAATTTAAAACCGGGAGACGAAGTGATAACGCCGACATTTACTTTTATTGCAACGGCAGAAGTAGTGAAAGTTTTAGGACTTACACCGGTCGTTGTAGATGTTGATCCGGAAACTTTTCTTGTCACTCCGGAGATAATAGAAAAAGCGATAACTCCAAAAACAAAGGCAATTGTTCCGGTTCATTTATTTGGGCAAAATGTTGACATGGAAAATCTTTTAACATTAGCTCAAAAATATAATCTTGCAATTATTGAAGATGCATGCCAATCGATTGGTTCCAAATATTATTTTTCAGACGGAAAAATAGGTATGTCCGGATGTATGGGAAACATTGGTTGCACTTCATTTTTTCCATCAAAAAATTTGGGTTGTTATGGTGATGGTGGAGCAATTTTTACAAATGATGATGCATTAGCAGAAAAAATGCGAGCAATAGCTAATCATGGCATGGTCGTTCGTTATCATCATGATTTGGTAGGTGTAAATTCTCGTCTTGATGCTATACAAGCGGCTATTTTAGATGTAAAATTAAAATATTTGGATAAATATATTGCAAATAGAAAACGTGCCGCCCAATATTATAATCAAGCATTCTCGACATGTTCAAAAATTCAAATTCCAAAACAAATGGAATCCTCAGAACATGTATTTCATCAATATACGTTAATTCTTGATGAATCGATTGATCGAGATGCGTTGCAAGCTTCGTTAAAAGCAAAAGGAATTCCATCTATGGTTTATTATCCAATACCATTACATTTGCAAAAAGCATATTCGGATCCAAGATACAAAGAAGGCGATTTCCCTGTTGCCGAAATGCTTTCAAAACGAGTTCTTTCACTTCCAATGCATACGGAATTATCCGAAGAACAATTGGAATATATCGTCAATGCGGTTCTTGATTTTGTAAATTGATTTTTGTATGCAAAAAAATTTTTATGCCCACGAATCTTCTTATATTGATGAAGGTTGTGTCATTGGACGAAATACGAAAATATGGCATTTTTCACATATAATGTCAAATTGCAAGATTGGAGAGCGTTGCAATATAGGACAAAATGTTGTAATTTCTCCCGATGTTATACTTGGGAATAATGTAAAAATTCAAAATAATGTTTCTGTTTACACAGGCGTAATTTGCGAAGATGACGTTTTTCTTGGTCCTTCGATGGTGTTCACAAATGTAATCAACCCTCGTGCCTTTATTGAACGAAAAAAAGAGTATCGAAAAACCATTCTTAAAAAAGGTTGTTCAATAGGTGCTAATGCAACGATTGTTTGTGGTTGTACAATTGGAGAATATGCGTTAATTGGGGCAGGAAGTGTTGTTACAAAAAATGTGAAACCATTTGCTCTCATGGTAGGAAATCCTGCAAAACAAATCGGTTGGGTAAGCAAAAATGGTCATCGTTTAGATTTTGACGAACAAAATCAAGCCGTTTGTCCGGAGACAAACGAACATTATCAATTAATAGAAAATAATGTTTTTTTAGTGTAAAAATTTTTTGATTAAATTATATATATGAAAACAATCAAATTTGCAGTTATTGGACAAGGTCATATAGGGAAACGTCATGCAGAAATGATTCATCGAGATCCAAATGCAGAACTTGTTGCTGTATGCGATATTCTTTCAAAAGAAGAATTAGGATTGCAAGATATTGAGGTTCCATTTTTTTCGTCAATAGAAGATTTTTTGTCTGCAAATGTAGAAGCCGACGTTGTTAATATTTGTACTCCGAATGGTTTTCATGCAGATTATGCAATTCGTTTACTTTCGGCAAGATATCATGTAGTAATCGAAAAACCAATAGCATTGAATAAACTTGATGCAGAAGCAATTTTGTTTAAAAGTTTAGAAATGTCGCGTCATGTATTTTGCGTGATGCAAAATCGTTATTCGCCTCCATCAGTTTGGTTGAAAGAAGTTGTTTCTCAAGGTATTTTGGGAAAAATATACATGGTTCAACTAAATTGTTATTGGAATCGTGATGAACGTTATTACAAAAAAGGCGGTTGGCATGGCGATGCAAACCTTGACGGAGGAACATTATTTACACAATTCTCACATTTTATAGACATAATGTATTGGCTTTTTGGCGATATTGAAAATATTCAAGGAATCTTTAAAGATTTTTGCCATCAAGATCTTACAGCTTTTGAAGATAGTGGAATCGTTTCTTTTGATTTTGTCAATGGTGGAATAGGTCAAATTAATTATAGTACAGCAGTTTGGGATACAAACCTTGAAAGTTCGATAACAATTGTTGGAGAAAATGGAACAATCAAAGTGGCCGGACAATATATGAATGAAGTTGTTTATTGCCATATCAAAGATTACGAAATGCCTGTACTTGCACCATCAAATCCACCTAATGATTATGGAGCGTATAAAGGATCGGCACAAAATCATCATTATGTGATTCAAAATGTGGTGGACAAATTAAATGAGAAAGGTTCTATTACGACAAATGTGTTGGAAGGACTTAAAGTGGTTGATATTATAGAACGCATTTATAAAGTGCGTAACGAACAAAATAATAAATAAGAAAACATGATTCAACGAATACAATCTTTATATCTTTTGGTAGTAGCAATACTCTTTGTTTCAGTCTTATTTTGTCCGATAATGAACTTTTCTCAAGCAGAAACAATGTTTGAATTAACCATAAACGGAATTGAAAAAATAAATTCAAATCCCGTTTTTGTTTTGATGCAAACACCTTTGCTTACAGCACTTTGTTTCATTATTGTTGTAATTTCTATTCTTACTATTTTTTGCTATAAAAATAGAATTTTACAACTTCGTTTGACGATTTTCAATATTGTTCTTATGGTTGGATATTACGCATTGCTTGCAGTTTATCTTTACGTTGCAACCAAAGATTATGAAGTGGAATTATATCCTCGATTAGGCATAATTTTTCCACTTATCGGAGCAATTCTTTCTTATCTTGCGTTTAGAGCAATAGCAAAAGACGAAGCGTTGGTGCAAAGACTTAATCGTTTGAGATAATTTTTAAAAAAAAAATTAGTGTGGATTATATAAAGTCAATATTCAAGGTTTCGTCGAATGAAGATTTTGTAAAAGATGTTCTTTCGGCAGAATTGGCAGAAATTGGATATGAAAGTTTTGAGACAGAAACCGATAATCTTATCGCATATTGTCCTATCAATCAATTTGATAAAGAAAACGTTTTAAATTTATTACAAGAATTTCCATTTGAAACATCGATTTCTGTTGTTCATGAAGAAATGAAAGCTCAAAATTGGAACGAAGAATGGGAAAAAAACTTTTTTTCTCCTATCATCGTTGAAAATCGATGTGTAATTCATAGCTCATTTCATACAGAAATTCCTCAATTAGAATATAATATTTTGATTGATCCTCGCATGTCTTTTGGAACGGGACATCATTCAACAACAAGTTTAATGATTGCATCTATGTTGGAAATGAATATGCAAAATAAAAACATGTTGGATATGGGTTGCGGAACAGCTGTATTGGCTATTTTGGCAAAAAAAATGGGGGCAAAAAGCGTTGTCGGAATCGATATTGATGAATGGGCATATAAAAATGCGTTGGATAATATTCAACTAAATGATTGTCAGGAAATTGACATTCGATTGGGTGGAGTAGAGCAACTGACAGAAAATGATTTTTTTGATGTAATTTTTGCAAATATCAATCGTAACATTTTGCTCAATGATATGGAAAAATACGTAAAAGTATTGACAACTAACGGACATTTGTTTATGAGTGGATTCTACGAAAATGATATTGAAATGATTCGTCAAAAAGCCGAAACTTTAGGTTTACAATTTGTTTCTTATAAAGAAAAATCTACTTGGGTTGCCGTTCAATTTGAAAAGAAATGATTGAACAAAAAAAAATCGGACTATTTTTTGGGTCTTTTAATCCTATTCATAAAGGACATACGAATCTTGCAACATATATTCGTGAGATTCTTTCTTTTCAAGAAATTTGGTTTGTCGTCAGTCCTCAAAATCCACTAAAAGAGAATGATTTGCTTTGCGATACATTACGTTTGCGAATGGTTGAAATTGCAATAAAAGAAGATGAAAACTTTTATGCTTGCGATGTGGAATTTGATTTACCTAAACCCAATTATACGGTTAAAACATTGCAATTTCTTCGAGAAAAATATCCTAATTTTGATTTTTCGCTTATCATAGGAGCTGATAATTTGCAAATTTTCAAAAAATGGTATCAATGGGAAACGATTTTATCTCATCATACGTTGATTGTTTATCCAAGAGATGGAATTGATTTTGAACATTTAAAAAAGATTTATCCACAAGCTGTTTTTTTGGACAAAGCTCCTCAATTTTTGATTTCTGCAACTCAAATCAGACAACATATAGACGAAAAAGATTTTGTTTCAAAATGGCTTCATGAAGAAGTTTATAAATTCATAAAAAATAACAAATTATACTATAAATAAAATGGAATTAACAGCGAGATTAGTACAAGTTTTGCCTTTACAAAGTGGAGTTAGTAAAACAGGAAATTCTTGGCAACGACAATCATTTGTACTTGAAACAGATGGACAATATGCAAAAAAAGTTTGTTTCAGTATGTTTGGACAGCCAGATCAAAACAAACCGGACATGACAACTTTTGCGATTGGAACAATGTTAACAGTTTCTTTCGATCCTGAAAGTCGTGAATTTCAAGGAAGTTGGTACACAAATCTTCGTGCATGGAAAGTTGTAGAAGCTTCGGCAACTACAGTTGCTCCAAACCTTACAATGCCACAGTTTGGAATGAACAATCCTCTTCCTCAACAACCGGTTATGCCAACAATTACTCCAAAAAATCCTTCTCAGGATCAAGTGCAGTCGGTAAATCCAATTGCCCCACCGATGGGGGATTCTTCATCAGACGATTTGCCTTTTTGATGTAATAAAAAATGAAACGATTTTTTTCAATTTATACAAAACGACAACGCATAGGTTTATATATCTTATGCGTTGTCGTTGTTTTATCTATTGGTTTTAATATAATTGTACGATTTCATACAAGACACAAACTTCAACGAGAAATGTATCAAGATAGTTTGTTTCAGCAAGAGGTCTTTTTGTTTTTCAATGAAGAAATAGCAAAACCAAAAAATACAAAACAAAAACAATTCTTAACAAAAAAGAATCAACAAAAAGAGAAAAATGTCAAACGTTTTGTTTTTGATCCGAATACAATAGATACTCAAGAATTGAGAGAGCTTGGTTTTTCGAATCGTGCAATCTCCAATTTGTTGAAATATCGACAAAAAGGAGGTCGTTTTTCAAAACCGGAAGATTTAAAGAAAATTTACGGCGTAACAGAAAAACTCTATTCATCGTTGGTTCCTTATATTGAAATAAAATCGATTGCGAAGAGTGTTGAACAAACAAAAATAAACGCCGATTCTCTACAACGAACGCCAATTATTCCTCCACATTCTATTGAATTAAATAGTGTAGATACAACCAAATTGTATTCTATTCCAGGATTGCGAAAAGGAATTATGCGTTCGATGTTGAAATATCGTGATCGATTGGGTGGATTTATACAAATTGAACAAATAAAAGAAGTGCGATATATTTCTAACAAAGAATGCGAATTGTTGATGTTATACGGTTTTGTAGATACAAATGCAGTGAAAAAAATCAACGTGAATACAGCAACCATCAATCGTTTGGATTCGCATCCTTATATCACGTATGAAAATGCAAAATTTATTTTTGAATATCGTCGTACAAAAGGCAAAATCAAAAATTTAGAAAAACTAAATGAAATATTATCTTCGGAAGATTATAAAAAAATCAGTCCTTATTTGAGTGTGGAATAAAATTATATTGTTGAGAAATATTGGTGTTATTTTTCTTGTTTCAAAACAAAGAGCGAATGTAGCGAACCGATACTTTCGATTGTACCAAGAGTGTCTTGTACAAAACGTGAATAATGATCCATATCTTTCACCCGAATTTTTATCATATAATCCGAATCTCCCGAAATATTATAACATTCCGTAATTTCCGGAATATTTGACACCGCTTCGACAAAAGCCAACATGTAATCACGATTATGTTGTTTGAGTCGAATATTGCAAAAAACGCAAAAAGAACCTAACAATTTCGTCTCATCTAATTTTGCAACGTAGGCTTTGATGTATTTTTCTCGCTCCAAACGTTTGATTCGTTCAAATGTTGGAGTAGAGGTAAGATGCACTGTTGTAGCAATTTCTTTTGTCGATAATTTAGCATTATTTGCAAGAAGTGATAAAATTTGCAAATCTTTTTCATCTAACTTTTCCATAAATCTTTTTTTTAGTAGAAAAATATTCCATAATTAATAATTTATTTTTCTCTTTGATAGAATAAAAATTCTATACAAAGGTAGCTATTTAGATTTATTTTCTAAAATTCAAATATCTATTTGGGTAAATCTTCCAAACACCATATCTTTGCAAAAAATTTATTATATATGTTAATTCTTGAAAAACCATACGTATCATCACTTTTGATTGATACAATTATTAAAAATAATTATCCTGTTTTGCGTAACGCATTTTCAGAACAATTGCTTGCGGAAGGAAACAATCTTCGACTGGTTTCGGACGAAGAAGGAAAAGCAGAATACAAGCAAAATCCACGTCTTTATAGTGTCAGCGAAAATGCGTTAAATTGGATTTATACACATCTTAAAGGTGAGCAAATTGTAGAAAAAATCGGATTATTAAAGGATAAAGCCGTTTTCAGAAAAATGTGTGCGACAATTTATCCTGATTTTTTCTATAAAGAAATTGAAATGTCTGAATTGTTGACATTTGATTCAGAACAAATTCCATTTCCCGTTGTATTAAAACCATCTGTTGGATTTCTTTCTGCCGGAGTTTATGTAATTAAAAATCAGCAAGAATGGAATTCTGCAATTGAAGATATAAAACAAAATTTTGAAAAATCATGTGCTCAATTTCCAGATTATGTTTTGGGAGCAAGTCGTTTTTTGATAGAAGAATATATCAAAGGAGAAGAATTTGCTGTTGATGCATATTTTGATGAAAAAGGCGAACCGATTGTATTAAATATTTTTCATCACAAATTTTTGAACGAAGAAGATGTCTGCGATAGAGTTTACAACACAAGCAAATCGATTTATGATAAATATTATACGCTGTTTGTAGATTTTCTAAAAGAAGTCAATAAAGTGATGAATTTGCAAAATTTTCCAATTCATATCGAATTTCGTTATGATGGGAAAAAAGCAGTTCCAATAGAAATCAATCCACTTCGTTTTGCAGGATTTTGTCTCAATGAATTGCAGTATTATATTTCAGGAATTCACCCTGTAGAAGCTTATCTCAAGGGAATAAAACCCGATTACGAAGCAATGTGGAAAGGTCGTGAAAATGACACCTACACATTCCTTGTCTTGGAGCGTCCGGAAGGTTCAACAACAGAGACTTTGGTTGACAAACAAAAAGTATACGATTATTTTGAAAATATTCTTCAATTTCGTGTGCCTCAAGATAAAAATGTTAACGTTTTGGCATTATTATTTACTCAAACATCGCCGAAAAATCTTCATCAATTGGACGATTTGTTGGCAATGAATATGAATGAATTTGTATTAAAATAAATTAAAAACAATAAAAAAAATAAATCATGGAAAAGAAACAATCTCTTGATACCATTTGTATTCAAGGAGGATGGCAACCTAAAAATGGAGAATCACGTCAACTTCCTATTTTTCAATCTACTACGTGGAAATATGAAACCACAGAAGCAATGGCCGACTTATTTGACCTAAAAGCATCAGGATACTTTTATACTCGCTTGCAAAATCCAACAAATGATGTAGTCGCAGGAAAAATTGCTGCTCTTGAAGGTGGAGTCGCAGCCATGTTAACTTCTTCTGGTCAAGCAGCCAATTTTTACGCAATTTTCAATGTTTGTGAATCAGGCGATCATTTTGTTTCGGCAGCTTCAATTTATGGCGGAACATTTAATCTTTTTGCCGTAACGATGAAAAAACTGGGAATTGAAGTGACTTTCGTTGATCAAGATGCCAGCGAAGAAGAAATCCAAAAAGCATTCCGTCCAAACACAAAAGCTCTTTTTGGAGAAACTATCGGAAATCCGGTAAGTTCGGTTCTTGATATAGAAAAATTCGCAAAAATTGCACATCGCAACGGAGTTCCTTTGATTATTGACAACACATTCCCAACTCCTATTAATTGTCGTCCATTTGAATGGGGTGCCGATATTGTAACGCATTCAACAACAAAATATATGGACGGACACGGAGCTTGCGTCGGAGGCGTTATCGTAGATAGTGGAAATTTTGATTGGGACGCTCATGCAGATAAATTTCCGGGACTTACCCAACCAGATCCATCTTATCATGGATTAGCTTATAGCAAAGCTTTTGGTAAAGGAGCATTTATTACAAAAGCAACAGCTCAATTGATGCGTGATTTTGGTTCAATTCAAAGTCCTCAACACGCATTTCTGTTAAATCTTGGACTTGAAACACTTCATCTCCGTATGCGTCGTCATTGCGAAAACGCATTAGCTGTAGCTAAATATTTAAAAACACAAGAAGATGTGGCTTGGGTTAATTTTTCAGGACTTGAAGATGACAAATATTATCAATTGGCACAAAAACAATTTGATGAAGGTCGTCCTTGTGGAGTAGTAACTTTTGGAATCAAAGGCGGTCGTGAACGTTCGATCAAATTTATGGACAATTTGAAATTGGCAGCTATTGCAACTCATGTGGCAGATGCACGAACATGCGTCCTTCATCCGGCAAGTCATACTCATCGCCAACTTTCAGACGAACAACTACGAAATGCCGGCATTCAACCGGATCTTATTCGATTCTCTGTTGGTATTGAAGATGCAAAAGATATTATTGCCGATTTGGAACAAGCTTTCCAAGCAATCAAATAAAAACAATCTTTGATTTGAAAAAATAATAATTTTAACATAAACCCCGAAAGTAAAAAAAACTTTCGGGGTTATTATATTTCATAATAGTACGTTATTTTATTTTTTGAAATAATGTTATATAAAAAAATAATAGTATCTTTGTCTGTATTTTTTTAACGAAATTTCTGTATTTCTATATTTTTTAATAAACAAATGAACAAAGTAGATGTCTTATTAGGTCTCCAATGGGGAGATGAAGGAAAAGGAAAGGTGGTAGATGTTTTAACTCCTCAATATGATGTAGTTGCCCGTTTCCAAGGAGGTCCCAATGCAGGTCATACCCTTGAATTTGAAGGTCAAAAATATGTTCTTCGCTCAATTCCTTCTGGAATTTTTCAAGGAGAAAAAATAAATATCATCGGCAATGGAGTTGTATTAGATCCAGCACTTTTTAAAGCAGAAGCAGAAAGTTTAGCTAAAAGTGGTCATGATTTGACACAACGTCTTCATATTTCTAAAAAAGCTCACCTAATTATGCCAACACATCGCATACTTGATGCAGCATACGAAGCCGCAAAAGGGAAAGATAAAGTTGGTACAACAGGGAAGGGAATAGGTCCGACATACACAGACAAAATTAGTCGAAATGGACTTCGTGTCGGAGATATTCTTTGCGATTTTGAAACAAAATATGCGTTAGCAAAATCACGTCATGAAGCAATTCTTCGTTCGTTAAATTATAATTATGACATTGCAGAACTCGAAAAAGAATGGATGTCCGGAATTGAATATCTAAAACAATTTACATTGGTAGATAGCGAACATGAAGTTAATAATTTGTTGAAAGAAGGAAAATCTATTCTCTGTGAAGGAGCTCAAGGAACTATGCTTGACGTTGATTTCGGTTCTTATCCTTTCGTAACGTCTTCCAATACAATTTGTGCCGGAGCATGTACCGGATTGGGTATTGGTCCAAATAAAATTGGCGAAGTATATGGAATCATGAAAGCTTATTGTACGCGAGTTGGTTCAGGTCCATTCCCAACAGAATTATTTGATGAAACAGGGAAGAAAATTCGTGATCTTGGACATGAATACGGAGCTGTTACAGGTCGCGAACGTCGCTGTGGTTGGATAGATTTGGTTGCTTTAAAATACGCAATTATGGTTAATGGCGTCACAAAATTGATTATGATGAAAAGTGATGTTCTTGACGATTTTGAAACAATCAAAGCGTGCGTAGCATACAAGCAAAATGGAGAAGAAATCGATTATTTTCCATACGACATTAACGAAGGAATCGAACCTGTGTATGTAGAAATGAAAGGTTGGAAAACCAATATGACACGTATGACAAAAGAATCAGAGTTTCCAAAAGAATTTTCAGAATACGTTTCATTTTTGGAAAAAGAATTAGAAACTCCTATTGCAATTATCTCGATTGGACCAGATCGAGATCAAACAATTGTTAGATAAAACTCTCATAATCTTAGAGACGCCGTTTTTAGTGCGTCTCTTTTTTTTATAAAAAGATATGCGATATTTTATTTTTCTATTCAATATTTTAGGCATTTTTATATCATTGTCTGCATCGCCATTCAATGGTTCTCATATTGCACATCGTCCTACAATAAAAACATTGCATACGTCGTTAAATGCTGATGGAGAATATGATATGCCTATTTTGCAATTAAATGGAGAACAAAATCTTACCTTTTCTTTTGATGAAATTGGTGGAGATATTCAAAATTATTATTACACAATTGAACATTGTAATGCAGATTGGAGTCCATCATCTTTATCAACAATAGAGTGGGCAGAAGGGTTTGTTTCTAATCCGCTGAATGATGCAATGGTGTCGTATAATACCACACAAAATTATGTTCATTATCAAGTGTCATTGCCGAATGAAGATGTACAATTGAAAGTTTCGGGCAATTATTTATTACATATTCACGAAGCAGATGATCCGGAACAACGCGTGGCAACATTTTCTTTTTATGTTACGACTCAAGATTTAATGGTTTCGGGAGAAGTTCATGCTCGAACATTAAAAGAAATAAACAAACGATACCAACAAGTTGATTTTGAAGTTATTACAGGAAATTATCCAATGACTAATCCAACTTCAGAAATTAAAGTAAAAATTGTTCAAAATAATCGTTTGGATACCGAAAAATGGTTGGAACCATCTTATATTGGAAATGGGAAATTGATTTATAAAAACAATCCTGAATTGGTCTTTGAAGGAGGAGTGGAATATCAAACAATTGATTTTTCTTCACGATTTTCGTATGGAGAAGGTATTGAACGAATTCGATTTGCAGATCCTATGTATGTTGTTGATTTATACCCAAAAATCATAGATGTGTATAAATCATACGAATATAAAAAAGATGCAAACGGAAAATTTGTAATCAATCAGCAAGAATGGGAAGATGATGTCCTTACGGCAGATTATTTTTTAGTACGATTTTCGATTCCGACAGAAGCACCTTTTTTTGACGGAGGAATTTATATCATAGGAGAAATGAATCAAAATCAAATGAACTTGGAAAGCCGAATGACGTATAATGCACAATTAAAGTGTTATGAAAAAATACTTTTGTTGAAACAAGGAGGATATAATTTTGTGTATGCTTTCAAAGAAAAAGGGAAAAAACAAGCCACGTTGCTTCGCACAGAAGGAAGTTATTGGCAAACCGAAAACGAATACACTATTTTTGTTTATCATCGCGGATTTGGTGAACGATATGATAAATTGTTATCAGTAAGAAGTTTAACAAACTAACAGAGTGTTAATTCTTCAAAAATGTAGCGTAAATTACGATTTTCTGATAGTTGAAAATCTTTTATCAAATTCATAATTTTTTCACGATTTTTCATATATGATTTTAAATAAAATCGTAAAAAAACACTGATCGCTTTTGCTTCAAAAAAAATTGCAGAATTAGCAAAAGAAATTGCCACATAAATCAATTCGTCGAGTTGTTTTTCTGAAAAACAATCTATTGTGCGAGACAATGCCAATAGAGTAGAGCAACGAACCGATTCGCAATTGTCATTCATCCAATCAATTGCATAATTGGAAAAATCTGCAAAATTTCTGATTAAATTAAGAGATAATTGTTCTATCAATTCTGTTGTATTTGCTTGATACATAAAGCGATATGCCACTTCTTTATTTAAATGTATCGAAGGATACAACATTGTTGCAAGAATTTTTGTTTCACGAACATCAATATCCCAAAGTCGTTCGGCCAATAAAGTTGAAAATTCGTATTTTCTCGCAATTTCTTTCAATCGCAACAATCCAACTCCATAATTTTTTTTATAATGCAATCCATGATTATCCATCAATTCCGAATTAACGCCATTCATGGATAAATAAATATCTTTGTTGATTGCTTTTATTTGTTTTTCAATTTCTTCAGAATAAAGATAAAATGTCATAAATTTTGATTCAAAAATTTTTTCTATTATTTTTTTTATGAACGTTTGCAAAGATAAAAAAAATGTTCTATCTTTGCACTCGCAAATGAGAAAAATACTTGCTCTTTATACGTAAGAATTTACTTTTTTGCACGAAATATGGTGGCTGTAGCTCAGTTGGTTAGAGTATCAGATTGTGGTCCTGAGGGTCGTGGGTTCGATCCCCATCAGCCACCCGGAAAAGAAGAGGTGCAAAAAACATCTCTTCTTTTTTTTATTACTAAAATAGTTGTAAATGAACGCAATATTAAAACGATATCACGCTTTTTTAAAATTAGAAAAATCACTTTCTGAAAATACGATTGAAGCTTATCAAAGTGATTTAAATCGATTTCTTGATTATCTTTCGGATATGGGATTAAAATATGATTCTGTTTCAATTGATGATTTTCGTCATTTTTTGGAAGAACTAACCAATTTAGGAATTTCGGTTCGTTCTCAAGCAAGAATCATTTCAGGAATAAAATCGTTTTATCGTTTTTTGCAATATGAAGAAATTTTGGACGAAGATCCAACAGAACTTCTTGAAATGCCAAAATTGGCCATGCATTTGCCGGAAGTGCTTAGTGTTGAAGAAATTGACAACATTATAGAAGCAATTGACATGAGTAAAAAAGAAGGTGTTCGCAATCGTGTAATTATAGAAATGCTTTATGGTTCAGGTCTTCGAGTGAGCGAATTGATTGACGTGAAAATTTCCAATATTCATTTCGACGAAGGTTATGTTTGTGTCATCGGGAAAGGGAATAAACAAAGACTTGTTCCTATTTCTTCAATTTGCAAAGAATACATAAAAGAATATTTGCATGAACGAGCATCGTGGCGATTGTTAGATGGATTTGAGGATTATTTGTTTATCAATCGTAGCGGAAAAAACATTTCTCGAGTTGCAATTTTCAATATTGTAAAACAATTGGTTGAATTAGCCGGAATAAAGAAAACAATCAGTCCTCATACATTTCGTCATTCTTTTGCAACGCATTTGCTCGAAGGAGGTGCTAATCTTAGAGATATTCAACAAATGCTCGGACATTCGTCTATTCTTACAACCGAAATTTATACGCATATAGATGTGGAATATCTTCGCGATACAATTATGAAATTTCACCCAAAAAATAAACAATAAAAAAATATTAATATGAATAAAGCACTTAAAATTGTTTTAATTATTTTAGGAACATTTGTCGGAATTTTTATGTTATTGGCGGCAATCGTTTCTCCGATAGCGAAAATAGTTATTGAAAAAAACAGTAAAACATGGACTTCGCGTCAAATTGTGATGGACGATTTATCTGTTAATCTTTATACCGGTTCGGTATGTGCAGAAGGAATTGTCATGAAAGAAGATGATGATACGACTGATTTTGTTCGTTTCGACACACTTAGCGTATCGATAAATTATCTAAAACTCATAGGAAAAGAAGTTGATGTTCGTCATATTACATTGGCAAAACCAAAAGTTCTTTTGGTTCAAAAAGATTCTACGTTTAACTTTTCTTCCATTATCAATTTTTATTCAACACCTGATGAAGAAAAAGAAGATGAAGAAGTAGAAGAAAATTCAACTCCTTGGAAGATTGGACTTTATAACATTCGTTTATCAAACGGAGAATTGTTATTTCAAGATGAAGCACATCAATCATCTTGGAATCTTAAAGATTTGAATCTTGCCATTCCCGGCATTTATTTTTCCGGTCAATCTACCGATGCCGGATTATCATTTAACTTTGCTGAAGGAGGAGAAATTGCGACTCAAGCAAAATACAATATGGAAAGCAGTCGCTATGACATCAGCGTAAAATTAACCAATTTTGCGTTGAAAAATATTCTTCCTTATGCCAAAGATTTTGTAAAAATATCAGATTTGAAAGGAAATTTGAATATTGACGCAAACGCTTGTGGAAGCACAAAACAACCAACAGATATTGATATAAAAGGAATCGTTTCGTTGAAAAATATTGATGCCATCGACGAACAAAATTCATCTATTGCAAATTTGTCGGATTTGACAATTACAATTGATAGCATCAATCCACAAAAAGGAATTTGTGACATCGCTTCTATTTCCTTAGACGGATTGTCGTCTGCTTTTGTAATGACAAATTCCGGAAATAATTTTTCTTCTATTTTAAAATCGCAAAACAACGAAACTGATACTATCAAACAACAACCTCAAACGCCTGATACTGCGGCTACACAAACAAAACCAATGCACGTTCGGATAAATAAAATTGATGTGAAAAATTGCAATTTTACTTACGAAGATCACACTTTGCAAAATCCATTTATTTATCCACTTACTCAAATAGAAATCTCATCTCATAATTTTGATATTCAAAAAGAAACCAACGAATTAAAATTAAAAGCTCAAACTCCGGCCGGAGGATTTGCTTTCATTGATTGGAAAGGAAGTGTAGAAAGTCTTAAAAATCAAAGTCTTACACTTATTTTAAAAAATGTCAGAGTGTCTGATTTCTCTCCATATAGCATGAAATTTTTTGCTTATCCATTTAGTTCTGGAAATCTTTCATTTACAAGTCAAAATATCGTCAAAGATTTTCAACTCAACGGACAAAATAAAATCGACATTTATAATTGTCGGGTAGGAGATAAAGACAAAACTATTGATCCGGAAATAAATCTTCCTTTGAAAACCGGATTATATATTTTGAAAGACAGAAATGATAAAATTTTACTTGATCTTCCGATTTCCGGAAATATCAACTCGCCAGAATTTTCATACAAAAAATTGATACTCAAAACATTAGGAAATTTACTTTTAAAACTTGTCGCTTCTCCGTTTGATGCAATTGCTAAAAGTTTAGGAATCAGTGGCGATGGTCTTGATCGAATTGAAATTGATCCATTGCAAATGGATTTGAGCAGTGAACAATATGCAACTTTGACACGCATTTCCGAAATTGCAAAAGCAAAAGAAGAATTGAAAATCTCTTTCACTCAACAATTTTCTCTTTTGGAAGCAAGCAAAGAAATGGCTTTGTTGGAATTGAAAAAACAATATTATCTCACACAACAAACGCAATCAAACAACGAAAAAATAACGCTTGTCGATTCCGAAGAAATCAAAAAAATCAAAGAAACTGACAATGATTTCAAATCGTTTGTAGATAGCATTGGAAACGGCAATGGAGGAAACATTTATGATAAAGCATTTTTGCTAAATCCTCAAGATAGCATCAACGCTAAGATTTTGAAACTGGCACAAATGAGAAATCGCTTTGTATCGACATACATGACAGAAAAAATGGGAGTTGATACATCTCGAATTCAAGTCAATATTCTTCCGGAAAACGAATTAAAAGAATATAACGGAAAAGATATGTTTAAAATCGGAGTCATGGAGTAGAATATAAATAATTTGTTTATTTAATATTTTTACTTTACCTTTGCGGGCGTTACTTCTCGAATCTCAAAAGAAAGTAGCGTCCGCAATTTTTTTTTTGACGTCCGTCAAAAAAGTTTTTTCCAAATTATCAAATTTTTTTTTACCAAATTGTACTTACACAATTTTTGTTTTTTTAATCTCAATTTATGTACAATATTCTCGAACTTAATGAAATGACTTTGGAAGTTCTTCGTCGTATTGCAGAAGAACTCAATATTCGTAAATTCAATTCTTTGAAAAAAGATCAATTGATTTATGAAATTTTAGACAAACAAGCAATCAATTCTTCTAAAAATACGAAAGTTGAAAAAAAAGAACGTAAACCTCGTATTAAAACAAACAAAACAGAACAACTTGTTGCTCAAACAGTTGTGACAAAAGATTCAAAAAATCAATCAAAACAAGAAGAACAAAAACAATCTGATTCGCCAATAAATCCGATAAAAGAAAAAACAGAAGAAACGACAACTTCTGAATCAACAAATGTGGCTTCGGAAATCAAATCAAACGAAGAAACTCATAAAAATCAAAATAATCGACACAATAACAATAAATCGTCTAAACAAGAGAAAAAGAAAAAAAATAATAATCAACAAAAATTTGAAAAAACAGAAAAAGAAAATCCTCAAAATCAAACTCAAGAGCCTGTTTCTCAAAACATTCCGGAAACACAAACTGAAAATACGGCATACGATTTTGAAACAAAATTGATAGGAGAGGGCGTTCTTGAAATCTTAAGCGATGGTTATGGTTTTCTTCGCTCTTATGACTACAATTATTTTTCTTCCCCAGACGATATTTATGTATCTCAATCGCAAATTCATCTTTTCGGATTAAAAACAGGAGACATTGTCAGTGGATACATTCGTCCTCCTCGCGATAATGAACGTTATTTCCCTTTGTTGCGATTGCTTTCTATCAATGGTCGTACGCCGGAATATGTTCGTGATCGTGAACCTTTTGAACACTTGACGCCTGTTTTTCCAACAGAAAAATTCAATCTTACATTACCCGGAAAAAATAATTTGTCTACACGTGTTGTTGATCTTTTTTCTCCAATAGGAAAAGGTCAACGCGGATTGATTGTTGCTCAACCAAAAACGGGAAAAACAATGCTTCTGAAAGATATTGCTAATGCAATTGCAACAAATCATCCGGAAGTTTATATGATTATTTTATTGATTGACGAACGTCCGGAAGAAGTAACCGATATGCAACGCTGCGTGAATGCGGAAGTTGTCTCTTCAACTTTTGACGAACCGGCAGAACATCACGTCAAAGTAGCAAATATGGTTCATGAAAAAGCAAAACGAATGGTCGAATGCGGTCATGATGTTGTTATTTTATTAGACTCAATTACACGTTTGGCTCGTGCTTATAATACCGTTGCTCCGGCAAGTGGAAAAGTTCTTACAGGAGGCGTTGATGCTTATGCGTTACACAAACCAAAACGCTTTTTTGGAGCAGCTCGAAATATTGAAAATGGAGGAAGTTTAACAATTATTGCTACGGCATTGACTGAAACCGGTTCGAAAATGGACGAAATTATCTTTGAAGAATTCAAAGGAACCGGAAATATGGAATTGCAACTCGATCGCAAATTGTCTAATCGTAGAATATTCCCTGCTGTTGATCTAAATGCAAGTAGCACTCGTCGCGATGATCTTTTGCAAGATGCTGATACTCAAAGAATAATGTGGAGATTACGAAAGCATATTTCGGATATGAATTCTGTAGAAGCAATGGAAAGAGTAAATAAAGTGATGAAAAAATTTGCAACGAATGAAGAATTTCTTCTAGCAATCAATGAGCATTCGGATTTAAACGATCTTTTAGGATAAACATTTTTCAAAAAAAAAGTCCTCGTTTTTACGAGGACTTTTTTTTGTTTACAAACCCAAACATCAACTAAATAATTGATACACTGAAAAAGATATAAACCAAGCCAAAAGGGTAGTATAAAACATTGTAAATAAAGCCCATTTCCAATTACTTTCTTTTTTGATAGCAACAATAGTTGCAATACAAGGAAAATAAATCAAGATAAATAACATAAAACAAAAAGCAACCAATGGTGTAAAAACTTTTTCGCCAACTCTATCTCCAGATTTGTACGTTTCTTTTTGTAAATTAGAAATCAACGATTGTGAACTTTCGTCTGCATTGGCATCTGCATGATATAATATTCCCATCGAACTGACAACAATTTCTTTTGCTGCCAATCCTGTAATCAAACTGA
Source organism: Paludibacteraceae bacterium (assembly GCA_017646805.1). Classification (GTDB taxonomy): domain Bacteria; phylum Bacteroidota; class Bacteroidia; order Bacteroidales; family Paludibacteraceae; genus UBA4363. The sequence goes on along the minus strand of JAGCLW010000036.1, from coordinate 2,909 downwards.
CACTCATTTTCCAATCAAATCCACATGGAGCCAAAAGCGGTTCAATCGTATGTCCTAATCGTCCAATATACGATTTTTCTTGACGTTCGGATTCTTTTTCCAATTGAAGTTTTGTAATCAATTCTTGATTTTCTCCGGCTTGTTCGATCATTTGATCATAATTTTTTTCGTACGAAATATTGGTTGGAAAATATCCTAAAGCCCAAATAATAATTGACGCCAATAGAATTATAGTCCCCATTTTTTTTAGATATTGTTCTCCTTTATGCCACATGTGAGTCAGTGTGCTTTTGAGTGTAGGAATGCGATAAGGTGGCAATTCCATGACAAATGGCACATCTTTTTCTTTAAATGCAATTTTTTTCATAAAAAGAGCAACTACAACAGCCAACAAAACTCCTATTCCATAAATAGAAAACAACACCAAAGATTGATATTGCGAAAAAAATGCGGAAATCAATAATACATACACTGGCAATCTTGCACTACAAGACATGAGTGGCGTAATAATCATTGTCAATATACGATCTTTTTTGCTTTCCAATGTTCGTGTTGCCAAAATAGCCGGAACGTTGCAACCAAATCCCATAATCAATGGAATAAAAGATTTTCCGTGCAATCCCATTTTGTGCATGATTTTATCCATCAAAAATGCGGCTCGTGCCATGTATCCGGTATCTTCCAACAATGAAATACAGAAAAATAGAATCAAAATGTTTGGTAAAAAAACAATAACGCCTCCGACTCCGCTAATAATTCCGTCAATCAAAAGATCTTTTAACGGACCTTCGTTTATTGTTGTATTCAAATATTGACTGAGCCATTCCACACCGGACTCAATCCAATCCATAGGATATTGTCCCAACGTAAATGTTGCTTCAAAAATTAGAAATAAGAACAACAAAAAAATCGGAAATCCTAAATATCTGTGTGTCAAAATATCATCAAGATGATTGATTTTTCTCGTTTTTTCTTCGATTTTAAATGTGCGTGTTTCTTTCAAAGCTCCGTCTATAAATCCGTATTTAGCATCTGTTATAATGGTTTCACTTTTTTCACCGTATTCATTTTCAAGAATAGAGATTTCTTTGTCGACTGCCGATTTTATTTTTTCAAAATTCGCATATTCGCTCAAACTTTTCAATATCATTTGATCTGTTTCAAGCAATTTGATAGCCAAATAACGCGACGAGATTTGTGTGTTAATATCTTGATTTTTCCACAATTCACGTTGAATATTACGAATGGACGATTCGATCATCGAACCATAATTGATATGAATATGTCTTACCGAAAAATCTTTATCTTCGTATACATCAATGACTTTCTCAATCAAATCATCAATTCCTTCACCTTTGGCAGCAATAGTTGGAATGATTGGTATTCCAAGCATTTTTCCTAAAGCTTCATAATCAAAAACAACTCCACTATTTTCCAACTCATCAAACATATTCAAAGCGATGATGACTTTAATGTTCATATCGATAAGTTGGGTGGTAAGATAAAGATTTCGATCAAGATTAGACGCATCGACAACGTTGATTACAATATCCGGAAGGGAATTTGTGATATAATTACGAACGTACAATTCTTCCGGAGTATATTCTGTGATAGAATACGTTCCTGGCAAATCAACAAGATTGATGGTATAATCATTTTTTTTCAGTTTCCCTTCTTTTGCATCAACCGTCACTCCGCTATAATTTCCAACTCGCTCATGAGATCCTGAAGCGTAATTGAAAATGGTTGTTTTTCCACAATTTGGATTTCCGACCAAAACGGCATTGATGTTTTTCCCTTTTTCTATCGCCGTTACTTTTAAAGTTTCATCATCGATCGTTCCTTGAAACGATTGATTTTGATAATCCGCAATGTCTTCTTTAGAAACGATTTCAATCAATTTCGCTTCTGAATTGCGTAATGAAACATGATAATTCATCAATTTATATTCCACAGGATCGAGCAACGGAGCTTTTTTGACAACACTCACCGTTTTGCCACGCACGAAACCCATTTCGGTAATTCTTTTACGAAAAGCACCATAACCAAGAACTTTTACAATGACGGCTTGTTCGCCGGGTTGTAATTCGTTCAATGTTCTACGTTGAATCTGTTTCATTTTGTTTTTTTTGAGTTGTTTCAAGCACAAAGGTAGCAATTTTCCTCAATATCTTTTAGTCATCATAAATGATGATTTTTTTTTTAATTTTCTAATAACATAATGAAAAAAAAAACGAAATAGAAAATAAATTCTATTTCGCTTTTTACGATTTTACGAAAAATTTTTATTTGCTGAATAAACCTTGGCAGTAAGACAAAATTCCATCCATTGTTTTTCCTTTTAAATCTTCAGGAATTAAATCATTCGTTTGAGTAAAAGAAGCATTGATTTTAGATCCATCAAGATTCAAATTATCTCTGATTGATGACGGAATATCAGCACTTCCTTTTAATAAATTCAACACCGAACTTGCGACAGTGGCATATTTGCAATCAATATTCAATGCTCCGGTTATTGATTCCAAAATATTTTCATTGTTGAAATTGTATGTGTATTCGCCATTTACGTTGTCCGAATTTCCAAACAATTGTTTAATCATATTTCCTTCTTGAGTCGGTGCGGCATAATCTTTAACATTTGCTAAAATTTGATCAACCAAATTTTGATCCGCTATATTTGCATTGTTATTACAATATGCCATGATTTCTTCTATTGTCATTCCTTTTATTTCTTTGTCAAGCAAATCATTTGTTTGAGTATAAGATAATTTTATAGAAGAACCTTCTATTAGAATATTTTCAGCAGGAAATTTTTCTGAAAAAGAAGAATTACTTTTAAGCATTTCGCTTACGAGAGTTGCTACAATTGTCGATTTACAATCAACTGTCATCTCGCAAGAAACTGATTC
>JAGCLW010000035.1 GCA_017646805.1 Paludibacteraceae bacterium | reverse complement strand
GGAGAGATGAACAATGAGAGTTGAGAAGGGCATTTGAAGCTCCTTCGTTGATATAAACTTCTCCTTTTGTAAATCCTTGGCTATGAGCAATCCATTTTTTGATGTTGGTTGTTTCTTTGCTATTTGGAATGAATGTGGAGCAAACAACGTTTTTGGTTTCGTTTAATAAATCTGGCAAAATGTTGTCTTTTTTTCCGTTGGCAATAATTACGCAAATTCCTTCATCTGCGACTTTTCGTGCAATATTGCATTTGGTAAGCATTCCTCCGCGACCAAAAGAAGATTTGTTGGTTTGGATATATTGAGAAAGATTTTTTTCGGGAAGAATTTCTCGAATGACTTCATTTTTAGGATCTGAAGGATCTCCCGTGTAAATTCCGTCAATATTGCTAAGAATAATCAAAGCTTGCATTTTCATCATTGTGGCAATCAATCCGGAAAGTTCGTCATTGTCGGTAAACATTAGTTCTGTTACCGAAATGGTGTCGTTTTCGTTTACGATAGGAATGACACCGCAAGCAAGCATTTCGGAAATGCAATTTTTTTGATTGAGATAAAATTGTCGGGTCGACAAACTTTCTTTTGTTGTGAGGACTTGTCCACAAACGATATTGTGTTTGGCAAATAAATCGTAATATCGGTTGATGAGGCGAGCTTGTCCTACTGCTGAAAAAACTTGTCGTGCAGAAACGGAATCCAATTTTTTGTCTAATTTCAACACATCGCGTCCATTTGCAACAGCACCGGAAGAGATGAGGATAATTTCCACTCCTTTATGGTATAACGTTGCAATTTGCTCAACAAGAGATTCCATACGAAGAATATCTAACGTTCCGTCGGATTTTGTAAGTACGTTGCTTCCTATTTTGATTGCGATTCGATTGTATTTCATGTTTTTTCTTTTAAAGAAAAAGATTGTAATCGACAAAGATACTAATTTTTTATGAGAAGAAGGTTGCTTCGCAACGAAAATCATGTGGTCTATGAGAATAGACAGAAAAAAAAAGATGATTCTGTAAAATCTTAATTTAAAAATGACTATCTTTGTCAGAATAAACGAACAAAATTTATTAATTTTTTTATATTCTATAAATTATGACTTTAATCAGTGGAATGATCGAACGTGCAAAGGCAAATAAGCAACGCATTGTTCTTCCAGAAGGCGTTGAAGAACGCACAATCAAAGCTGCAGATATTATTCTTGGAGAAGGATTGGCAGACATTATTCTTATTGGATCAAAAGCAGAAATTGAGGCAAAAGCGAAAGAATTTGGTTTGGCAAATGTAGCAAAAGCAACAATTGTGGATCCTGCGACAGATGCAAAAATGAGTGAATATGCGAATCTTCTTTTTGAATTGCGTAAAGCAAAAGGAATGACGATTGAAGAAGCTACAAAATTAGCTCAAAATCCTCTTTATTTAGGTTGTTTGATGATTAAGAATGGCGATGCAGATGGCGAGGTTGCCGGAGCTCAAAATTCAACAGGAAACGTGCTTCGTCCGGCATTCCAAATCATCAAAACATTGCCGGGAATCAGCGTCGTTTCAGGAGCATTTTTGATGTTGACAAATACTCCGGAATATGGAGAAAATGGACTTCTTGTTTTTGCGGATTGTGCGGTTTCGCCTAATCCTTCGGCTGCAGAGTTGGCTCAAATTGCTGTTTGTACAGGGCAAACTGCTCGTGCTTTGGCTGCAATTGAACCTCGAATTGCAATGTTGAGTTTTTCTTCAAAAGGATCTGCTAAACATGAGTTTGTAGACAAAGTTGTTGAAGCAACAAAATTGGCTCAAGAAATGGCTCCTGATTTGCAAATTGATGGAGAATTGCAAGCTGATGCGGCTCTTGTTCCTTCGGTAGGACAAAGCAAAGCACCAGGTTCTGCCATTGCTGGTCATGCAAATGTGCTTGTTTTCCCAGATCTTCAATCAGGAAACATTAGTTACAAATTGGTTCAACGATTTGCAAAAGCAGAAGCTCTTGGTCCAATTCTTCAAGGAATGGCTGCTCCTGTAAATGATTTGTCTCGTGGATGCTCGGTTGATGATATTGTAAAAGTAGTTACAATTACGGCAAATCAAGCTATTGCGAATAAAAAATAAAATTATACAAACATAAATAGAGATATGAAAATACTTGTACTTAATTGTGGTAGTTCTTCGATTAAATATAAAATGTTTGAAATGACTACCAAAGAAGTGATTGCTCAAGGAGGAATTGAAAAAATTGGTCTTCCTGGTTCGTTTTTGAAATTCACTTTGCCTTCCGGAGAAAAGAAACAAATAGATCAAGATATTCCAGAACATACGGTTGGGGTAGAATTGATTTTTCAAACACTTGTAAATCCTGAATATGGTGCGATAAAATCGTTGGACGAACTTGACGCAGTTGGTCATCGCGTTCTTCACGGCGGACAAGCTTTTAGCGAATCTGTTCTTATCGACGAAAAAGTGATTGATGCTATTGTTGCTAATTGTGAACTTGGACCACTTCATAATCCTGCCAATTTGAAAGGAATTTATGCGGTACAAAAAATTCTTCCAAATCTTCCTCAAGTTGCGGTTTTTGATACGGCATTTCATCAAACTATGCCGGAAAAAGCTTACATGTATCCTCTTCCTTATGAATATTATGAAAAATATGGAGTGCGTCGTTATGGATTCCACGGAACGAGTCATCGTTATGTATCAAAACGTGCATGCGAATTTCTAAATATTCCTCAAGAAGGAAACAAGATGATCACGGCTCATGTTGGAAATGGAGGTTCTTTGGCGGCTGTTGTTGATGGAAAATGTGTAGATACGACAATGGGACTTACTCCGGCAGAAGGTCTTATGATGGGAACTCGAGCAGGAGAAATTGATCCGGGAATGCTTCCTTATGTATTTGCAAAAGCAGGTCTTGATGCAAATTCTTTCAACGATCTTGTAAACAAGAAAAGTGGTTTGATGGGAATTTCCGGAGTTTCTTCAGATATGCGTGATCTTGAAAAAGCAATTTCGGAAGGAAACAAACGTGCGGCACTTGCGGTAGAAATGTTTGAATATCGTTTGGCAAAACAAATCGGTTCTTTTGCTGCTGCAATGTCGGGTGTTGATACGATTGTTTTCACGGGAGGAATCGGAGAAAACGATGCAAATGTTCGTTGTCATGTTTGTCGTTATCTCAAATTTATGGGAGTCGAAATAGATGAAGAACTTAATGCAGGAATTCGAGGAAAAGAAATTGTGCTTTCTACTCCAAATTCCAAAGTTACAGTTGTTATTATCCCAACAGATGAGGAATTGATGATTGCTTCTGATACACAAGAAATTGTGAAAAAATAAATTATAGAAGCAAGATTTATATGAAAAAATCTCTCTACAAAAATGTGGAGAGATTTTTTTTATTGAATTTTTGAAAGAACAAACAAACTTTTTACAATTAGATTAGGATTTAAAAAGTAAAAGATGCGTTTTTTTGTAATTTTTCAATTGCTTCATTGATGGCGGAAAAACTAAATCCTCTTGAAATGCCAAAGCGTAAAAGTTTATTTTTTAAATCGTATAAATCTTTGTATTTTATTGTTTTAGCTTTTTTGTTAAGTAAATCGAATAGTATTTTGTCTTCAGTTTCGTTGTCAATTTGTTTGAGAGCAATAGAGATGTGTTCTGAAGAAACTTGTTTTGCTCGCAAATGGTATGCGATTTTTGTTTGTCCCCATTTGGAATGAAGGCTTTTTGATCGAGCAAAAGCACAAGCGAAACGAAGATTGTCAAGATATTTGTTTTTGATTAAGTAGTCAATAATTTCGGACGATTCTTCCGGAGAAATGTTCCATGTTGAGAGTTTTTCTTTGACGTATTGTTCGCTTCTTTCTGCACGAGAGCAAAGAGCTGCAATTTTGTATAAAATCTTTTGATTCATGATTTTTTATAAAAAAAGGAGACGATTTTTATTGTATCGTCTCCTTTTTGTTATTTTGTAACAAAACGATAGTGAGATCCAAAACGCTCAAATGCGGCTTTTTCTAAATCTTCACGAACAGAAGGGTGAGCTACTGATGTTAGCAATTTTGCTCGTTCTTGCATTGTTTTTCCATATAGATTCACGGCTCCGTATTCGGTTACAAACCAATGAATATGGAAACGTGTTGTCACGACGCTTGCTCCCGGTGTTAATGTAGGAACGATTTTGCTAATACCTTTTTTTGTCATTGCCGGCATTGCAATAATTGCTTTTCCTCCTTCCGAACGACTTGCTCCGTAAATAAAGTCAATTTGACCTCCGGCACCTGAAAATTGGCGTGTTCCGATAGAATCTGCACAAACTTGTCCGGTCAGGTCGATTTCGATGGCAGAATTTATGGCAGTCATTTTGGGTTGTTGAGCGATGATGAATGGATCGTTTGTGTATTGAACGTCCATCATCAAAACGTCTGGGTTGTTGTCGACAAAATTGTATACTTTGTTTGAACCAAGAAGGAATGTTGATACGATTTTTCCTTTGTCCACACCTTTGTTTGCTCCGGTGATTACGCCTTTTTCTACAAGATTAAGCACTCCATCGGCAAACATTTCTGTATGAATTCCTAAATTTTTATGATTTCCAAGACAAGCTAATGTTGCGTTAGGAAGAGAGCCGATTCCCATTTGAAGACAAGCTCCGTCTTCAATAAGTTCTGCACAATTTTTTCCAATTGCAAGATCGATTTCATTTGGTTCTTCATAGAATTTTTCGATCAAAGGTCTGTCGTCTTCTACAAAATAATGAATGCGACTCATGTGAAACGTTGCATCTCCTAATGCACGAGGAACATATTTGTTGACAACAGCGATTACAACGCGAGCTTTTTCCATTGCGGCAAGAGCGGCATCTACAGAAGTTCCAAGAGAAACATATCCGTTTTCATCAGGAGGACATACTTGAATAAGAGCAACATCGCAAGGTAGCGCTCCCACTCGATAAAGTTTTGCTGCTTCTCCAAGAAAAACCGGAATGTAGTCTGCATATCCGGCTTGAACGCTTTTTCGTGTGTTTGCTCCGACAAAAAAAGCATCGTGTTGAAATATGCCTTCAAATTCCGGATCAGCATAAGGTGCGGCTCCTTCTGTGTGAAAATGATGAACATGGACGTTTTTGAGTTCGCCTGCACGACCACGATCACACATTGCTTTGATTAGCACTTGAGGAGCATTTCCGATTGCTGAAAGATGAACGTGATCTCCGCTTTTGATTGCTTTTACTGCTTCTTCTGCCGAAATAGGTGTATACATTGTTTGTCTATTATTAAGGTGATTAAATCAAAAATTGAAAGCACAAAGATAATGAAAAACGCCGGAATAATCAATTTAAGAAATCGCAGAAGCATGTATATTTAGTTGATTTTGAGTGTTTCACTGAAAAGAATTTGAAAATTTCAAAGAAAAAGAAGTCTTGTCAATGACAAAAATGTAAACAGTCTCAGTTATCTTTTATTTGCAGACAACCACACTGTCTCACCTTCTAATCTCACGTCAATTGAGATTTCTCCATCTTTTGTTTGATAGATGACGATTTTTTCCTTTGTTTCCATACTGTACTCCTTTCAACAATTAAATATTTTATCCTACATTTTCCTGAATGAAGTTTTTAAGTCAAAGCCATGACTGACAATTTTAGTCTTGTTGTCGGGCTCGGAAATCGGTTCTTGTTTCATACTCCAAAGATAATTCTCAATATCTGTATAGACATCTCGTTTGTCCAAATCATCTTTAATGTATTTTAACCAATTGGTAGGTTGTTCATTAAATATAACGTTCTTGATGATTTTGAGATGATCTGTATATTCTTGTGTATGATTAAATCCGGGATAGCACAGAAAAACAGGTGTTTCCAATTGTTTGAAAATATCTTCATCTTTCCAAGATGATTCTTTAATAGAATTGATAGGATATTTAGATAGATGTTTTTCCTGTGGCAACCGGATTTTTTGCCCGATTTTTTTTAGAAAGTCATTAATGTCTTCCACTTTTTTAAGTGTCAATTCGTAAGGAATGACAATCTGTTGTTTAGCAAAAATGTCGGTGTCATGGGTGGTGAGGACAGGAATTATGTAGCAGTATGGATAGATACCTGCGATGGTGTACATTATGACATATTCATCTGATAACCAATCGTCGAAAGGATGATTTCTATCAATGATATATTTTTTAACCCAATTATATACTTGAATACACCAATCTTAATTTTTGGAAAATTGTAAATATAAACCCAATATCAACAAATCAAATCCTTGATACTTAGGATAAACAACAATGGCGGCGAATATCTCCTTAATATAAATTATTAAAAAGGATATTCGCCGCCACGAGGGTTTACAAGGATTACCAAAGAGGATTATATCCCCAAGATAATCAGTACAAGTAATCCAATGCCCCACAAGGTTAATGCGGTTTTCCAAGCAAATCCTATTTTCGCCAAGAATACATCAAATTCAGTATTCCACCAAAAGTCTCTTGGAGCAATAGCCATTTCAACACTGAACATATATCCGAGAATAAAGCCAATTACTCCCAAAATTCCAGTGGCTCCAAATTGCCAACCGACCCACCAATATACAACATCAAGTCCAATAACGAGAGCCAAATTGACAATTAACAAGAAACAAGTAATAAATCCCATAACTCAATATTGTTATTTTTCTGCTCTGATTTTTGCTATTTGTTCTTTATAACGTGCAATGCGTTCTTTTTGATAGACGATCTGTTTTTTATATCCCTCAACTTTGCATTTCTTTGACTCTGTCATTTTTCCACTGCTATTGTTAATTCCTCCTTTCTTATAAGTAGAAATGTTATGCTTCAATGTTTCAATAGATTTCTTCGCATATTCAATTTCTTTTTTCAATTTCTCGATTTTTTCTTTCTTTGAAGTACTAAATAATCCCATAATTTTAAAGTTTAGTAGTTAAGCACCCTATTATTTCGTTGGCATATTGTTCTGCAATATTCGTAGCAGTAGCCTTGCGTTCAAGTAATAACGGATAGCGTTTTACAATTGCACCTCTTGCAGCTCCCGACAAATGTGGCAATGTGATACAAGAAATTAGTAATTCAGGATTTTCAGTTGCGACATAGTACATTATACTTCCTGCCCGATTTCCTAAACATACACAAAGTGTGGGCTTTACACTCCCTATTTCCTTTTTAAGAATATCCACATACACCGCCTTTTGGGTGTTTGCATATCTATCGGAGGTCTTGTGGTCATAAACAAAATACTTCCGTGCATCTGTCAGATAGACACCATTGCCAGCCGACACCAATCTATTGATAAGTTCATAAACCATTTTACCTCCTTTTGCATGTGCTCGGTGAGTTGCATCGTGCAGACCAAATGGACTTGATAAAATGGCATCTTGGCACTCACCATACCATTTGTTGCTCCTTAGCGGGTCTTGTGCAATAAGCATTATTCGTGGATTACTACTCTGTATATTAAACCAAGTTGGCAAATCTACACCAATAGCACCTTTACCCAATTGTTCAAAATCTGTCTTGAACTTCGGGTGTTTAATAGACATCATTATACCCGTTGTATCAGTGTACCCACGAAATGGTTTCAAATTTTCTGTAAACAAACCTTGCCATTGTTCATACGAAAAATCATACCCCTCTTTCATTTGCTGATACCTTTCTTTCAGTAGTGATAAATTTTCCGCACCAAATACCTCTTCGGCAATCAATTGGGGGATTTTCTCTGAAAGATTACATTTATTGCAAAATACTTTTTTCATACGATGTTCCTAAAATTGCTGCTAAAGTTATTATGATACCTAGAATTCCTAATACAGAGATTAAAATAAACCTATTTCTTTTTATTGTCTTCTTCCATTCTTGATATTTGGTCTCAAAATGGTTGATATACTTACTTTCCGTATCGGCGAGTTTCAATAGAGCTAATCCATTCTTAAATTTTGTCAACATCGCACCTAATTCAGGATTATTGATAGAGTCATTAAAATTCATTTTAGAATCAATTTTTTCACATAAGCTCAACAATGATTTTGTTATTTCTTGTGGGTTATTTCTATCAAATTCAATAGAATGAATCTTGGACACATTTTCTGGATTAGGCAAAGTAGCAGCAATCCCACTAAACATTTTCGATATAGTGGATTTTTGTTCTCTTAATTCCTCAAATTCAGCTTGCCATTTATTCAGTTTCTTTTGGTAAATCTCAATGGCATTATTATCGGGAGATAAAACCATTAAAGATGATATTTCACCATCTATTCTTGCCAATGTAGCAGGAATATCCTCAATCAAGAGGTGACTGCCATAGTCACTAGTTTTCTTTTTACCCTGTCGCATTTTTGCCAACATTTCCTCCATCTTTGACGACCAATAGGATAAATCACTCATAATTTCCGTGATTTCCTCTACTAAAATCTTTTCCGACTTTTTACTTGTAATTTTCATATCAGTTAATAGTTTTATTCGCCTACTCTTTGATAAGGTTTTCGGCTTACCCTTCTTAATAAATTGCTATGCGTGCAGACCAAAAGGACTTGAAAGCACAGCATCACGGCAATCTTGATACGATTTACTCCTTAATGGGTCTTGAAAGATGAGCATGATTCGGGGTTTATCTTCTTCAATGTTAAACCAAGTGGGTAAATCCAATCCGATAGAGCCTTTGTCAATCCGTTCAAAATCTTGTTTGAACAATTGGTGCCTGATCTGCATTGTTACCGCTGTCGTATCAGTATACCCACGAAATGGTTTCAAATCTTCTGTAAACAAACCTTGCCATTGTTCATACGAAAAATTATACCCCTCTTTCATTTGCTGATACCTTTCTTTCAGTAGTGATAAAGTATCTATACCCAATACCTCTTCGGCAATCAATTGGGGGATTTTCTCTGAAAGATTACATTTGTTGCAAAATAGACTTTTCATATTATTCCTCGTTTATATAATCAATTAAGTCACCAAACCAAGAAGTATTAGTTTTCAGCTTCTTGATTTTTGGATCCAGCTTTCTCATTTTAGTTTCCCAATCTTGTATTTTTGTCTCGTAGAATTCAATCAATGGATGGTTTGGCTCTAATCCCTTAATGCCCAATATGCTTGTCTTGACTTTAGTAATTTCTTCTAAAATATTCTCTCGGTCTTCGTCGGGAGTGCTCCATCTGTTTGCTTCCCTATTTTCCTTTGGACTTTTAATACGACCTTCTATTTTTTTTAGCAACCTATTTACTTCATGTGCATTTTTTTTAAGGTCGTCAGTATATTTTGTAATAGACTTTACTTTGGCTTCTTGGGCACGCTTACCAGTAATCGTAGCCGTATTGGCTATAGGTTCTCTATCCGATTTCTGACTTGATTTCCTTTTAGGTCTATCACTTTCTTCTTGTT
>JAGCLW010000034.1 GCA_017646805.1 Paludibacteraceae bacterium | reverse complement strand
TTTCACGATGCGATCTTCCAACGAATGATATGTTAAAATAGAGATTCGTCCTCCGATTTTTAGCATTTCGGTTGCTTGTTTTAGCATTTCTTCCAAGGCTTTCATTTCGTCATTGACTTCAATCCGAAGGGCTTGAAAAATGCGAGCAATGTCTTTTTTTTCTTTTTCTTTTGAAAAAAACGGCTGAATGGAATTTAACAATTGGTTGATTTTCAAGAAAGGTTCGTTTTCTCTTTTTTTGCAAATTGTTTTTGCGATTTTTCGAGCGTTTCGCAATTCTCCATAAAGAAAAAAAACATCGGCTAATTCTTCTTCTGAATAAGTGTTCAAAACAGTTGCGGCGGTTTTTGTCGCTCGTTGATTCATTCGCATATCTAAATCTCCATCAAATCGGAAAGAAAATCCTCTGTCTTGTTCGTCAAAATGGTGAAAGGAAACGCCTAAATCTCCTAAAACACCATCGATTTTTTCTTCGTTGTAATAGAGTAGAAAATTTTTCAAATAACGAAAATTGCTGTATACAAAAGTCCAACGATCGTCGTCTATGGCATTTGTCATGGCATCTTTGTCTTGATCAAAGGAATAAAGATGACCATTTTTGCCTAAACGATGTAAAATTTCTCGCGAATGACCTCCTCCTCCAAATGTTACATCAACGTAGATTCCGTCAGGTTGAATGTTGAGTCCGTCAACCGTTTCGTGAAGCAATGCAGGAATATGATAAATCGAATTTTCGTTCATGAAATAAATGTTGAAATCAATCGAAAAAAATAAGGTTATTTAAAAAAGTGTAAAGATAGCGTTTTTTTAGATAAAAAAGGAAATGGAAAAATCTTTTTTCTGAGTGAAAAAATAAATTGCCAATTTTTTCGGACTAACTGTTTTGTATTCTGTTCTTTTTTGTATCTTTACCCGTTAAAAAATAAAAAAAATCAGTGATGGTGGAAACGAAAAAGAAAGGACGTCGTGCTCCTCGCACTCATCGTTTGGTGATTGCATTGAACGATGAAGAGTATAAAGCGATAGAGCGGTATGTTTTGAAATATAAAGTTAAGAATAAATCAAAATTTGTGAGAGAAACGTTGATTAAAACGATTCTGAAGCAATTTGAGGAAGATCATCCTACGTTGTTTTAAAGTATTTAATTATGATTTTAGCAAAAAATATACGTAAATCTTTTGGAGATTTAGAGGTTTTGAAAGGCGTGGATTTGTCTGTGAAAAAAGGAGAAATTGCTTCAATTATAGGAAAAAGTGGAGCCGGAAAAACTACTCTTTTGCAGATTTTGGGTTCGTTGGATCGACCTTCTTTTGGAGAAGTTTGGATCAACGGGACAAATATTTGTGCGATGAAAGATGATGAATTGTCTGATTTTAGAAATAAAGAGATTGGTTTCATTTTTCAGTTTCATCAATTGTTGCCGGAATTTACTGCGGTGGAGAATGTGATGATGCCGGCATTGATTGCGGGAGAAAATAAATCTGTGGCAGAAAAAAAAGCCAAAGAATTGTTGGATTTTTTGAATTTGTCTCACCGATTTGAACACAAGCCGTCTCAACTTTCTGGAGGCGAAAAGCAACGTGTGGCGGCGGCTCGTTCGGTTGTCAACAATCCTTCGGTTGTGCTTGCTGATGAGCCGACGGGAAGTCTTGATAGTCAAAATAAAGAAGAGTTGCAAAATCTTTTTTTCTCCCTTCGGAAAGAACTTGGTCAGACGATCGTCATTGTGACGCATGATCAGCAATTGGCGGAAATTTCGGATCGAGTGATTAAAATGAAAGATGGAATTATTATTTGAAAAAAAACAGAAAAAACATGAAAGCATTTAAAGGATATTTTGCAAAAGATGCGTTGTGGATCAAGCTTTTGCTGGTTTTATTTTTTCTTCTTATCGGAATGGTTGTTGGTTCGGCACTATCGTTGCCGATAAACACGGGAAATGAAGTTCGTGATATTCTTTACGGACAATTTGTTACGTCGATTTTTACTTTTGTCGTTTCGGCTTTGTTGATCGCATATTTGGTGAAAAACGACGATGAAAATTTTTTCCAAGACAATCGTTTCCCGTCTTTTTCCATGTTGATTTATGGCGTTTGTTTTTTGATTTTTCTCATGCCGTTGGTTGAATTGACCACGTTTTGGAACGAAAAACTTGTTTTGCCCGATTTTTTACATAAACTTGAAACGACAATTCGTTCACTCGAAGATGAGGCGATGGAGATTACGGCGATGATTATCAATCGAAAAGGCGAATATGCTTTGTTGTCAAACGTGTTTTTTTTGGCTCTTGTGCCTGCGATTTCGGAAGAGATATTTTTTAGAGGAACATTGCAACAAATTTTTCATAAACATTGTTCGTCCGGAGTCAGTATTTGGGTGACGGCAATCATTTTTTCTGCGTTTCATTTTCAATTTTATGGATTCGTTCCTCGTGTGTTGTTGGGAGCAATGTTGGGATATTTGTTTTATTATGGCAGAAGTATTTATTTGCCGATTTTGATTCATTTTTGCAACAATGCGATGGCTGTGATTGTTGGTTCAATTATTGGTTTTGATTCAACGACGCAACAAATGCCGGGAATAGACACGACGGCTCTTTATTCTTCGGTTCTTTTTTCATTTCCAATTGTGATTGTTATTTTTTTAGCAATGCGAAGAGAATTTAGATTGCGAGAAAAAAACGATGAGAATTAAATTTTCATATAATCGATTGATAATCATTTGTTTGATGTTTTTCTCTTGTGTTCAACTTTTTTCACAAGAAGAGAGAAAAATATATAAGCAAATGATTGTTCCGTTTTATGATTTGATTTTGCAAAAATATGGTTATCGTGATTCTTTGTTGAATATGGTGGCAATTCCTGCAGAATATGAGTCGGCTTTTGCGTATTGCGAAGACAGAGCATTGGTGAAGAAAAATGGTTTGTTTGGTTATTTGAACAAAGCGGGAAAGATTCAAATTCCGTTGATTTATCAAGAAGCACGATCTTTTGCAAATGGCTTGGCGGCGGTTAAATTGGAGAAATGGGGTTATATTGATGTTGATGGAAATACGGCGATTGCTATGCTTTTTGATGAGGCAAAGTCATTTCAAAAAACGGAGAAAGGTTTGGTTGCTTTTGTGCTTTCTGATGGCAAATGGGGACTTGTGGATTCTCTTGGGACGTTTCCGATTGGATTTCCTTTTGAGTATGATGAATATCAATCTCCTTCGATTGCAGAAGATTTGATTTGTGCGAAAAAAAATGGTGTTTGGGGATATTTTTCCCTTTCGGGAAAGGAACAAATAAAATGTGCGTATGATGTTGCGTTGCCGTTTCAAGAGAATATTGCGGCAGTTCAGAAAGATGGAAAATGGGGATTTATCAACAAAAAAGGGAAAATCATCATTCCTATGTTGTATGGAATAGGAGAGAATGAATTTCCGATTTTTCATGACGAATTGTTGCTTGTGACACGCAATGGAAAATATGGATTTATAGACAAGAATGGGAAAATCGTTGTGCCGTTTGTCTATGATTACGCAGAAAATTTTAACAAAGGGAAAGCCTTTGTGCGTGTAGGAAATGAATCTTTGTTTATTGATACAACAGGGAAAGAAATTTTGTTTTAAATACAATTTTTATATGTCAAAAAAAAGAATTAGACAAATATTAGCCGTGTTTTTTTTCTTTGGAATAACATTGCTATTTCTTGATTTTACAGGAGTTGTTTCCAATTATTTGGATTGGATGCCAAGATTACAATTTTTGCCGGCATTGTTGGCAATGAATTTTTTTGTCATCATTTTTTTACTTTTGCTGACTTTCTTGTTCGGAAGAGTTTATTGTTCGGTTATTTGTCCGCTTGGCGTTTTGCAAGATATAATTTCTCACATTGTGGGTAAATACAAAAAAAATCGATTCTTTTTTTCTCCGGCCAAAACGTTTCTTCGTTATTTTATTTTCTTTGTTTTTTTTGTTGCTACATTATTTGGCGTCGGCGTGATAACGCAGTTGTTGGATCCGTATAGTTTTTTTGGAAGAATTGCGGGACAACTTTTTCAACCGATTTATTTAGGATTAAATAATCTTTTGGCAATTTTTGCGGAATGGACAAATTCTTATTTGTTTTATTCCGTTCCGATTGTGTTGACTTCACTGACGATGTTGATCGTTGCCATTGGTTCATTTTTTATTGTTGGTTATTTGTCGGCACGAGGCGGAAGAACGTATTGCAATACGATTTGTCCTGTCGGAACGTTGTTGGGCTTTTTTTCAAAATTTTCGCTTTTCAAACCAATAATCAATACAGAAAAATGCAATGGTTGTCATCTTTGTAGCCGAAATTGTAAGGCTTCTTGTATTGATTTAACCAATCAGAAGATTGATTATTCGCGTTGCGTTGCATGTTTTTCGTGTATAGATAATTGCAAAAAAGGAGCGATAGAATATCGTTTTGTTTTTGATACGAATAAAAAATCTGTTGAACAAAACGCAGAAAAAAATCAAGAAAATCAAATGCGACGTTCTTTTCTGACAATGATCGGATTGGGAACGGCAACGGTTGCTTTTTCGCAAAAAAGCGTAGATGGAGGATTGGCTGAAATTTTGGATCGAGAAATTCCTCAACGCAAACAACCGATAGTGCCTTGTGGTGCGTATTCTTTGGATCGATTCAGCAAAAAATGTACGGCTTGTGGATTATGTGTGTCGACTTGTCCGACAAAAGTATTGCGTCCATCATCGTCTTTGGATCATTTTATGCAACCGGAATTGCAATTCACCGAAGGATATTGTCGTCCGGAATGTACGCGTTGTGCCGAGATTTGTCCAACAGGTGCAATTGAAAAAATTACTTCGGCGGAAAAATCTTCTATTAAAATAGGAACGGCACGAATCGTTTCTTCAAATTGTTTGGCGGCAACCGAGCATGTGAAATGTGATAATTGTGCCCGTCATTGTCCTAATGGAGCAATCACAATGGTGCCATCTTCGGAAGAAGGAATTTTTGTACCAAGTATCAACGCCGAGCGGTGTATTGGTTGCGGAGCTTGTGAAGCTCTTTGTCCTTCGCGTCCGTTTAGTGCAATTGTAGTTGATGGACTTACGGTTCATCGTGAGATTTAATCGTTTTTTTGCATCATTTTGTTTATGAATAAAAATATCAATCGTCGATCTTTTCTTAAGCGTTTTTCTGCCGGAGTTGCAACGGCAACGTTGGCTACGTCTTGTTCTTCTTCTGTCAATAATGATGAAGAACAAAAAGTTGTTGTAAAAAAAGAAAATATGGAAATGCGGATCAATCCGAATGATAAGCAAAAAGTTTCATTGATTGCTTATGGTTGTATGCGTTGGCCGACATTAGCAGACAAAAGAGAAGATCCAGAAGCTTGCGATATTGATCAAGAGCAAGTTAATTCTTTGGTAGATAGAGCAATCGAAGGAGGAATCAATTTTTTTGATACGGCACCGACATATTGTAAAGGATTTTCGGAACGTTCGGTAGGAATTGCATTGAAAAAGCATGAGCGTTCTTCCTTTTTGGTGGCAACAAAATTATCCAATTTTAATCCTGAAGATTGGACTCGCGAACGTACTCTTGCAATGTACGAACGTTCGTTCAAAGAGTTGCAAGTTGATTACATTGATTATTATGTTCTTCATTCTATTGGTCGAGCAAAACCGGATGCAAAAGGAAATCAATTGACTTTTCAAGAGACGTTTAAAGCTCGTTATGTGAATAATGGAGTGATAGATACTTTGATGGAAGAGAAGAAAAAAGGAAGGATTCGTAATCTGGGATTTTCTTTTCACGGGCAACAAGATGCGTTTGATTATTTTTTGTCTTTGCACGATGAAGGACGATATGTTTGGGATTTTGTATATATACAAATGAATTACATGGATTGGCAACATGCAAGCAAACGTAACACGCAAGCGGAGTATATGTACAACGAGTTGGCAAAGCGAAATATTCCTGTTATTGTTATGGAACCGCTTTTGGGTGGTCGTTTGGCAGAATTGCCACTTCCTTTGTCAGAAAAATTGCAAGCCGTTTGTCCGAACAAAAGCATTGCATCATGGGCTTTTCGTTTTGTTGGTTCGTTTCCTAATATTTTGACTATTTTGAGCGGAATGCGATTTCCCGATCATTTGGAAAATAATCTTGAGACATTTTGCGATTTTCAACCATTGAACGAAACGGAAAAAAACGTTTTGAATGAATGTGTTGTCAGTTATGCGGAAAAAGATTATATCTTGTGTACGCGTTGCGAATATTGCATGCCATGTAAGTATGGAGTTGATATACCAAGCATTTTTACTCATTATAACAAATGCTTGTTGGAAGATGATTATTTTTTGACAAATGAATATCCGGATCAACGGGTATTTCAGCGTGCTCGGCGAAATTTTTTGATTGGATATGATCGTGCCGTTCCTCGTCTTCGTCAGGCGACGCATTGCATCAATTGTGGCGAGTGTTTGGAGCATTGTCCGCAACATATCAATATCCCGGAAAAAATGCGAGAAATAGATCAATATGTAGAATCGTTGAAACGGACTGATGTTCCGACCGATGTGTTTGTCGTTTTGCGAAAAGAGTTGAACGAAAAACAATGTAGTTTGGTCGTGCGAGATGTGAAAGGTGAGAATCATATTTTTAATCATTCCGGAGTGAAAGATTTGTACACGTTGGTTGCGACAAATCCGAAGTTGCTTCATCGGGCATATTTGGCGGACAAAGTAGTTGGAAAAGGTGCTGCGGCATTGATGATTATTGGTGGAATTTCCGGAATTTATACACGAGTGATTTCTGAACCGGCTTTGCAATTGTTTAAGCAAACCAATATTCGAGTGGAATATGATGAATTGGTGCCGGAAATCATCAATCGTAAAGGCGATGGGCTTTGTCCGGTAGAGTCGTTGGTTAAAGATTTGCCAACGGCAAAAGATTGTCTTAAGCCGATTGGAGAATTTGTTTCAAAACTTAATTATTAAAAAAAAATAGAATTGTTATGACTACATTATTATTTCTTGGCGGAATTGGTCTTTCCGAAATACTTTTGATTTCTTTGGTGATTTTGTTGTTTTTTGGTGGAAAAAAAATCCCGGAAATGATGAAAGGTCTTGGAAAGGGCGTAAAATCGTTCAAAGATGGAATGAGTGGGAAAGATGATGATAATGAAGAATCAAAATCTACGAAAGAATGACCTTTTGGGATCATCTTGATGAATTGCGTAATGCAATCATTCGATGTTTGTTGGTGATAGTCGTGTTTTCGTGTTTGTTTTTCGTTTTTAAAGAAGAAACATTCCGTTGTATTTTGGCTCCGACGCAATCGGATTTTATAATGTATAAATGGTTTGAAGACAATTTGTTTCAATCCTTCGACGTTCAATTGATAAATACAGAATTGGCTTCTCAACTTCTTGTACATCTTAAAGTTGCGTTTTCGTTGGGAATTCTCCTTGCTTCGCCTTATATTTTGTACGAAATATTGCGTTTTATTTTGCCGGCATTGTATCAAAATGAGCGAAAATATGTGTTGCAAATTACGTTGCCGGCGTATTTGTTGTTTTTTCTGGGAATTATCCTTGCGTATGGACTGATTTTTCCGTTCACATTTCGATTCCTTGCCACGTATCAAGTGGCCGACAGCGTGCCAAATCTCATTTCTTTGCAATCTTATATTTCAACGTTGATCATGCTTTCATTTTGCATGGGAGTTGTGTTTCTTTTGCCGATTATTTGTTTTTTGTTAGGGAAAATGGGATTGTTGTCTCGTGATATGATGACGATTTATCGACGACATGCGATTGTTGCGATTCTTGTCATTGCGGCGATTATAACTCCGACGGCAGATGTTTTTACGTTATTGCTTGTTTCGTTGCCGATTTATATTTTATACGAAATTAGCATTTTGCTTGTTCCAATAAAGAAATATTGAAATAAGGATTGAGAAAAAAGATATTCGTATTATGTATGAAAAAAATATAAAAGACAAAAAAGATAAAAATTATGATAAAAGAGATGAGAAAAAAAGTTTTGTTTTTGTTAATGATTTTTTCTGTTGCATTGTCGGCACAAATAAAAAAAACTACGCCATTGACAATTGATGATATGACAGATCGTATTACGTATGGCTATCGCGAAGCCAACAATCGTAAGATTGATATCATTGTGATTCATTCTACTTATTATGTCAATGCGGATTCTTTTTCTGTTCAAGGAGTGTTGAAACAGTTCAAACAATATGGCGTCGGAGCTCATTATATTATCGATCGAGATGGAAATATTCGTATGATGGTCAAAGAAAAAGATGTCGCATTTCATGCCGGAAAAAGTGAATTGCCTGGCACAAATCGTAGAATGTTGAATACAAATTCGATTGGTATAGAGATAATTAATACGCCAACTACACCGCCAACCGATCAGCAAATGGAATCGTTGATTTATCTTGTGCAAGACATCAAAAAGCGTTATCCGATTCAGTATGTTGTTCGTCATAGCGATATTGCTCCCGGTCGAAAAACCGATCCGTGGTGTTTCAATTGGGCGGTGTTCAATCAGATGTTGGAATATAGTCAATCGGAATTTTAGTTTGTCATAAAAAAGATGTGTCTCGACTGATGCATCTTTTTTTTTATTACTTTTGTACATTGACAATGTATTTTTTTAGCAATATGAAATTATTTTTACTTGATGCTTACGCACTTATTTATCGTTCTTTTTATGCTTTTGCAAAAAATCCTCGTATCAATTCCAAAGGATTGAATACATCTCCGATATACGGATTTGTCAATACACTTAATGAGGTATTGGCTTCGCAACAACCGACACATATTGCCGTTTGTTTTGATCCTTCCGGACCAACTTTTCGCCATCAAATGTATGTAGAATATAAAGCTCAGCGAGAAGAAACGCCGGAGGCTATTCGTGTTGCGATTCCATTGATAAAACAAGTGCTTGAAGCAATGAATATTTCGGTCATTCAAGTTGATGGATACGAAGCTGATGATGTGATCGGAACGCTCGCTTACAAAGCTTCTGCGATGGGAATAGACGTGTATATGATGACTCCGGACAAAGATTATGGGCAACTTGTTGGCGAACATCGTTTCATGTATCGCCCAAAACATAGTGGAGGATTTGAAACTTTGGGAATTGCTGAAGTTTGTCAAAAATGGAGTTTATCGTCTGTGAATCAAGTGATTGATATGCTTGCGTTGATGGGCGATTCGTCGGATAATATTCCGGGATGTCCGGGTGTTGGAGAAAAGACGGCAGTCAAGTTGTTGGACGAATTTTCTTCGGTTGATAATCTTCTGAAAAATACGCATCAATTAAAAGGTGCGTTGCAAAAAAAAGTGATTGAGAATGAAGAACAAATCCGATTGTCGTACTCGCTTGCAACGATTTTTACGGAAGTTCCGTTAGATTTCAATCTTGATGATTTTGCAATAAAATCAATCAATAAAGAAAAATTGACAAGTATTTATCAAGAATTGGAATTTAAGAATTTGATTGATAAATTGAATGGCATTTCGGCAAAAACAAAGAAGGTGAAAAATGAAAATGCGACGATGCTTTCTCTTTTTGATACTTCGGAAAATGTTGAGAAAATAGACCAAACTATTGATTTTCAATCTTCTTTGGAAACGATTCGTTCGGTTCAACATACGTATCACATTGTGCAAACGGACGAAGAATTGCAGGATTTAACAAATTTGCTTCTTTCTTCTGATGAATTTTGTTTCGATACGGAAACGACATCTGTCGTGTCGCTTGATGCAGAATTGGTTGGAATGTCGTTTGCCGTTGTCGAACATGAAGCGTATTATTTGCCTTTTCCGAAAGAATTTTCGGAAGTAAAATTGTTGTTGGATAAAATCAAAGAACCATTTCTAAATTCGTCGATTCGAAAAATCGGACAAAACATGAAGTATGACATTTCTGTATTGAAAAATTATGATTTTGAAGTTTGTGGCGAATTGTTTGATACGATGATTGCTCATTATTTGCTCAATCCGGAATTGTATCACAATATGGATTATATGGCCGAAACGATTTTGAATTATTCAACCATTCGTATCAATGAAATTGCTGTTTTAGAGGGAAAAGGAAAAAATAAAGAATTGAATATGCGTGCAGTTGAACTTCAGAAAATTGCAGATTATGCGGCGGAAGATGCCGATATTACTTTGCAGTTGAAAAATCGTTTGGCACCGAGGTTGAAAGAAAATAAAATGGAAGAATTGTTTTATTCCATCGAAATGCCGTTGGTTAGGGTTTTGGTGGAAATGGAACGAAACGGAGTCGTTGTCGATGAATTTTCGCTTCAACAAGTTTCGGGAAAAATGACGCAATATTTGCTTTCGGTGGAACAACAAGTACGATCTTTTTCGTCAAAACCATTGAATGTCTCGTCTCCAAAACAAATTGGAGAATTTCTCTTTGACGAATTAAAATTAGATGCCAAAGCACGAAAAACAAAGTCGGGTCAATATGTGACTGATGAAGAAACTCTTGAAGCGTTGAAAAACAAACACGAAGTCGTTCCGCTTATTTTAGAATATCGAGGATTAAAAAAATTGTTGAGTACGTATATCGATGTTTTGCCGACTTTGATTCATCGTCGGACAGGCAGAGTGCATACGTCGTTTAATCAGACCATTACGGCAACAGGACGACTTAGTAGTAGTAATCCAAATTTGCAAAATATTCCGATTCGTGATGAAAAAGGAAAAGAAATTCGTCGTGCGTTTGTCGCCGATCAAGGTTGTAAAATGCTTGGTGCCGATTATTCTCAAATAGAACTTCGAATCATGGCGCATTTGTCTCAAGATCAAAATCTTATCAATGCGTTTAATGCGGATCAAGATATTCATGCGGCAACAGCATCAAAAATTTTTCGAGTGCCAATAAATGAAGTGACGTCTGATATGCGTCGGAAAGCAAAAACGGCAAATTTTGGTATTATTTACGGAATTTCGGCTTTTGGTTTGGCCAATCGTTTGGGCATTTCTCGTACAGAGGCAAAACAATTGATTGACGATTATTTTCTTTCTTTTCCCAAAGTGAAAGAATATATGGATAATGTCATCGAACAAGCTCGAAAAAATGGATATGTTTTGACGATTTGCAATCGAAAACGTTATCTTCCGGACATAAATTCTCACAATGCAAATGTGCGTGGTTTTGCCGAACGAAATGCCATCAATGCTCCAATACAAGGTTCTTCGGCCGACATTATAAAAATTGCAATGATTCGGATTTTGTCTCGAATCAAATCAGAAAATCTAAAATCTCAAATGATTTTGCAAATTCATGATGAATTGCAATTTAATGTGCCAAATGAAGAAGTTGATCGTTTGCGGACAATTGTCAGAGAGGAAATGTCTTCGGCAATTCAACTTTTGGTGCCATTGAAAGTTGATATTGAAATAGGAAACAATTGGTTAGAAACACATTAACAACAATTATCAATGAAGTACAATACTTGCTTTTTTGAGCGATATGCTTCGCTTGTTATTCGAGAATTTTTAGGAGAACGATATGCAAATTTGGAAAATATAGATCGTCCGGATTTGCAAGACAACACTTTGGGAATTGGAATTGAAGTAACTCGTGCAATTCAGGAAAATAAAAATTTTGCCAATTCTTTGATTAACGATATGGCGGCAGATGAAATTTTAAAAGTAGACAAATCGCTTCTTTCTGACATTCAGCGTTTTGGATACGCTTATGGATTGGAAGGTGATTTTTTGGGACATTATGAATATGATTATTGGAATTTGGCTCTGCCTTTTCATCGAGTAGTGGAATCTAAAGTTCGCAAAGTAATCGGAGGATTTTATGGCGACTACAAAGAATTTGGTTTGTTTGTTTTTTCCAAAGAAAATTTGCAAATAGACGATATTTATAAAGCAATGAATTTTACGGTTGATTTGCAACAAGGAGAAAGATTGCATTATGATTTTTTGTTTGTCAATCAATCCGATCATCTTTTTGTTTGCGATTTACAAAAAAAAGAAATCAGTCGTTACAATCTGACAATTGATCAACGACGTGATTTCTTTATTCGTTCTGCTGTTGGAGAATAATTTTTTTAGGTAATTATACCAACTTTATAATAAAAAGGTAAATTTACAATGTGTTTATAATACTTTCGATAACTTTTGGAAAATGCTCGTATTCCAATGCATGAACACGTTGAGCCAATGAATTTGGCGTGTCGTCTTCTTTCACTTCGCATTTTGCTTGAAACACAATGCTTCCCGAGTCATACAATTTATTGACTTGATGAATTGTAATTCCGCTTTCCTTTTCTTTGGCTGCAATTACCGCTTCATGAACTTTGTCGCCATACATTCCTTTCCCTCCATAATTTGGCAATAAAGCAGGATGAATATTTAGAATCCGACCTTCGTATTGATCCACGATTTCATCTGGAATTTTCAATAAAAATCCGGCCAAAACAATAAAGTCAATGTCGTTTTTTTCTAAAATGGATTGGACAGGAGACACGTTTTCTAAATCGTTTTTTGAAAAAGACAAACTCGGAACATTGAGTTGTTTTGCTCGTGTATGCACATAAGCATCTGTCTTATTGGATAATATGATTTTTACGTGGTGAGTTTTTTGTTGTTGAAAGTATTGAATGATATTTTCGGCATTTGTTCCGGAACCGGAAGCAAAAATTGCAATGTTCATGTTATTTTATTTTTTATTTTGAAAGTTTTTTTTGAAAAAAAATCTAAAAAATTGCACACTTTGGTATTTTTTGAGCAAAAAGAATCTTTTTGTTAAATTTATTTGCAAAATTCAAATAAAAATATATTTCCTTTGCACTGCAAAAATATAAAGAAATTTTTATTTATTAATTAAAAAACTTTCAATTATGTCACAAGTTGAAGAAAAAGTAATTGCTATTATTGTTGATAAATTAGGAGTAGAACCTTCTGAAGTTACTAGAGACGCTAGTTTTACAAACGATTTAGGTGCAGATTCTCTTGATACAGTAGAATTGATTATGGAGTTTGAAAAAGAATTTGGTGTGCAAATTCCAGACGATCAAGCTGAACAAATTTCAACAGTAGGTGACGCAATCGATCACATCGAAGCAGCAGTAGGATAATTCTGCGTTTGTTTTTTTGTGTTTCGATGAAGAAAAAGATAGAGACGAGGGTAACCTCGTCTTTTGTCTTGAAAAACCATATTATTATTTATATAAATTTCTATTATTCGTTACGTTGAATATGGAATTAAAAAGAGTCGTTATTACGGGAGTCGGGATCGTTAGTCCGCTTGGAATTGGGGTAGAAGAAACTTGGAGTGCATTGATTGCCGGAAAGAGTGGAGCTGCTCCGATTACGCATTTTGATGCGTCAAAATTTAATACTCAATTCGCTTGTGAAGTGAAAGGTTTTGATTCTAATCAGTATTTTGATAGAAAAGAAGCTCGGAAACTTGATCGTTATGCACAATATGCAATTGTTGCGGCGAAAGAAGCGATTGAGAATAGTGGATTGGATCTCGAAGTAGAAGATAAAAATGAAATAGGAGTTGTTGTCGCAGCGGGAATTGGTGGAATGGAAACGCTTGAAAATGAAGTTTCTAATTATGCTGTCAATATCGAAAAAGGACCTCGATTTAATCCTTTTTTTATTCCTAAAATGATTTCTGACATTGCAGCCGGACAAATTTCTATTTTGTATGGTTTCCGCGGTCCGAATTATTCAACGGCTTCAGCTTGTGCTTCAAGTACAAATGCGTTGATTGACGCATTTAATCTTATTCGTCTTGGCAAAGCAAATGCTATTGTTGCAGGAGGAGCAGAAGCTGCGATTATTCCATGTGCAATAGGAGGATTCAATGCGATGAAAGCATTGTCTACTCGTAACGATTCTTTTGAAACGGCAAGCCGACCTTTTTCGGCCTCTCGTGATGGTTTTGTGATGGGAGAAGGTGCCGCATGTATGATTTTTGAAGAACTTGAACATGCTCTTGCTCGTGGAGCAGATATTATTTGTGAAGTTGCCGGAGGAGGATTGAGTGCAGATGCATATCACCTTACAGCAACGCACCCAGAAGGAGAAGGAGCTATTCTTGTGATGCAACGAGCACTTAAAGATGCTGGACTTACTCCGGCCGACATTGATTACATCAATGTGCATGGAACATCAACTCCGGTGGGCGATCGTTCGGAAGCAAAAGCAATTAAGGTAGTTTTTGGTGAAGATGCGTATAAGTTGAATATTTCTTCAACAAAATCAATGACGGGTCATTTGCTTGGAGCTGCCGGAGCAACAGAAGCATTTGTTTGTGTAATGGCGGTAAAAAATGACATTGTTCCTCCAACAATCAATCACGAAGAGGGAGATGAAGATGAAGAAATTGATTACAATCTGAATTTTACATTCAATAAGGCACAAAAGCGTGTTGTGAATGCCGCTTTATCCAACACTTTTGGGTTTGGTGGTCATAACGCAAGCCTTATTGTGAAGAAATTTGTGAAGTAAGAAATAGATTAATGGCAATAAAAAAATCGTATTTAAAATGGTTCTCGTTTCAAAAGAAACGAGAGCCTTTCTTTTTGGAACCTATAATAGGTTTTCGACCTCAAAACGAACAAGTTTTTTTAGAGGCATTCACGCATAAATCGATCGGACAAAAGGATAAAAAAGGTCGTTATATAAATAATGAGCGGCTTGAATTTCTTGGCGACTCAATATTAAGTGCTGTCGTTAGTGATTATCTTTATCAATGTTATCCGGATCAACAAGAGGGTTTTTTGTCAATTTCTCGTTCAAAATTAGTGAAAAGAGAAATGCTAAATAAGATTGGCAAAATGTTGAATTTGAAAGATTATATGCAAAACAATTCTCAACTCAATGGATTTGATTTTTATGGTAATGCGTTTGAAGCACTTCTCGGAGCATTGTATATTGAAGGAGGATATGATTGTTGTTATCAATTTATAACAAATCGAATTTTTGGAGAATTGATAAATGTGGAAAAAGAACTTCGTAAGTCGAAAGATTATAAAAGTCAATTGATGGAATGGAGTCAGCAGAATAATGTGTCAATTCGTTTTGATACACAGCAATGTTCTACTCATACCGAATGCGAAAATAAATTTTTATTTCATTCATTCCTTTATATTCAAAATGAATTTGTAGCAGAAGCGTATGCTCACAACAAACGTTCTGCTCAACAGATAGTTGCACGTTCTGCACTGAAAGATATTCATCGAGGAATTGTCAAAATAAAATAAACCATTTTTCTTATTACGTGTTTTACTGAAAAAAAATATAAGTTTTTGTCTTCAAAAGAAAAAGACATAATTTTGTATCGTTATTTCCCATGAGGGAAGAAGTGTAATTTTTTTTTAAAAATTTTTATGGCAAATTTAGAAGTTGCAGTGAATGACTTCATGGCGAAGATCATTGCTAAAAATCCAGGTGAATGTGAATTTCACCAAGCCGTTAAAGAAGTAGCTGAATCTTTGATGCCTTTTATCGAAGAAAATCCTAAATATAAAGCAGCTAAGATTCTTGAACGCATGGCTGAACCAGAACGAGTAATTATTTTCCGTGTTCCATGGATCGATGACAAAGGAGAAGTTCAAATCAATCGTGGATTCCGTATTCAAATGAATTCAGCGATTGGACCATACAAAGGTGGACTTCGTTTTCACCCTACGGTGAATCTTGGAATCTTGAAATTCTTGGCGTTTGAACAAACGTTGAAAAATTCTCTTACAACTCTTCCTATGGGAGGTGGTAAAGGAGGATCGGATTTTGACCCTAAAGGAAAATCAGACAACGAAGTGATGCGTTTTTGTCAAAGTTTCATGACAGAATTAGAACGTCATATCGGAGCTGATACAGACGTGCCAGCCGGAGATATTGGTGTTGGTGGTCGCGAAATCGGTTATCTTTTTGGACAATATAAACGTTTGCGTAACGAATTTACAGGTGTGCTTACAGGAAAAGGTCTTCAATGGGGAGGTTCGTTGATTCGTCCTGAAGCTACCGGTTATGGATTGGTTTATTTTGCTCAAGAAATGTTGAAAACTCAAGGCAAATCTTTCCAAGGACAAACAGTTGTTGTTTCAGGTTCGGGAAATGTTGCTCAATATGCAGTTCAAAAAGCAACAGAACTTGGAGCAAAAGTTGTTACAATGTCAGATTCTAACGGTTACATTTACGACGCAGATGGTATAGATGCTGAAAAATTGGCATACATGCAAGAAATCAAAAATGTACGTCGTGGTCGTGTAAAAGAATATGTAGAAAAATATCCTTCTGCAAAATATGTTGACGGTAAGAAACCTTGGGAAGTAAAATGCGACATCGCTCTTCCTTGTGCAACTCAAAATGAAATTCAAGTAGAAGATGCAGAAAAATTGATTGCTAATGGATGTTTTGCTCTTGCTGAAGGTGCAAATATGCCTTCTACAAACGAAGCAATCGAAGTATATCAAAAAGCTCGCATTCTTTACGCTCCAGGAAAAGCTTCTAATGCGGGAGGTGTTGCTACTTCTGGTCTTGAAATGACACAAAACTCAATGCGTCTTCCTTGGACTCGTGAAGAAGTTGACGCAAAACTTCACCAAATCATGATCAATATTCATGCTACTTGTGTAAAATACGGACAAGAAGCAGATGGACATATCAACTATGTCAAAGGAGCTAACCTTGGTGGATTTATTAAAGTTGCAGATACAATGATTGCTCAAGGTATTGTTTAATCAATATTTTGACAATAAGATTGGTATAAATTTGAATAGAGACGTCGATTTTTGACGTCTCTATTTTTTTATTATCTTTGCTCCTTATAAATAAAAAACAAGTGTCTTTAATCACGTATAAAATACCGCATTCGTTTACCACTACAATAGAAGGAGGAGTGAGTAAAGGAGCATTTTCTTCGTTAAATTTAGGATTGTACACGGAAGATGATAAAATGAATGTGGAAGAAAATTTGAATCGTTTGTCTCAACAAATAAGTATTCCGAAAAAACAAATCGTTATTGCACATCAAATTCATAAAGATCAAATTGCTTATGTGCAATCTGCAAACGATTGTTTGGAAGGTTTTGATGCGTTGATTACAGACAAATCGAATCTTTGTCTTACGGTGACTACGGCCGATTGTGTGCCGGTTTTATTGTATGATTCAAAGCATTCGGTTATTGCGGCAATTCATTCCGGATGGAGAAGTACGGCACTTCATATTGTGGAAAAAACGATGTTGAAAATGCAAACGCTTTTTTCTTCGGAAGCACGAGACATTTCTGCAGTTGTTGGTCCGTGTATTTCTCAAAAATATTATGAGGTTGGAAGAGATTTGTATGATGTTTTTGTTGAACAAAAAAAAACATACGCAAATTTCTTTGAAAAGCAACAAAATGGTAAATTTCTTTTTGATCTTCGTTCTTTGGTTGTCAGCCAATTGCGTTCTTTGGGAGTGACAGATATTGAAGTTTCTTCTTTTTGTACGTATGAGCGAGACGATTTGTTTTTTTCGGCTCGGCGACAAGGCATTTGTTCGGGAAGAATGCTTACAGGACTTTTTCTTTAAATAAAAAATTTTTTTTGAAAAAAATCAGATACATATTTTTTGTTATTTTCATTTTATTTTGTGGTTGTTCCACAAAGAATAATACTTGGTTGTCTCGTAATTATCATGCGATGACAACACGGTATAATGTGGCATTTAATAGTGGAGAGTCTTACAAAGAAGGACTTGATGTTATTTATAATGAAAATGAAGATGATTTTACAAAATTGATTCCTTTGTTTCCGATTTCAAACAAAGCAAGTCAGTCGTTGGCAACTTCGCAAATGGAACGAGCGATTGAAAAAGCAATGAAAGCGGAGCGACTTCATTCTATTCGGAAAAAACCGAAAAAAGATGCAAAAAAAATGAAAGATCCGAAGTTTCTTCTTTTTTTGCAAAAAGAGGAATATAATCGGGAAATGGGGAGAGTTTGGTTGTTGCATGGAAAGGCTCAGTTTCATAATGCGGATTTTCTTGGTGCGGTAGGAACTTTTTCGTATGTGATAAAACATTTTTCGCAAGAAAAAAAACGAGTAGAGGAAGCCAAAATATGGTTGGCAAGAGCTTATATGGAGATGGATTGGATTTATGATGCGGAAGATATTGTGGAAAAATTGGACAAAGAAGAGCTTTTTGAAAAAAATATCACTCTTTTCTCAGCGGTGAAAGCAGATCTTTTGTTGAGAAAAGGCGAAAAACAAAACGCCATCGAACCTTTGATGTATGCGGCTGATAATGAGCGAAAGAAAAGACAACGAGTGCGTTATGAATATGTGCTTGCACAATTGTTTCATGAAAAAAATGACATTTCGCGTGCGGCAGAATATTACAAACGAACGGCAAAGCATTCAACTTCTTATCAAATGGATTTTAATGCTCAAGTTTCGTTGGCGGAAGTCAATTATCTTCATTTGACAAAAGCCGAAAAAACGTTGCTTCGCATGGCGAATAATCCAAAATATGCCGACGGTTTGGATAAAATTTACACGGCTCTTGGAAATGTGTATCTTAAAAATGAAATGTTCGACAAAGCTGTTGCGGCATATCGTTTGGCGATAGAAAAAAGTACGCAAAATGGAGTTGATAAAATCAAAGCACTTATCACTCTTTCCGACCATTTTTACGAACAAAGCAAATATATTGATGCTCAGCCAAATTATGCAGAAGCAAAAAACTTGATGAAAGTAGAACACGATGATTTTGAACGTGTTTCGAATCGAGCTCAAGTATTGGGAGAATTGGTTGCTCATCATCAAATTGTTGTTTTGCAAGATAGTTTGCAACGACTTGCACGTATGTCAGAATCAGAACGAAATCAAACGCTCCGTGCGATGATTGATCGTTTGAAAAAAGAAGAAGCAGAGGAACTTCAACGACTTGCGGAAGAAGCAAAAAAAGCCGAACGAGGATTTGTGATGGAAGCCAATGAGGATTATGTTTCCAACGTTGGAAGTACGACTTCGACGGCGTGGTATTTTTATAATTCAAATTTGATTAATAAAGGGAAAAGCGAATTCCAGCGACTTTGGGGAGTGCGAAAATTGGAAGACAATTGGCGACGAAAAAACAAAGCCGCTTCTTCTACAATGATGAATGATTATGAAAATGAAGAAATCGTTTTAGTAGAATCAGATTCTGTCAATACAAACGGACAAATTGTCGACGCAAAATCAGAAACAAGTTCGGGCGTGGCTTCCAATGTCATTTCCGATATTCAATATTATATCGATCAATTGCCAACAACAAGTGAGCAATTAAAACAATCAGATGCTCAGATTGCAACCGCATTGTTTGCCATGGGTTGTTTGTATCAAGAGGGATTGGAAGATTTGCCGATGGCGATCAAAACATTTGAAGAATTAGAACGACGATTCCCTTCTGACGAACGCATTGCAGACGCATATTTCTTATTGTATCAAATGTATAAAAAACAAGACGAATCGGCTCAAGCCGATTGGTATCGTTCGCAATTGGTTCGACGTTTTCCGGAATCTAATTATGCAAAAGTCTTAGGTCGTCCTGATTATGAACAATCGTTGAAAATGATGGTTGCAATGCAAGATTCAATTTATGAACAAACCTACAATGCGTATTTGCACAATCATTTTGATTCGGTTCGTATCAATATGGATTACATCAAACAAGAATATCCGCTTTCCACACTTGTTCCAAAATTTCAATTTTTGGCAGCACTTAGCAAAGGAAAACAAGGAAACAACGTTGCTTTTGAGCAAGAATTGAATACGCTTATTGAAGAATATCCGCAAAGCGATGTGTCGGCAATGGCAAAAAGTATTCTTGCCATGTATGCTCAAGGTCGGCGAGTGCAAGCCGGATCTACTCATGGTTCGATGATTGCAAAACGAGATTCGATTATTGCTTCGGTGCAACAAAGTGCAGACACGCTTCAATTTCAGATGGCACTCAAAGATTTGCATTGCGTTGCAATGTTGGTACCTAATAGTTTGAATATAAATCGTTTGCAATACGATTTTGCTTCGTATAACTTTGCCGGATTCCTTGTGCGGGATTTTGATATGGTAGCACAACGCTATGATAATCGACGAAATATTGTCATTGTTTCCACTTTGACAGATCTCAATGAGGCTTTTTGGTATATGGCAAATATAGAACAAGACAAAGTGCTTGCCGAGTATATTGCGATGGATTCTTGTCGTACTTTTGCAATCGCAACTGAAAATCTTGCGATTTTGAAAAAAGGTCGAACAATCGAAGATTATCTTACGTTTTATGTAGATTCTTTGTTGCCTCTCAGAAAGAAAGAAGTGATTGATTTGTCTTCGGCAGAAGCACAACGTCGTAGTGTGAAAGAAGCGGCTATTGCGGCCGAAAAAATGGCTCAAGAAGCCGAATTGCGAGCAGAACAAGAAGCTTCGGAAGAAGCAATTCGTCAAATGGAATTGGAAGAAGCTCGTCAGAAAGCTGAGCAAATTCGCCGTAGAGAAGAGCGTGCAAATCGAAAAAATTCAACAAAAGAAACTCAGCCTTCGGTTTCTGAATCGCCAAAATCATCGGATAAATCCGTTTCTATAACGCAATCGACGGTAAAAAATGAAGTGAAAAAAGAATCTGTGTCAGAACAAAAAAATCCTTTGGTAGATGAAATTTTGTCTGCAACCGCACAAAAAGCAACGTACGTGCAAGATGACCTTTCTCCTCATTCGTATGCAATTTTGATACAAAACGGAACCGCCGATTTGTCGGCAGTGAAAAAAGCATTTGAGGCATTTAATGCACGATATTATCGAGCAGAAAATCTCAATGTAAAAACGTATTCTTTTGGTGACAAACAAATGCTTGTCGTGTCATCATTTACGTTTGCAAATTCGGCAAAAAATTATATGTTTGGAGTTATTCGAGAACGCTCGTTGTTTACTTCTATTTCTCGTGTTGCATATCGCAGTGTGATTATTTCAAACAACAATCTTGAGCAACTCAAATCAACGGGTGATTTTGACGGATATGTTCAATTTTTCAAGTAAATGATATAAAAAAATCCGCTACGGCGGTAATCTATCATGAATGAGATTATTAAAATAGACAAAATTCTTTTAGACAATCTATGCAACATCATTGACAAAGCTCGCCAGCAAGTAGCGGTTTCAGTCAGTAATACTATGACTATGATGTATTGGCATATAGGAGATACTATTCACACTTATGTTCTTGAAGGACAGCGAGCCGCGTATGGCCAGCAAATTGTGTCGACGTTGTCGACCAAATTGACTGAATTATACGGAAAAGACTTTACTGATCGCAATTTGCGTAGAATGATACAATTCTCACAAGCATTTCCAAAAGTAGAAATAGTGTCGACACTATCGACCAAATTGTATTGGAGTCATTTTATGGAAGTCTTGCCGCTCAAAGATAACTTAGCACGCGAGTTTTATGTTACTATGGCAGCAAGCGAACATTGGAGTGTAAAGCGACTGCGAAAAGAAATAGATAGCATGCTATTCGAACGTACCATTATCAGCCGCAAACCAGAAGACTTTATCCGTGCCGAATTGGCTACCCTCCGAGATGACAATAGATTGTCACCTGATTTAGTCTTCAAGAACCCTTACTTTCTTGATTTTACAGGTCTGACGGGATTTTATCAAGAGCGAGATTTAGAAGACATGTTACTTAATGGCATTCAGCAATTCTTAATGGAGTTAGGTAGTGGATTTACTTTTGTTGAACGGCAAAAACGAATGATTATAGACGGAGAAGATTTTCGACTAGACTTGTTATTCTATCACCGCAAATTACGTCGCCTCATAGCGATAGACCTTAAGCGAACACGCTTCAAACCTGCTTACAAGGGGCAAATGGAACTATATTTACGTTACTTAGACAAACATGAACGAAACGAAGGAGAAGAGTCTCCCCTAGGTTTATTACTTTGTGCAGAAGGTAGTAATGAACAGATAGAACTGCTTCAGTTAGAAGATTCTGGTATCAAAGTAGCGCAATACTATACAGAATTACCGCCCAAAGAATTGTTACAAGAGCAGCTCCGAAAGCAGATATCAACTGCTCGTCTTCGTGTTGATAACAAGGAAAAAGAAGACTAATCATATTCAAACTGACCAAAAAGGGATTTCAGATTTGGACAGCACAAGCATTGCAAGAATTGGGCTTTAGTGCAGAGAACGCACCTTATTATGCGGTATTGCGTTTTGATTCAAGTAAAACTATACCTTACGATCAAGAAATCCAACTCCAACAGCGAGTTTACTCAAATGTGCCAAAAATTCGTCCATTGAGTGATTTTGACGGATATGTTCAATTTTTCAAGTAAATGATATAAAAACAAAAATTTGAATTTGTAATATAAAAAAATCCTGCTCGTTTTTGAGCAGGATTCTTTTTGTTTAAAACATCATGTGTGTTTATTCCACTTTGACTCCGTTTAGGAAATATCTTGTGCCGTCTTTCTCGATATAGATTATTCCGTTGCGGTCAATGATTTTCTTCACCTCGCTCTTTTCT
>JAGCLW010000006.1 GCA_017646805.1 Paludibacteraceae bacterium | reverse complement strand
TCCGTCCAAAAGCGGGTGCAAAAATAATACCTTTTTTCTTTCCCTCCAAACTTTTTTTGAATTATTTTTTGAAAATTTTTAAACGATATACTATTAAGATATAATAATAACAACAAATAATATACTTTATATCAATCATTTAAACAAAAAAAATATCCTCAAAAAAAGAGGATATTTTTTTATATACTTAATAATTCTATCACTTCTAAATTCTGAATATGTGTATTTTCTATTTCAAAACGAACAATCGTACTAACTTTATGAAATCCATATCGTCCGGCAGCTCCAGGATTTATGTGAAGTAAATTTAACGATTTGTCATACATTACTTTCAAAATATGACTATGCCCTGAAATAAATAATTTTGGAGGTTGTTCGTGAAGAATCGTTTTGATTGAACGATCATATCGTCCGGGATATCCTCCGATATGAGTCATTAATACATCTACTTTTTCACAAAAAAAACGATCATGAATCGGATATTTTTGACGAATTTCGTAACCATCAATATTTCCATAAACGGCACGAAAAGGCTTAAAAGCTTCTAATTGTTCAACAACTTCTATTGAACCGATGTCCCCAACATGCCAAATTTGATCAACATCTTTGAAATGTTCAAAAATTCGAGGATTGAGATATGTATGTGTATCGGAAAGAAGTCCTATTTTTGTCATAAAAAAAATTTAATTTACTCGTTTTCCCTCTTTATTGATATAAAATCTTGCTCCATAACGCACGACTTGAGCTCTTCCTTTCAAAAAACTATTTGCCTCTTCGTAGTCAAAATCGATTACTTCTTTTCCTTCTGTATTGATAAATCCAAAACGAAGAGGTTTTCCTTTTGCCGCAACGCAAAGTCCTTCTGAAGCCGGAAATAAGTATTCATAAATAAAAGGACAAAGTACTTTTCCTGTTTTATCAATAAGTGCTTTCAGTTTATTTTTTTCCACCGTTGCAAAACCTTCGCTAAATTGATCTGCCGCCGTAAATTGTGGTTTTATCACAACTACTCCGGTAGAATCTACATAACCCCAAAGACCTCCCGTACAAACATAATCTTCTGCATATTCTGCATCATAACGCACTTTTCCTCCCACATTAACAGCTCCAAGACCTTCTGAAAAAGTAAGTGCGAATTGATATTTGCATGGGACAATAATTTTTCCTGTTTTTGTATTTTGATAACCATACAAACCTGTTGCCTCATCACGAATTGGCTCAATAAGAGGACGTTGTGTTCTTTTCAATAATTCTTCCCACGACATATTTTGTGCGAAAGAAATTGATGAGAATAACAACAAAAGCACATTGATAAATAAAATTTTAATTTTCATAAAAAAAAACATTTATACATTTACAACATTAGGACAAGGTCGATTTTGCTCAATATCATCAAGATTTCCGATTGTAATGGAAGCAATTTGCGAAAGAGCTTCTTTTGTAAAAAATCCTTGATGAGAAGTCATCATCACATTTGGGAATGACATCAAACGAGCGATTGTATCATCAGGAATAATATTTTCTGAAAGATCTTTATAAAACAAATTTTCTTCTTGCTCATAAACATCGATACCCAAATAACCTATTTTTTTTCGTTTCAAAGCAGAAATAGCATCTTTTGTGTTGATCAAAGCTCCACGACTGGTATTGATCAGCATAACGCCATCTTTCATTTTTGCAAAACTTTTTGCATCAATCAAATGTTGAGTTGCCGGAGATAATGGACAATGAAGAGAAATAATATCCGATTGAGCTAACAAATCGTCCATTGAAACATATTGCACTCCGAGAGTTTTCATTTCGGGATTTTCAATTAAATCATACGCAATAATATGACAACCAAAACCTTTTAGAATACGACAGAATGCAGAACCAATCAATCCCGTTCCGACAACCCCAACCGTTTTTTGGTACAAATTAAATCCGGTAAGACGCTCAAGCGAGAAATTATTTTCACGAATACGATTGTACGCTTTGTGCGTTTTTCGATTCAGAGTTAAAATAAGTGCCATTGCGTGTTCTGCAACAGCTTCAGGAGAATATGCCGGCACACGAACCACTACAATATTTGCATTTTTTGCCGCTTGCAAATCAACGTTATTAAATCCGGCACAACGCAAAGCAATTGCTTTTATGCCATTTTTTTTCAATTGCTCAATTACGTTTGCTCCAACGTGATCATTAACAAATACACAAACGGCATCGAATCCTTGCGTAAGATTTACCGTGTCAATATTCAATTGAACTTCAAAAAATACAAATTGATGATGTCCGGCAACTTCTAACAAATATTCACGGTCATACGAATGTGTTGAAAAAACTGCGATTTTCATGTGTTTTTTTATTTTTATTATTTTACAAACGAATATCTATTCCTTTTGATTTCAAATGTCGTTTCAAATCCATGATGTCAATTTCTTTATAATGAAAAATACTTGCCGCAAGAGCCGCATCTGCTTTTCCTTCATTAAATACATCAACAAAATGATCCATAATTCCGGCTCCACCGCTTGCAATTACCGGCACATTCACCATCTCACTTACCGTGCGTGTTATATCCAATGCAAAACCGTCTTTCGTTCCGTCATTATTCATTGATGTCAACAAAATTTCTCCCGCTCCACGATCTACAGCCTCTTTCACCCAATCTATCGTACGAATTGTTGTCGGCACCCGACCTCCATTCAAATAAACCCACCATTCTCCATTATCAAATTTTGTATCAACTGCCAACACAACACATTGACTTCCAAACAAATTGGCAAGATCCGAAATCAATGTAGGATTTTTCACTGCCGCAGTATTGATGGAAATTTTATCTGCACCACAATTAAGCAACACCGAAACATCTTCTACCGACGATATACCTCCTCCTACAGTAAACGGAATATTGATATGTTGTGCAATTCGTGTCACAAGAGAAGACAATGTTTTGCGTTTTTCATTCGTTGCCGTAATATCAAGAAAAACCAATTCATCTGCTCCATCACGGGCATACTGAGCTCCCAATTCAACAGCATCACCCACCTCTTTTATATTAAGAAAATTAACTCCCTTAACCGTTTGTCCATCTTTCACATCAAGACACGGAATTATTCGTTTTGTCAACATCTTCCTATCTTTTTTATAAGTTAATAAAATTACGAAGCATTTGCTCTCCCACCGAACCTGATTTTTCCGGATGATATTGCATTGCATAAAAATTATCTCGATGCAAAGCTGCACTATACGGCATAATATAATCAGCCTTAGCTATCGTATAATCTCCCAACTCTGCATAATATCCATGAACAAAATAAACGTAAGAATTTTCCTTTACTTCGTTAAAAATCGTGGTTTTCAAATCAAACACATTATTCCAACCTATTTGAGGAACTTTCATCACATCAGGAAATTTTCTTACTTTTTGAGGAAAAATTCCTAAACACTTTGTATTTCCTTCTTCTGACGAATCGCACATCAATTGCAATCCGAGACAAATCCCAAGCACAGGTTGTGTCAATGTAGGAATCAATTTATCCAATCCTTTTTCTTGCAAATATTTCATTGCCGAAGAAGCCTCTCCCACTCCGGGAAAAATCACTTTGTCCGCCGTCCGGATAACATCAAAATCATCAGACACTTCCGCAAAAACGCCAAGTCGCTCCAACGCATAAAGAACCGAACGAACATTTCCGGCTCCATATTTTATAATTACAACTTTCACTATATTATTTTTTTTACAAATTTATTCTCCAAAAAAATCCATCGGAGTCGAAACTCTAACAATCATTTTGCCGTCCGGAGTATAATTAGGACTATCCGACACAAACAATTCGCCAAGAATCAATTTTAATTCTTCATCAGAATTTACTTGACGAAAAGACTCCGTCATTCTTTTTGCCAACGAAAAAGACATCTCATATTGCAATCGTTGTTTGTCCAAAACACCATCAATCATCACTTCCGACACCATATCCGAAATCAAAACTGAAGCAGAAAAAGCTGACAAATCAGCAGGAATTGCAGTCAATTGCCATTGATTTAAATCAAGATTTTCTAATTCAAAACCAATCGCAATCAACTCGTCCACAAGATTTTCCATCACAACTTCTTGTTCTGCCGAAAATGCCAAAATCTCCGGGAAAAGAAGCATTTGTTTTGTCGGTTGTTGTTGAGAAAACATTCTTTTTACACGTTCAAACATCACTTTGAAAACTGCACGTTGCAAATGAATCATCAACAAATATCCATTGCTCACCGCAAAAACATATTGCTGATTCATTCGTAAAAAAGACAACGTCTCAACGTCTATTTTTGACAAATCAAAAACCGAAAATTCGCTCAAATTATCAGTCGAAACCATATTTTCTTCAAACTGAATTTGTTGAGATTGCGTCTCTACTTCCTTTTCTTTTTGAAATCCGGCATAAAGTTCATTCCAATCCGTTTTTTTCATCACCGACGAAGTCGTTCCTTTAAATGGATTAAATGTCGGATCTGCTCCTATTGAAGGTTTACGAATCACTCCTTCTGTCGGAATAGTCGGAATTTGAACATCGACAGGATTATCAAAATCAAGTCCGGGAACAATATTGAATTTTCCTAAAGACTCTCTAACTGCCGCATTCAGAATCGCCCAAACGTATTTTTCATTATCAAACTTAACCTCTATTTTTTGAGGATGAATATTCACATCTATACTTTGAGGATCAAGCGTAAGCGAAATAAAATAGTTGGGAGTTGTAGAAGGCATCAATAGTCGATCATAAGCTTGTAAAACAGCTCGATGAAATCCTGAATGTTTCATAAATCGACCATTTACAAAAAAATATTGATTCGATCCGCTTTTTGTAGCAGAATCCGGACTTCCTACATAACCTGATATATGCACATGCTCAGTCTGAACTTCTATTGGTAAAAGTTGATTTTTCAATCGTTTTCCGAAAATATCAATAATTCTTGAAAGCAAAGAAGTTGAAGGCAAATCATAAATCAGTTTATCATCATGATAAAGCGAAAAAGCAATTTGAGGATAAATAATCGCGATGCGACTAAATGTGGTGAGAATATGTCTAAATTCCGTTTCGTTCGATTTCAAAAAACGACGTCGACCCGGAACGTTAAAAAAAAGATTTTTTACAGAAAATACACTTCCTTCATTACAAACAATCTGTTCTTTTTCAACCAGATTAGATCCGTCTATTTCAAGACGAACACCTAAATCCATGTCTGATTTTCGCGTTTTCAACTCCACTTGTGCCACCGAAGCAATCGAAGCCAAAGCTTCGCCACGAAATCCCATTGTACGAAGAAGATACAAATCATCTACCGATTGTATTTTGGATGTCGCATGACGTTCAAACGCCATTCGAGCATCCGTTTCGCTCATTCCTTTTCCATTATCAACGACCTGAATCAACGTTCGTCCGGAATCTTTGATATTAACACGAATATTGGTTGCGTTTGCATCGATTGCATTCTCAACCAATTCTTTTACGACAGAAGAAGGTCGATCGACAACTTCTCCGGCAGCAATTTGGCTAGCAACAGATTCCGGTAATAAGTGTATTATATCCAAAGCAATTTATTTTAAATAAAATCAAAAATAAAGAGAAATCATTTGCTCGCCATTTGTCCAAAAAAACAAAAAGACGACAATCAACAAAAAGACAACGATGACCAATTTTCTAATTTCTTTTCTTTGTTGAGAGCGACGTTTCTCTGTATCTAATCGATCTGAATATTTTCGAAAAGATCCACGTTTGATTGACGTGCGAAATTCTCCGTCGACTGTCTTTTTTCCTAATTCTTCTTCTATTCGTTTTTCTCTTTTTTCGCGTTCTTCTTTTTCAGGATCCCAATAAATCGGCTGATAATTAAAAGGACGTGGTTTGTTTCGATTTCCAAAAAAAGTAAAAAGACCCATTTTAACTATTTTTTTAACTTTTAATTAAATATAATCACCATCAAAACGAACTGCGACATCGTTTACCATTTGACGAATTTTTTGTTCTTCTGTTTTTCTACAAATCAAAATCGTATTATCTGACTCGGCGATAATATAATCTTGCAAACCTTCTATCACGGCCAATTTCCCTTCAGGAAGAGCAACAACATTTCCTTTTGATTGATAAAATTGTGTATAACACTTCAATGTCACATTCTCATTTTCATCTTTTGGCGAAAGTTCATAAAGCGAACCCCAAGTTCCTAAATCACTCCAACCAAACTCAGCACAAAGAACAGACACATTGTTTGCTTTTTCTAAAATGCCATAATCGATCGAAACATTTTCGCACGAAGGATATATTTCATTGATAAAAGCTTCTTCTGCCGGAGTATTCCACTTTTCTTTTCCGGATTCAAAACGAGCAAAAACATCTGGCAACAATTCTTCAAATGCCTTATAAATCGTCTGTACATTCCACAAAAATATTCCGGAATTCCAAAAAAACTCGCCACTTTCCAAAAAGACTTTTGCCAATTCAAGATCTGGTTTTTCGGTAAAAGTTTTCACTTTGCAAAACTCTCCGTTCATTTCTTCTATTTGAATATAACCATAACCGGTTTCCGGACGATTTGGTTTGATACCCAAAGTCAAAAGCGTATCATTATGTTTTACATAATCAAGACCTTTTCGGATAACGTCCAAAAACTCCGATTCTTTCAGAATCAAATGATCCGATGGTGCAACAATTATATTTGCGTTTTCATTTTCGCTTTTTATCCATGAAATAGCGTATGCTATACAAGGAGCTGTATTTCGACGCATTGGTTCAAGCAAAATCTGAGACTCCTTAATCTGTGGCAATTGTTCAAGAATAAGTTGCTTATAAACTTTATTTGTTACAATCAGAATATTTTCCGCCGGAACGACATTTGCAAAACGATCAAAAGTCATTTGCAAAAGCGAACGCCCGGTTCCAAAAAAATCAAGAAATTGTTTTGGCTTATTATTTTTACTAAATGGCCAAAATCGACTTCCGATTCCTCCTGCCATGATTACACAATAATTATTTTTCATAGTCTCAATTTTAATTTTCAAAAATATAACTTCACATCTTTGCAAATATACAATTAAAAATCAAGATACACAAATTGAATCTATTTTGCTAAAAAAACAATCGCAGAAGAGAATGATTCTTTTCTGCGAAAAACTTTCTTTATCAATAACAAACCTTATCCGTTTTTGCTTCCCAAATACGAAATGCTTCCAACGCTTCTTCGTGCAAATGTTGCGAAGTGGGAATTGATCGTTTTTCTATTGACAAGGGAATTTGCTCATAAATAAACGAATCGTCAAAATCGATTCGCTTTGCATCTTCTTTTGTGTTGGCAAAATATAATGCGTCGAGACGAGCCCAATAAATTGCAGACAAACACATCGGACAAGGTTCGCAAGAAGAGTAAATTTCACAACCAGACAAATCAAAGGTTTTTAATTTTTCACAAGCTTGACGAATTGCCATAATTTCAGCATGAGCCGTCGGATCCAGATTTTCCGTCACACGATTTCCGGATTCCGCCACAATTTGACCATCTTTCACAATAACAGCACCAAACGGTCCTCCATTTTGGTTTATATTTCCTATCGAAATCCGTATTGCTCGTCGCATAAAAGTCTCATCAAAAGCGTTCTTTTTCTTGGTATTCATAATTAATCAAATTTAAATGAATAATCTAAAACTTTATGATTTTTTCGTAAAAACTCTTTTATTTCCGGAGTCAAATACAAACTCAATTTTGAATATTTAGAAATTTTCATTCCATTAAAAAGAAATTCAAAATCAAGACGAACCGAGCGATATGACTCTGTTGATTTTTGACCTTTTACAAGGTTCAACAATTCTTGATAAATTCCCAAATCATACTCCGAAACGTTTATTACAAATTTTATAGCCGAAACATTTGACAACACTTCATGAAGAAAAACAACTCGTTTTACGCTAAATTCAAGCGGGACAATCTCTTCTACTTTGGTTTCTTGAGGCTTATTCCATTTGTTCCATTTCGTACGACGATCTTGAACAACGCCTTCGATCATCAAATAACAATCTTTTCTCAAAAAAGCATGATACGTTGTAAAATCTTTTCCCCAAAACATGAATTCTCGAGAAGAATCATAATCCTCCAATTTTATTCCTCCATACGGTTCTCCTGCCCGATTTCCATTACGAATCGTTCCCTCTTTCACATCTGCAACTCGTCCGGCAACTAAAATTTTTTCATTCAAAAGATGCTGATATTTATCCGAATTATTTCGCAATTCTTCTTCCGTAGGCAAATCTTTCAACGAATGAGTAGTGCCTTTTTTGATTTCTACAAAATAATCATCTAACGGATGAGATGACAAACAAATCGTTATTGCCTCTCGTTCTTTATTCAGACGCTCAATTCGGCTCCATTGCACATTTTGAGGCAAAGAAGGTCTCATTATATCAACAAAAACATCATCTCCAAAAAGAGACGCTTGTGAATCATTTTTTGACGATTGGAATCGGTTTCCATAACGAATAATCACATCATTAAGTTGCCATTCTCCTTTTTCATTTTCAATAAAATATTGCTCACGATTACAACCGTCCAACGAATCAAACGCTCCTGCATAAATCAAACTTTCCATCGTCTTTTTATTACAAGACGACAAATTGACTCGTTCGACAAAATCAAAAATATCTTTGAAATTACCATTTTTCTCGCGTTCTTTGAGAATGCTTTCAACAGCGGCTTCGCCAACTCCTTTTATACCTCCCAATCCAAAACGAATGTCTCCATTTTTCGTTACGGAAAAATTCAAATCACTTTCATTCACATCTGGTCCCAAAACTCCAATTCCCATATTAACACATT
>JAGCLW010000033.1 GCA_017646805.1 Paludibacteraceae bacterium | reverse complement strand
TTATGGACGACAAGTATGCAATGAGAAGAATGGAGGCTGGAGTGCAGAATCAATCAATCGTTCAGATGCGGGAGTTTATTTCTATATTATAGAATATGAAATGAATGGCGAAAAGCAACAAATACGAGGTACAATCGAAATAGAGAGACGATAATAAATTTGATATAAATAAATAATATATATCCTTTAATGAGAACTAATTTTAAGGTAGTTTTATTGGCATTTTCTTTGGCGATGACTTCTTTGGAAGTATTCGCTGTAGATGGTCAATATCGAGAAGATTATGATTTACGAGCGGCTTCTATGAATAAAGCTGTAAATGAAAGTAATATTTCATTTTATCGTAATAATCAGATTATTGTGATGAAACCTAATCCAAAGGGTAAATCAACAAAACCGGTTCCTTTTACTTGTAATATTAAGGAAAATGGAGACCTTACTAAACCTAAATTATCAAAAGAATTGAATAAATTAGGAATAGAAGGTTCTGGTGTTGTTGCGTATGATAGTGTATATCAAATGCTGTATTTTGCAAAGTACGATAAGGTAGATAAAGATTATGCTCTTTATCAATCTGAGGCTTTGAAAGGTAAATGGCAAGAACCAACAAAGATGAAAATTGAGGGTGTCGGAACGGAACGTGCAAAGGAAAATTATATGTTGGTTGCAGGATGGAATTATCGAGAAATTGGTCTTTCGGGATTTCGTAATCCTTCGGTAGCAAAAGGCGGAAATCGTATTTATTTTACTGCACGAATACGTCAAAGAGAATATAATAATGTAGGTTCTACAGATATTTACTATATTGATAGAAACCCTGATGGAACATGGAGCCGTCCGGTTAACTGTGGAAATGGAGTTAATTCTCAAGGTCGTGAAGATTATGCTTTTTGTGTTGGAGATTCGGTTTTGTATTATT
Source organism: Paludibacteraceae bacterium (assembly GCA_017646805.1). Classification (GTDB taxonomy): domain Bacteria; phylum Bacteroidota; class Bacteroidia; order Bacteroidales; family Paludibacteraceae; genus UBA4363. Next base: position 42,040 of record JAGCLW010000033.1, on the reverse strand, counting down.
CAACTACAAGCAAGGGATATGGTGTGCAATTGATGAAATCATATTTTGTCAATGGACAATGGACAAAAGGCGAAGATATGGGAAAACCATTTAATTCAAATTTTATTGATAAAAACTTAATTGCAAATGATAAACATATATTTTTGGTCTCAAATCGTAATCCAAAAGGACGAGATGATGTTTATTTGTTTCGCAAAAAACCTGATCCTGCGATTATTCCACCTGTGATTCCTATTCCACCGGAACCAGAGCCAGATCCGATGGTTCAATTTAAGAAAGAATGGAATTTCGTTTTGTTCTATTTTGATTTTGATATAGATCATTTGTCAGAAGAATTTATCGTTCAATTCAATGAGTTGGTTTCAGAAATGAAACAATTCCCGAACGAAACGTTTGAAGTAACAGGACATACAGATGAGCGAGGATCGGATCGATACAATCAAAAATTATCTGAACGTCGTGCAAACTTCGTTCGAGATCTTTTGATAAAAGAGGGATTCCCACCAGAAAAATTGTTGACCAAAGGATTTGGAGAAAAAGCTCTTGTTGTTGAGCATGCAAAAACAGAAGATGAACGTCAACAAAACCGTCGTGTAGAAGTACGTATTTATCAAGAACCTCTACCAACTCCAGTTTCAAATTCAGTTCCAACTGATCAAAAAAATGTAGAACCTAACGCAGAAGAATCTGCAAAATAAGATCGGGGAGGAATGTAAGAAATGAATACAATGAAGAAATATTTAGTGACAGTTGTTTTGTCGTGTTTGTCTGTTATTTCTATTTTTGCACAGCACGAATTAGCTCCTTCGCTTTCATCTCAAATGTTTTCACGTATCAATTATAACCCTGCCGGTATGGGGAATAGTGGAAACGTGAATATATTCTCACAAACCCGTTTTCAATGGGTAGGTTTTGGAGATGGAGCTCCTAAGTCTGAAGTATTAAATGTTCATGGATTTGTGGAAAGTATAAAGTCAGGTTTTGGAGGAACGTTTACTTATGATGCTATTGGGCTTGGTCGAACAAATATAAATGCTAAAGTTGCTTATGCATATAACTTGGATTTATCAGATCGAGGATTGCTTTCGTTTGGTCTTAGTGCGGGAATTCATTTGATTCAAAAAACGTATGACCGAGATTTGATTGGGAATTATGGAAATGAGGAAAGTGTTTCTGCCGGTTTGATAAATGAAAGTAAGATCAATCCTGATGTGGCATTTGGTATAGAGTATTCTCATCCATATTTTTTGGTTGGAGCTTCAATCAATCACATAGGAATGTTGAATAAAATAACAACGTTTTCTCCAACACAAACTTATTATGTTTATGCTCGGGGATCTATACCTGTTGCCGGAGGAGATTGGCATATTGCACCAAGTGTTCTTTATATGAATTCAGGACAAGCCAATGTGGTTAATTTATCTTGTATAGGTTATTATCGTGGATTTGAAAGCGAGTTCGGGGTAAAGGATTTGATGTGTTGGGGTGGTCTTGGTTTTAATTTGAATGATTTTTCGGCAGCTCCATATATGCCAATCATGCTTGGAGTAGAATGGACATTCCTTCGTGTTGGTTATGCTTATGAACTTGGATTTGGTATCGGAAACTACAATACGCATGAAGTAATGCTTTCGTTTAATATTCCGACAGCAACTAAAAAATCAGCAGTCGATTCAAAAAAGAAAAAGAAGAAAAGAAGATAATTTATCTATCAATGCTGTAAAGGGGCTGTTTGGTTTTGACAGCGGGTAGAGGTGGTATGTAAGCATGCAGTGAGACGTCATCTATCACTTAAATCTATGATGGCGAACAGTAACTGGCGAATCTAATTACGCTCTTGCTGCCTAATTGAAGTATAGTAGATTATTGGCTTAATCGCAACACGGGTGTTGCGACAAGACATCGCTCAGAAGCTATTTCCCTTAAGCGTCTGATTTAGCGGTGTAGGAAAATAGGGGATAGTCAAAGTATGCCTTGATGCTTTGATAAAGTTTTAAAGGATAAGGAAAGAGTTGGTGGCTTCGGTCTTGCTTTTTCTCGAAAATCAAAGGCGAAGATAAGCATGTAGAAAGCGTATGATTTCCTCGTTTGGACACGGGTTCGACTCCCGTCAGCTCCACGATTTTTTTAGGCGATGTTTGATTGACATCGTCTTTTTTTTGTTATGTTTTTAAACATGCTTAAAATTTATTTTGTTATAAATGCTTTTTTGTACCTTTGTTTTTGGTAACGATAGAATTTGATATTATGGAATTAGATGTTTTAGACAAAAAAATACTTCGTATTATTTCGTGTAACGCAAAGACTCCTTTTTTGGAAATTGCTCGAGAATGCGGAGTTTCTGGTGCGGCAATTCATCAACGTGTACAAAAGTTGACAAATGGTGGAATTATTCAAGGTAGTGAATATGTTTTGGATACGCATAAATTAGGGTATCAGACGTGTGCTTTTTTGGGTGTTGTATTGAAAGATTTAAGTTATTTTGAAGAAGTTGTTACTCAAATCAAGTTGATTCCGGAAGTTGTGGAATGTCATTATGCAATTGGAAAATACGCAATGTTTATAAAAGTATATGCGAAAAATAATAAACATTTGTTACAAATTATTCTTGAACAAATAGGAACTATAAAAGGGATTTTGACAACGGAAACATTTCAGGTTTCTTTGGACGAGATTTTTAAAAGACAAATTTTGATTCAACCGTAATTGTATTAGGCATAAAAAAAAGAGCGAGATTTTTTCTCGCTCTTTTTTGTTGTTATTTTTTTTGAAGTATCAATATAAATGTTTGACAATGTCATACAGATACCATTCAAAATTAGAATAATCAGTAGAAAAAGTATATTCTTTTCCGTCTTTGTAATTGTTTTTGTTTAGTCCATTCGCATCTTCCCATTCATCTGGCATTCCATCAAAATCGCTATCTTTATTGTTTTCTATGGTTGCATATTCCGGATAACCGCCAACATCGCTCGGAGAATTGATAAGATTGCCGGTTCTGTTTTTAACATCATTGATTATTCGTGTATCTACGATGTCACGTTGTTTGCTTGCTCCGCATTTTTCCAACACACTATTATATGCATCTTCTGCTGATTGTTTGTTTTTGATTTCAGGCATTGCGAATCGAGAAGTATGTTTGATTTTTGTAATAATATCAGAACTAACACCTTGCACTCCTTTCCCCCAATTATCGGCAGTGGCGTCTGGATAACCATCTACATAATTTCCGGAGATATAAAAGTGTCCCGGATTGTTTGAACCACATTCTGTGGTTGGATCTGTCGGGCATTTAACCGTTGGATTTAAAATTCTATAACGAATGGCTCCTTCTTTTGTATCTGGACCATATTTATAGTAATTGTTTTCCATGTTGAATTTACGATAATCAGCCACATCTTGACTTTCTCCGCCATAGGTGCTGTTTCCTTTCCAATTGTAGATGACATTGTTTACGAAATCTACAGGACCACGAGAGCCTTCTGCTACATAATCATGATCAAAACGTGGATTTCTGCTATCATGATGAGCTAACAAATTGTGGTGGAATGTAGCATTGGTTCCTCCCCAAATTCCTCCATATCCATGCGTTCCTTTGTCATGAATAGATTCTCGTAAACTTTCCGAAATCATACACCATTGCATTGTAAAATTAGTATTTCCATAACAAGACGCACATTCGTCTACACTCCACGACATGGAACAATGGTCGATAATGATATTGTTTTGCCCAACACAAGTCAGAGCATCTGCTTCAGTTACATTATCATCTCCTAATCGAAAATGAAGGAATTGAAGAATGACGTTGTCTGCATCTACAATAACAGGGTAGCCGGAAATACAAATTCCTTCTCCGGGAGCGGTTTGTCCGGCAATAGTCAAATTCCCCTTTTTGATAACAAGATCGGATTTTAATTTTATTTGTCCGGAAACGTTGAAAATAATCGTTTTTGCTCCCGGTCTTGAAAGAGCATATCTCAATGTTCCGGATTTTTGCAAATCGTCTTCAAGACTTGTCACAGGGATAATAACACCGCCTTTTCCTCCGGTTGTGTATTTACCGCCTCCTTCTATTCCAAGAGCAGAAATTGAAGGTGGGGTTTGTGATGAATTGGTTTGTTTATCATCGTTTTTGCAACCGAACAAACAAAGAGAGAGTGTTATAATTACAATTATTTTTTTCATATTTTTTTGCCAATTTTTTTATGGAAATCTTAAGGACTAAAAGAGAAATAAACCCCAAAGTTTGGATAAAAAACTTTGGGGTTTATTCAAAATTTTTTGTTCGTTTATAAGTCTGAATAGGTATTAATATCCATAATCATTCCACAACGAACCGTTACTTGATCCTAAATTATTTTGGAATATAGGCCAGAAGAATCGTTCATTCAATTTATTTTCATTATAATTATTTTCATAATTATATAACTTATACGATTTTAGAAGATTTCCTTCTGAATCTGATACGAAAATATTAGAACTATACCACCAAACTGATGCTTCTTCTGTGTTTAAAGCCGATTTGTCTTCTGTTTCTGAAGCGTGTAATCCATAGATTTCTTCAAATTCATACGCATGAACGACTGTTGCTTTAGGGTCTTTTAAGTCATCGTTTAATTTTAATTTGTAAAAAATTTCTTTTGATGCATAAGTATCCCCCATCGCTACACACTCGGCTTGAGTCGCAATCATTTTTTCTTTCCAAATACCCCAACGCATCAAATCCCATTTACGAATATATTCTCCACAGAATTCAAATGCTCGTTCGTCTTGCAATGCTTCGAGTGTCAAGGTTACCGGAGTCAATCCGGCACGAGTACGTACTTTATCCAAGCATGCTTGAGGAGAAACAGTTGCTCCCGCATCGTATGTGAAACCGTCGATATTTGCCGCACAAGCTTCTGCATACATCAACAAAACATCTGTGTATCGTATGATTGGGAAATCTACACCATCGTCATTCCCGCCACGTTCGCGATTCAACCATTCTACACGATATTTTCCTAAATACAAACCTTCAATGGTTCTTTTCTTTGGATACAATTTTTTATCGCTTGCTGTTGATTCTGGAAAATATTTTTCACATGTTTCAGCCGTTTTTGAATAGTCATCTCCGGTTCCTTGAACCCATTCAAATGGAGCAATTGTAACCCATTTTCGTTTGTCTTGAGGATCATATTTGAATACAAAAGAAGGTACAACTGCTTGGACTGAGTTTGTCGAACCTGTTTTTTGATTTTTCAATTGTCCATTTGCTCCTGTAGATTTTGGAGAATTGTAGTTCAAAAACTGACCACGACTACCATCGTTGAAAGGCATTACCCACAAATATTCTGTGTCAGAATAAGAGGTTTTGTCTTCGCAAAGATCTTTGAAAATATTTATAAACTCAGGTTTAAATTTAGCATCATCGTGGTTGATGATTTGTGCACAAGCGTCGGCTGCTTCTTTGTATAATTCTTGACGAATTGCAGGATCTTCCACATTGTATTTTACCACAGTTTCTGCACAGCCTCCTTTTATGAATTGTGCCGGACGAATTGCTTTCCCTGCGTATAATAAATTCGCACGAGCTAACAAACCTAACGCACTTCCTTTGCTTGGACGACAAATGTTGTTTTGTGCCATTCCAGGACATTCTTGCGACCATGGCATCAAATCCGCCGCTTCTTTCAAGTCTTTACGAATTTGTTCAAATACGATATTTCGATCTACTTTTTCCACATAAATTGCATTTGGATCCGTAACGTCCAATGGTTCAAATGATGCAGGAACATCGCCCCAAAGTTTTAATTGTTCCAAATAAATAAATGCTCGCAAGAATAAACATTCTCCCAAATAGTATTGAAATTCTTTTTTATTCAAGTCCGACAATGTACGGATTCCGTCTATTGCTACATTTAGACGTTCGATATTTACTGAAAACAATCCCCAAGGGTCTTTTCCTGCTGATTGAGAAATATCTGAATTTACCGGTGTGCCGGCATATTTTGTCCAAGTTCCTTGATTTCCGGATTTTGTACAATATTCAATATCCGTATTCAAGCCCATGTAGCCACAAGCCAAACGATTGCGATAAAATCTATCTGTTGCAAATTCGTTATACACAGACGCAATAACTTGTTCGGTCATGGATGCTGAATTGTACACTTGTGTATCCATCGCAGATGGAGTTTTTGTGTCAAAAAAATCTTCACATGATGTCATCCCCATAGCAAACATTACAGAAATGACAATATATTTTAACTGTTTCATATCTTATATGTTTAGAGGATTTAGAAAGAAAGATTTATACCAAAATTGAATGCACGGCTCTTTGGATAAGCAGACCAGTCAATACCTACTGCAAGTGGATTACGTTTTGATCCGGTATCAACTTCCGGATCCGATCCGCTATAGTTGGTTACAGTAAACAAGTTAGATGCCGTAAAGAAAATTCGTGCTTTTGTAATGTATGCTTTACGCAACCATTTGTCTGGTAAAGAATATCCAACAGTCAATGATTGCAAACGCAAATACGAACCGTCTTCTACTACGTTTGATGTCAATGCGGCATTTTCTTGAATTGGACTTGCTACGGTTGCTCCGGCATTGTCGTCATCTAACATTTGTGCCATTTGATTGTACGCTTCGCCTTCTACCAATCCACTTCCTCCTACAACACCTTGATCAGGCAAATAGTTTCCTGATTCATCAAATAGAGAATAGCGTTTTCCGAAAGCTACCGATTCCAAACTATTACGCATTTTTGTTTTTTCATTGATTGCGGTCATATCCATGGCGGTCATGTTTACCACATCATTTCCATACGAATAAGTGAAGTTTGCAGCTACATCTACACGACCCCATGCGTCACCGCCAACGTGAGCTCCAAGAGAAAATCCTCCGGTAAAGTCAGGCATCGTATTTCCGATTTCTGTTCGGTCTTCTGCCGTAATTTTTCCGTCGTTATTCAAATCTTTCAATTTCATTGTTCCCGGACGAGCTCCGAATGAAGATGATGCTACAACGGTTTCAATTATCTTTCCATCTTTTGTCCAAATCATGGTTGATGGATTGTAGGTGTCAAAATCTTTTGCTGTGTACCAACCATCTGCTACATATCCCCAAACACGACCTACAGAAAGACCTTCTTCTAACTTAAATTCTGCGTCTGCATTAACATAACCAGTATTCATATATCCTGTAGATACGTAATATTCTGTAAGACCTCCAAGATCTTCCACTGTGTTTTTGTTTGCAGAAATATTGGCATCTAACGTTAAACTATAGTTCAAATCTTTCGATTGTTTGTCTAAGATTACGCCTTTTACAGAGAATTCAACTCCTAAATTCTTTGTTTTCCCAATGTTTCGATATTGAAAGTTGTATCCGTTGGATAGTTTGTATTTCAAAATCAAATCTTTTGTAGAATTCCAATACAAATCAAGTGCTCCACTCAATCGATCATTGAAGAATCCATAGTCGATACCAAAGTCACGAGTCGTTGTCGTTTCCCATTTCAAATTAGGGTTGGCCGCAATTTTGTCTGCTCCTCCTGCAGTCAAATAATTTTGAGACGAAAATGCAGAAAGAGGAATGTTAGCAGAAGTGTTTATTAAGTAATCCAAACGTAGATAACCTAAGTCCACATTGTTGTTTCCTGCTACACCATAAGAAAAGCGGAATTTCAAGTTCGACAATTTTGCTGCTCGAGCGGCTGAACGCATGAATGGTTCGTCAGACAATCGCCAAGCAATTGCAGCGGCAGGGAAATATCCCCATTGGTTTTCTTTATTGAAACGTGTCGAAGCGTCGGCACGGAATGTTGCAGTTACAAAATAACGACCTTTGTAGTCGTAATTAGCACGGGCAAAGAATGACAACATATTGTCCGTTGGATCAATATATTGAGTTTTTGTCATGTCTTTTGCCAATCCTAAATTTTGGAAAACTTCTGCTCCGGAATAGTGTCCTTCATATCCAAATCCGGTAAACTTAAATTCCGTTCCTTTATCTACAACGGTTTCTTCTCCAAGTAAGATCGAAAAATTGTGTCCACCATTGTAACGTTGTTTATATTCAAACGTATTGGTGTTACGCAAACGAGAAGATATTAAGTCTGTTTTCATTGCAGAACTATATCCTGTTGCTCCTACGGCAGAATATCCATCTCCTGCACGAGAATAATATGCTGTTGGTCCGTAAAAACGATCGGTGGAAGTATTGCGATATTCATAACCTACCTCGGTACGAAGTGTGAAATGTTTCAAAAATTTATATGCCGCATACGCTTGCATATTAAATTTGTTATCACGTTTGAATTTGTAATTATCCGAAATGGTTGTTATTGGATCATACATCGAACCAAATGATTCTTCATCGTCAATTGATGATTGATCTTTGAATAATGGTTCAAAAGGAACGTATGCAATCGCATTACGTACACGAGATTCCGTTTTTGAACCGGCATCATCTGCCGTGTTGGCTCCGGATCCCAATACTGTTGTATTTGTATAACGAACGCTTGCTCCAATGGTTAAACCTTTTAGTGGTTTGAATTTCGCTTTCAGCGATAGATTGTTTCGAGTATAATCTGATTCTTGCATGATTCCTTCATCATCAATACGATTATAACTCATTGTGAAGTTGGCATTTTTATTACCTCCCGAAAGAGAAATACTATGATTGGATGTCAACGCTTTTTTTCCAAACGTTTCATCTTGCCAATCTGTAAACGGAACATTTGCTTGTACCGAATCTAACAATGTTGCTATTGGAGTTGGGGTGTAAGAACCGCCATCTACCCAAGCGTTGTCAAAATATTTGTCAAATGCTGATTTTAAATCTGCGTGTTTTGTCAGATAGGCATATTCATATTGAAGCATTGTGAACTCACGATTATTCAACATTTTGTATGGATTGGACATTTCTTTCCAACCTACATAACCTGAATAATCAACATGGAAAACACTTTTGCTTTCGCCATCTTTTTCGCTTACATTGGCATCTTTCGTTGTAATGATAATTACCCCGTTAGCACCTTGAGCTCCATAGATTGCTGTAGCAGCCGCGTCTTTCAACACGTCCATCGACTGAATGTCTGACGGCGAAATGTCATTGATACTTGATACGGGAAAACCATCGACGATATACAATGGTTCGCTACTTTGGGTGAGTGACGATCCTCCACGAACGCGAATTTTTACTTCTGCGTCTGGCGATCCTTCTGTGGTTGTGACACTTACTCCGGTCAATTTTCCTTGAAGAGCTTCAGCGGCGTTGGTGACCGGCATGTTTTTGATTTGGTCTGCACTGACCGAAGCTACCGAAGTTACTACATCACGTTTTTTTGTCTCTCCATAACCGGTTACGACGACTTCTTCAAGGGCTTGTGCAGATTCGCCCAATTTTACGTCAACTTTGTTACCGGCAATAGCGACAACTTGCGTTTCCATACCTACGTAGGAAACTTCTAATTCGTTGGATCCGGCTGGCACATTCAGACTGTAGTTTCCATCAAAGTCTGTCATTGTCCCAATTCCGGTACCCTTTACCATGACTGTTGCTCCTATCGCAGGTTCGCCATTGTTGTCAAGCACAGTACCCGAGACCGTACGGTCTTGAGCAAATGTCGAGACAATAGCAAACACAGAAAGAAGAAGCAACACAAATGAGCGTTTCCAGCTCATTTGATTACTTAACGTTTCTTTCATAAAAGTACAAGAATATAAAATTATCAAATGTTTTGCAAAAATAAAATAATTTCTAAAACAAACAAAATTCGTGTGTTAAAAAGGGTGAAAAAGTATTTTTTTAAGCAAAAAAAAAGAGCGAGAAAAATCTCGCTCTTTGGGGTTTTCGATTTTGGAAAAATCAATATAAATGTTCTACTAATTCATCTAAATAAACGTCCAAATTTGTTCGTGCACCGTCGATGGTTGTGTAGCGTCTGTCTGCTTTATCCGAAGGATTAAGACCACGTTTGGTTTCCCATTCGTCGGGCATACCGTCTTTGTCGGTGTCTGTTGGTGCAGTTCCGGTTGGAAGTTCAGGGTAAATTTCTTTGTAGTTTTCAATGTTTCCAACAAGACTTCCTTTTCCGTCTTCAACCTCGTTGATGATTCGTGTGTCGATTTCGTCTCGATAGAGGCATGCTCCCGCTTTTTTCAACACACTATCATACGCATCTTCTGCCGATTGTTGTGCATGAATTTCATTCATAGGGAAACGAGAATTCGATTTGATTTTGTTTTTAAAATCTTCTGCAGAAAGCGATTCTTCGCCTTGTTTTTTTACACCTTGCCAATTAAAATTTGCTTGACCGTTGACATAATTTCCGGAGATGTAGAAATGTGCCGGAACCAAACATTTGTGGTCTCCTGAATTTTTACAGCAATTTTCGCATTCGGTAGACCAAGGTTGACACATGTTTTCTTTGCTACTTGTGTTTGGACCCGGCTTGTAGTAGTTGTTTACCAAATTGTATTTTCGGTAATTGTTGTTGTCATTTGCACCCCGGCAAGATGTACTTTCGCCTCCGTAGGTTGATGTGCTACTCCAATTATAAATCACGTTGTTCACAATATCCACCGGACCACGAAGATAGGAAACGTAGTCGTGATCCAATCGTGGCATACGACTTTCGTGATGAGCCAACAAGTTGTGATGAAAAGTTGCATTTTTTCCTCCCCAAAGTCCGCCATAGCGGTGTTCTCGTTTGCCTTTGCTTGTGTTATAGTAGCCAAGACCTTCCGAAATAATGCAATATTGCATGGTGAAATTTTCGTTTCCATAAAAACTTGCACATTCGTCTGTTCCCCATGATATGGAGCAATGGTCGATGACTATGTTTTTGCGATCTTCTCCTTCGATAGCGTCAGTCGTGTTGTTCCCATCTTTCTTGCCTTCGCCATCTCCCGGTCTGAATCGAAGAAAGCGAATAATGACATTGTCCGCTTTTATTTTTATAGAACCTCCGGCAACGGTGATTCCGCCTCCGGGAGCCGTTTGTCCGGCAATGGTAAGGTTACCGTTTTTTATTTCAATATCTCCTTTCAAATGAATTGTTCCACTTACGGCAAAAACGATGGTTCGAGAACCTGATTTTTCAATTGCATAACGCAATGTGTTTGAACCGCCATCGTCTGCTAAACTACTGACGATATAAACATTTCCTCCGGCTCCTCCGGTGGTGTTTGCTCCGCCACCTTCAAAATGTTTTGATCCAATCGATGCGTTTGATGGGGGTGTGGTTTGTTTTTGTTCCTCGTCTTTACAGCCAACTAACAACAACAATAAAGAGAGTGTGAATAATAATTTTTTCATAATTTTTATAAAAGTATTTCGTTGTGTAAGAAAATTTCACAAAAATAATAAAAAAAATAATAGAAAAATCAAAAAAAACATATTGCGTTTTTTTCTTCTTTTTTGAGGTTGTTTTTTTGTTATTTTCAGAGATAATTTTATCTTTGCAAGGCATTTGAGAAATTTTTTTTGTACGACAGATTATTAATATCAAAATCTCAGTTATTATGAAAAAAATGGCGAGAAGCCTGATGAGCTGGAAACGCTCATTTGCGCTGTTTCTCCTTTCAACTTTCACTATTGTCTCGGCGTTTGCTCAAGACCGCACGGTCTCGGGTACTGTGCTTGACGACAAAGGTGAACCTGCGATAGGAGCAACAGTCATGGTGAAGGGTACCGGAATTGGGACAATGACAGACTTTGATGGAAACTACAGTCTGAATGTACCGGCCGGATCCAAAGAATTAGAAGTTTCCTACGTAGGTATGGAAACGCAAGTTGTTGCTATTGCCGGTAACAAAGTTGACGTAAAATTGGGTGAGTCTGCACAAGCCCTTGAAGAAGTCGTTGTGACCGGTTATGGTTCTGTAAAAAAACGCGATGTCGTTACTTCGGTTGCATCGGTTAATGCAGACCAAATCAAAAATGTTCCGGTTACTACTGCTGCTGAAGCTTTGCAAGGAAAATTGACCGGGGTAAGTGTAACTGCTACAGAAGGTTCTCCTGATGCAGACGTTTCTATTCGTGTGCGTGGTGGTGGATCTCTTACTCAAAGCAACGAACCATTGTACATCGTCGATGGTTTCCCTGTGTCAAGTATCAACGACATTTCTCCATCAGACATTCAATCGATGGACGTGTTGAAAGATGCGGCTGCTACAGCAATCTATGGAGCTCAAGGTGCTAACGGGGTAATTATCATCACTACGAAAGATCTTGGTGGAGATGACAAGGGTGATAATTGCAAGATGAACTTTTCTGTAGATTATACAGGATATGTTGGTTGGAAAAACATCTCTAAAACACTCGATGTGCTTGATGCCAAAGACTTCACTCGTATGCAATACGAAAATGCCGCATTCAAAGCAATTGGTAAGTATTCAGAAGAAGAAAGTACAACTGAAAAGATTGGTGTTGATCAATCAAAGGTTCATACGAAATTTAATGCTTATTTTGATAAATCGTATGTTAATGGCGGAACAAACGATGGTCCTGCTCAAACATTGGAACAAATCTTGGATGATGTAGCCACTTGGGAAAGCACCGATTGGCAAGACGCTTCGTTTGGTCGTACGGGTATCAATTCCAATCACAGTGTGACAATTGCCGGAGGAAACAAAAATGCCAACTTTACGGCAAGTTACAATCGTATAGACGACAAAGCAATCATGCAAGAATCTAACTACAAGCGTGACAACGTGTCGTTGAAGGCAAAATTCAAACCTTTGAAAGGACTTACGATTGGTTTTACGTCGCGTTACTCAAATATGGAAGTTTTGGGTGCCGGATCTAATACGGCAGACGACAAAGGATCTTCTTCTCAATCACGTCTTCGTAACTCTGTGGTTTATTCTCCAATCGAATTGTTGAAGAGTGCTGCAGAAGGAGTTGACGATGAAGAAGCACTTGGTGGACTTTATGACCCATTGACAACCATTTCGGACAACTACAAATTGAAAATGGATCAACGTTTCACTGTGAATGGATATGTTTCGTACAAATTCTTGAAACATTTTACATTGAAAGTGGAAGCCGGATACGATAGTCGTGATGTAGTGACTAATCGTTTTTATGGTCCAACAACGTATTTTGCACGTTCTACAACAGGTCTTAGTGGTGTAGATGGTTCTTCTGCGTTGCTTTATACCGATGAAAAAACATCTCGTATCCGTAATGCCAACACGTTCAACTACGAACAACGCTTCAAAGGCGGTCATAATTTCTCACTCTTGGTAGGGGAAGAAATGGTGATCAACAAAGGCGATTTGGTTTCTGTTACGGGTTACGGATTTGACAAAAAATATTCGGGAGAAGAAGCTTTCAGCTACATGGGACAATCGGCTTTCACAACAACCGAACGCTACATAGATCCAACGGATAATATGCTTTCGTTCTTCGGTCGTGTCAACTACGACTACAAAGGTCGTTACTATGTGACTGCAACGTTCCGTGCCGATGCTTCTACTCGTTTCTCAAAAGAACACAACAACCAATGGGGTTATTTCCCTTCTGCCGCTGTGGCTTGGCGTATGTCTGACGAGCCTTGGATGCGTTCTGCCGCTCGTGTGGCAAAATTGTCGAACTTGAAGTTCCGCTTCTCTTATGGTATGGCAGGAAACAACAATGTGGATTTGGGATACTTGCATCGTGAGTATTTGACAAATACAAGTACTTATATCAAACTTCCTGGAGTGACGGCAACATTGACTCCGGGTGGAGACAAAAACGTGGCTCCAAACCCTACGTTGCGTTGGGAAACTACCATCACTCGAAACCTTGGATTTGATTATGGATTCTTCAATGACCGCTTGAGTGGTACGTTTGATGTGTATTGGAATACAACGAAAGATTTGATTTGTCGTTATGGTATCACCGGAGGTTACAACTATCAATATCGTAACATCGGTTCGACAGAAAATAAAGGGATCGAATTCTCTGTGAATGGTGTGATCCTCGACAAACAAGCTAAAGATTTGAACTATGGCTTGTCTATCAATGCCAACATTTCTGCCAATCGTAACAAAGTAACCGATTTGGGTGGATTGGGCGAAATTGAAGAAGCTACTGCCGTATTCTCTACTTCCAACATTACATACTCGGAATTCTTAATCAAGGAAGGTCTTCCTATGGGTAATATCTATGGTTACCAAACGGATGGCTGGTATAAAGCTTCTGATTTTGATAAATTACAATTGAATAAATCAAGTGACGGATATTGGCAAAAAGATGGTAAGAAGATTGACACGCCATTTGGAGAAGGAGCATATCCCGGATTGATTAAGTTTAAAGATGTGAATGGTGATGGTCAAATCACAGAAGCCGACAAAACGATTTTGGGTAATACCTACGCCCTTTGTCAAGGAGGTTTCTCTTTGAATGCCCATGTAGGTGGTGCCGCATGGGGACGTGTTGATTTGGCTGCAAACTTTACCTATTCTATCGGTAACGATGTGTTGAACTTGAACAAAGTGGACTATACAACCATTACCACAAAAGATGAAAAAACATCGTATCGTAACAATATTACAGAAGTGAAAGGTGGTTATTCTCAATTTGATGAGGCAGGTCAATGGATTCCGGAAGCTTATATTAATACTAATGTTGCAACATCTACATTAGAAGGAGATAAGTATAGAGAAATGGCAGAAGTCATGGATGCGGCAAATGCAGATGCAACCATGTGGTCGCCTCTTATGCCAAGTTATGCGGTGACGGATTATGCGGTAGAAGACGCATCGTATCTTCGTCTTTCTTCGCTTACGGTAGGATATTCGCTTCCTGAAGATGTGTTGAAAAAAGCGTATATCAAAAAAATTCGTCTATTCTTTACGGCATCTAACTTGTTTACCGTAACCAACTACTCAGGATTTGATCCGGAAGTGGACGTGTTTAGCAAAAAGAATCCGTTGTTGCACGGTGTCGATTTCTCGGCATATCCTAAGAGTGTGGCATTCAACTTTGGACTTAATCTTTCATTCTAATATTAAATACGAAGTAATATGAAAAAATTGAAATACATCATACTGTCACTTTGTGTTATTGGAATGGCATCTTGTGACTTATTGGAAAATGACTCAAAATCGGCAATGAACGATGAAATGGTCTTTTCTTCAACGCAATCGGCAGAACAAGCGATTGCAGGAATCTATGAAGTATTCGGCGAACAAAATGCCTACCGTACGCGTTTGGTCGGTGGTTGGGTTGGTTTGAATACGGATATTGAGTTTTGTACAAAAGCTCAAGATTATGCTATTTATAAAATGAACGTAATGGGACATTCGGATTTGGTCATGAAAGACAAAAATCCGTGGGCATATCTTACGGCGATTATCGAACGTACCAATCTTTGCATAAAAGGAATCGACGATGCGTTGGCATCTCGTGAAGCAGCAAATAATCCTGTGAAAGGAGAAGAGTTGGTTCACTTTAATTACCTTAAAGGGGAAGCCATTTGTTTGCGTTCGTTTGCGTATTATGAAATATTGAAATTGTGGGGAGACGCTCCATACAATTTTGAACCGGTTGATATTTTGGATCCGAATAGTATCTACAAACCGGTTGCTCCTCGAGTAGAGATATTTCAAAGATTGCGTGAAGATTTGAAATTGGCTGCCGAATTGATGCCTTGGTCTGAAGGTTGTCCCGGAGGTGCTAAAAACTTTACCGGACGACCAAGCAAAGCTTTTGCTCTTGGATTGCGTGCCAGAATCAATCTGATGTATGCCGGATACGGTTTGCAACGTGAAACAAATACCGTAGATTATAATACGAAAGACGATGCTTTGAGAGCAGAGTTGTATCAAGAAGTTGCAGACGATTGTTCTAAGATTCTTGAGCATGAGGAAAACAAAATCATAAAATACGAAGACGGAGGTTTTGAGCAAGTGTTTAAAAACATTTGTCAAGGCGTAACGGATTATTCTCAATCGGAAGTGATTTGGGAAATCCCATTCTTGGACGGAGTACGTGGACAATTGCTCAATCGTTGTGGTCTTCGTGTAAACAAAGATAAATTGAATGCGTTTGGAAAGTTGAAGAACACAGATATTTCAAATTCTTCTAATGGAATGGTTGCTGTTACTCCTTATTTATTGAATTTGTTTTTTGAATCTATAGCAAAAGATTTAAGTCTTAGTAAGGAAGGTGTTTATGGAAATTACGAATATCAAAAAACTGATAAACGATTGAATGTAACAATAGCTCCGTATCAGTGGCAATATCGAGCAGATAACAATAGTAATACAGTAGATCCTACTAAAGAAAAACCATTATTGGCAAAATACTGGACAAAAGCTTCACAAATGTATCTTGGAAAGTATCGTTTTGAATGGCTAAACGGTGCGTATACCGGAGAAGACGATGGGTTGAACCTTCCTATCATGCGTATGTCGGAAGTGGCACTGATGCTTGCTGAAGCGATGGAGAAAGGAGCTACTTCGTCGTCGTATACTAAAGATTATGCATTCAATTTGGTACATAAGAGAGCTACCGGTAAAGATCTTCCGGGTGAAGTAACGATGGTCGACATCAAGAGAGAACGAGCGTTGGAATTTGCCGGAGAAAATCTTCGTAAATACGATTTGATTCGTTGGGGAGAATTTGATACACAATTAAAATATGCCAAGAATCAATCAAATTATTCTTATATAGAAAAAATGAATTTTGTCTATTTTGAAGATTCAGAATATTCTAATGATCCGGAAAAATGGCCGGCTTATGATGTTGTTTGGTGGGCAGCTAAAGATGCTAGACTTAAGTCATCAGACACAGAAAAAGTCGAAATTGGTGATGAACTTATAGTAGATGGAGAAAGTGTTAAAATAACAGGAGTTAAAAGCGGTGCTTCTTTTGATTTAGGAGTTCCATTGCTGTTGTACGATTGTAAAGATGAAGAACTTGAACATCGTCAATATTGGCCATTCTTCAATGTGATTACAAATGCTAATCCAAAATTGGAAAATGCTTACGACTATTGATTTTTATCTATAGTGTTTAATAAAAAGAGCGAGAAATTTTCTCGCTCTTTTTTTTGATTTGAAAAAGGGAATAAAAAAAGAGCAAATGGAAAAATTTGCTCTTTTTTTTGTTTAATCTAATACGGTTACCCAACCATGAATATCGGGTTCGTCGCCATATTGTATTGCTCGCAATTTGTGATACAACTCGGTGCAAATAGGTCCGGGTTTGCCGTCTTTTGCAATGACGTAAGAACGGTCATTTTCAATATCATCGATTCGTTCGATAGGCGAAATGACAGCCGCTGTTCCACAAGCTCCGGCTTCTTCAAATGTAGCTAATTCTTCTTCCGGAATAGGTCGGCGTTCTACTTTGAGTCCCATATCTTCTGCCAATTGCATCAAACTTTTGTTTGTAACCGAAGCAAGGATTGATGATGATTTTGGCGTGATATACGTATTGTTTTTTATGCCAAAGAAATTGGCTGCACCGGCTTCGTCGATGTATTTTTTTTCTTTTGCATCGAGATAAAATTCGCAACTATATCCCAAATCGTGTGCTTTTTTGTTGGCACGAAGACTTGCCGCATAATTTCCTCCGACTTTGAAACAACCTGTTCCGAGAGGAGCGGCACGATCGTATTCACGAATGATAACGTAAGGTGTAGTAGCAAAACCTCCTTTGAAATAAGGACCTACCGGAGTGACGAATACAATGAATAAATATTCGTTGGCAGGATGTACGCCCACTTGAGCTCCCGTTCCGATGAGTAACGGACGGATATACAACGAAGCTCCGCTTTCGTAAGGAGGAATAAAACGTTCGTTGAGTTTGACTACTTTGCAAATGGCTTCTTTGAATTTGTCGGTAGGCATTTCTGCCATCAAAATTCCTTGACAAGTACGTTGCATACGAGCTGCGTTTTCTTCGATGCGGAAAATTCGGATTTTTCCGTCTTTCCCACGAAATGCTTTCAGTCCTTCAAAACATTCTTGCCCGTAGTGCAAGCATGTTGCAGCCATGTGCATGTTGATGTGTTCGCTACTTGAAACTTCAAGTTCGCCCCATTCGCCGTTGCGATTGTAACAACGAACGTTGTAGTCTGTTTTTCGATAGCCGAAAGAGAGATTCGACCAATCTAATTCTTCTTTCATAGGTAATATATGTTTATTTGTTTTTTTTGAATAAAAGACTTACAAAGATAGCAAATTCTAAATGAAAAAGGAATTTAAAAAATGCAAAAAAGACTTTTGTCATCTTTTAAGTAGGAAATAACCGACGAATTCTTCGGAGATTTCCGGTAGCGTAATTTCGTACCAATAGGTGTCGGTAGGCATTGGTTTGCCTAAATAGATTCCGTCCCAACCTTCGGGTTCTGTTTGATTGAATGTTTTTAGCAATTTTCCGTAACGATCGTAGATGTTGACGATGGCATGTTGGTAGCATTGTAGGTTTTTGGGCAACCATCGTTCGTTTTCTCCATCGTTGTTTGGCGTGAAAAATTTTTGAATTTCGATGTCGGGACACGAAGAGTATCGAATGTGTATTGTTGTGTGGACAATACTGTCGCAACCGGTTGTGCTTGTCAGATAATCGGTGTATTTTCCTGCATATTTGTAGGTGTTGTCACCGATGGTGATTTCTTCGCCCCAAACCAATTGAACGTTGTTGTGAATTTGGTAAGAAGGATTGACGGTTAAGTCGAGATTGATAATGCTGTCGCAACCGGATTGGTTTAGAAAGCGTTTTTTATAAATTCCTGATTTTGAAAGTGTTTGCCCGTAGAAAGAGTAGGTTTCGCCTTGACAAATGGAAACTTTTTTTGTGGTTAAAAATTGGTCAAGGACGATGATTTCTATGGATAACGTATTTGATGTTTCGTTTTCAAATTGAGAAAAAACGTCGAAAGTTGTATTTTCGGTTGGCAATATGGTTATTGGATTTCCGAAAAAGAGTTCTCCGGTTTGTTTGTTTTTCCAGGTGACTTTTCCCGACGAGCTTTCTTTTATTTTCAGCGTGATTGTTCCTCCGTTGCAAACGAATAATTTTTTTGCGTTAGTGGATATTGAGAGCGGTTTTCTCCATAGCGAAGAAGTGAGCGTGTCGGTCTGACAATTGCGTACGATAAGCATTTGCAGTTTGTTTTCGCCAAATTGCAAGTCTTTTCCTAAAAGAGTGAAAGAGTGTTGTTTGTTGTTTGTTTCGGTGATATTCAGCGGTTTGTTGTTTAGTTTCCATTCGATCCGAATGAAGTCGGATTTGATATTGCGAGTGATTTTTATTGTGTCGCTGATGTTGGTTGTTCCGTTGGATTCAGATGTTTCATAATAGAAGAAATTGCCATTTGATGTAGATAGATTAAAATCATCTGCGATATTGTTTATGGCAGAAGCGACTAAGTAGCCGTAACTTTCGTATAATTCGCCTTCCAAAGTATTTTGATCCGGAGTTGCGTATCCATAGACATAAGCCATCAATCCGGATGGATTTTGAAGTCGATGAACCGTAGGCGTCAATTCTATTCGGGCAATCGAGTATTGTTCGTTTTCGGGAAATGTAGAAAATTGATTTTCAATGTTTTTTCCATCGAGAAGAGTAGATTTTTTGTATTCTGTTTTCGTAATTATTTGAACGTAATGTTTGTTGATTTTGTTGGTTGGAAGAGGCGAAAAAACAATGTCTTTTACGCTTTGTTCTGTTGGAGCAATCCAAAGCATGAAAGGGTCGCCCATTCCAGAACAAAATCCTCCGATGGCGTATTGCGTAACGCTAACGGGTTGGTTTGCTGTGATTTCTGCTCCGGACAATCCCAACTCAAATTCAACGTATTGATTTTGAGACATGGTGAATTGTTCTTCTTTTCCTTCTTTTTTGATGGTGATTTGGGTTTGTGGTTCTTGTGCAGTGACGACGATTCGACTATCTCGTTTTCGTTCGATTGTCGGATTCACAATGAAATGTTTTCCCCAAGTATTCGTTGGTGGCAATTGTTCTACCAATACGTCGCAAGCCGGGCAGTCGTTGGGAATAAAAGGACAATAATTTCCGGAAAAAACAGCGATTTTTTTACAATCGAAACTTTTGATTGTGCTTCCCATCATTCCGATTCCTGCGACTAAAATGGTTTGTCCTTTGTTGATGACAAATTGGTAGGGTTTGCCGGCCGAATAGGTTGTTTTGTCGCCATTTTCTTCGTTTTCCCAAGAGACGTCGTTTTGCAGAACGATTTCAACGATGGTGTTGTCTTCGGTTCCTACAATGAGAAAACTGCTTTGTTCTTCGCTTTTGTAGTTGGCAATTTTATATTCGGTTCCAAGCGAGCGAATGGGAAGTACAACTGACGCATCAAAGGAATAATCTCTATGGTTGGACAGATAAATACTGATTGTGTCGGTTGCTTCAACGTGCAAACCTGTATTTCTGACGGCAACGGTGTCTCCCAAAGAATAAGAAAAACATTCTTGGCTTGGAAGTATGATTTTTGAAATTTCGCCGGCATTTACGGAGAACGGCATTTGAAAACCGGTTTGTTCGTTGCTAATCGTTCCGCTTACGTCTCGTTGAGCGGCGATATATACGGATAATTCGGCAGGTTTTAGTGTGGTGAAAGAAGGAGATTGATCGGACGCACCCATAAATCCAAGATAAAAGTCTTTACCTTGAGTGCTATATTGCCCAAATACAGAGAGTTGTATCAGTAGCAAAAAGATTATGAATGTCCATTTTTTTTTCATTCCAAATTGTACAAAGGTAAATAAATTTGTTCATTTTTCAAAACTTCGTTTTTTGACTTTTTTTTGACCTTTATTTGTCAATAATTTTAGTTATCTTTGTCTGTTTTATTAGGTGTTTTTTTAGATGTATATTAGTAAAGCAAAACTAAAAGATCTTGCAAAATACAAGCAAAAAAAATATCGTGATGAAGATGATGTTTTTGTTGCAGAAGGCGAAAAGTTGGTTGACGATTTGTTGTCGTATTTTGTTTGTCGTACGTTAGTGGTTTCTGAGCGTTGGAAAGATGTTTTTCAAGCTCAATGCCCGATTTTGTTGGCGACAGAGGACGATTTAAGACGATTGTCTTTGCAAAAATCGCCACAGGGCGTGTTTGCTGTGTTTGAACGACCACGACGACCACAACTTTTTGTTCCTCAAACAGGGCTTTATCTTGCTTTGGACGGAGTGCAAGATCCGGGAAATTTAGGAACTATTATTCGTCTTGCCGATTGGTTTGGAGTCGATGGATTGGTTTGTTCGGAATCGTGTGCCGATGCGTATAATCCCAAAGTCGTGCAGTCTACGATGGGAGCTCTTTCTCGGGTGAAAATTTATGAAAAAGTAAATTTGCCACAATGGTTGTCCAAAGTGTCTGATTTTTTGCCTGTTTATGGTACAGTTCTTGACGGAAACAATCTGTATGCGGAAGAATTAAATTCTAATGCCGTGATCGTGATGGGGAGCGAAGGAAATGGGATTTCGTCAGAAGTGATGTCGACTCTTTCTCATCGATTGTTTATTCCAAATTATCCTTTGGAAAAACAGACTTCAGAATCTTTGAATGTGGCGGTTGCAACGGCGATTGTCTGTGCAGAATTTCGTCGAAGAATAGAGTAGTGTGATAGAAAAAAAATTTTATTTTAAAAAGTTGAAAAATTGTTGATAGAAAATCAAATATTAGTATTTGCCCTTTTATTGGTTATTATACTTGTTTCGCCGGTGATTTTTAAACGAATCGGGATTCCAAGTATCATTGTGTTGATTCTTTCCGGAGTGATTATCGGACCATATGGTTTGTATCTTATTGAAGAGACACAATCGATTAGTCTTTTGGCTGATGTAGGGTTGTTGTATATTATGTTTATTGCCGGATTGGATTTGGATTTAGGAGAATTTTATTCGGCAAAATACAAAAGTATAACGTATGGATTGCTGACGTTTGTTATACCTTTTTCCATTGGATTTTTATTTTGTACTTATGTTTTGCAATTGTCTTTGGAGGCTTGTTTGTTGTTGTCGAGTCTTTTTTCTACGCAAACTCCGATAACGTATCCGATAGCAAGTAAAATGGGTGTTGCAAAAAATCAAGCAATTGCCGTGACGGTGGGAGGAACCATTGTGACAAACACGATAGCCTTGTTGTTGTTGGCGGTTGTTTTAGGTCAGCAATCGGGAAATGTTTCGCCTATCTTTTTTGTGGAAATGTTGGTGGCGGCATTGATTCTTACGTTTTTGATTTTTTATGTTTTCCCGACGATTTGTAAATGGTTTTTCCGACGATTGGAAAGTGAGAAATATTCTCATTTTTTGTTGATTCTTTCCATGATGTTCCTTTCGTCATATTTTTCAGAAGTTCTTGGTTTTGAAGGAATTATTGGTGCGTTTTTGTCTGGTATTGCACTCAATCGTTTGGTGCCGAATTCTTCTACGTTGATGAATCGGATTGATTTTGTCGGCAATACGCTTTTTATTCCGGTCTTTTTGATTTCGGTGGGAATGTTGGTCGATGTAAGTGTTGTTTTTGAAGATTCGGAAATCATAACGTTGGCTTTGTTGCTAATTGTAATTTCGTTGTCAGGAAAGTGGTTGTCAGCATTTTTGACGCAACAATTGTTTCGTTATTCGGTAACACAACGTCGGTTGATTTTTGGGTTGAGTGGTTCGCGTGCCGCTGCGACGTTAGCAATTACGTTGGTTGGTGTTCGTACGGGATTGATGACAGAAGAGTTTTTGAATGCCGCAGTGGTGTTGATTCTTGTGACTTGTATTATTGCATCTTTTGTGACACAACAATCGGCAAAAGTGCTTGCCATGGAAGAGAACAAACAAATGGGGACACAGCAAGTTTTTTCCGGAAAGAAAGAGCGTATATTTTTGCCAATATCGTTGGAGTCGCATTTTGAACAATTGCTTGATTTTGCGTTGTTGCTCAAAGATTCACGTTCGATTTATCCGCTGACGGTAGGTTCGGTTGTGCCGAATAATTTTGATTCGGACGAACAATTGGTTTCGACACGTGTGAAGTTGGAGCGTTACGTAAAAGAAGCTTCGGCGGCCGAAATACAAGTGAATGTGCTTACAACGCTTGATTTTAATATTTCGGGAGGAATTGTTCGTTTGAGTCGTGAGTCAATGGCAGATTTTATTGTTATGGGTTGGCCTCGACAAATGGGTTTTGTCGATAAATTGATAGGAGAAAATGCCGGAGGAGTTGTGATGAATACGGATAAGACGATTTTTATTTGTCAAATAGAACGAGCGTTGATTGTTCATCATCGGATTATTTTGGTTGTTCCTCAACTTGCTGAATTTGAAAAAGGATTTTCGTTGTGGCTTCGTAAGGTAGCGAAGATTTCGCGTGAATTGACGACTCCGGTGTTGTTGTTTTCTGAGGAAGAAACGTATGAGCATACTCGTTTAGCGTTGAAAAAGATGAAAGTTTCTCTTGATTTAGAATATTATCGTTTTGCGGATTGGAATAATTTTCTGTCTTTAATGCCATTTATCGACAATGATGATTTGCTGTTTGTCGTTTCGGCTCGTAGTGGAACGGCATCTTATCAAAAAGCATTGGAACAAATTCCGATAAAATTGGAAACGTATTTTAAACGCAATAATAAAGTTATCATTTATCCACAACGTTTTGTCTGATTTTTCATAGTGTTACGCAAAATTGGTCATATTATTATTGTTGTATTTGCCGTTATTTTGATTCTTTTCGGAGGAATAACGTTGGTACTTCGTAATTCTGCTGTACAACAACGATTGATACATTCTGCGACAATTTTTTTGTCAAAAGAATTACAGACGGAAGTGTCGATTGGTCGTGTCGATTGGCGTTTGTTCAATCATGTTGCGTTGGAGCAATTGTATATTGCCGATCGTAGCACGGATACGTTGCTTTTTGCGGATCAATTGGAAGTGGGAGTGCGGATTTTTCCATTGTTGCGAAAGGAAGTGATTATTTCCAATATTTTTTTGGAAAATGCAGTTGTTAAGTTGAAAAAAAATGATGACGGAGAATTGAATTTTCAGTTTCTTCTTGATGCGTTTAAGAAGGAAAAAAAAGAAGAAGAATCGAACGTTCGATACGAAATAAAAGATGTGGAATTGAACAATTGTTCGGTTTCGTATGATGATTTTCGTAAAAACCATATTTCTGACAAATTTGATGTTAATCATCTTGATTTTCAACAACTTAATTTGGCGTTAGAATTAGGCACATTGTCGAAAAATGAAATTGATTTGCAATTAAAATCCTTTTCGTTTGTTGAACAATCGGGCTTAAAACTTTCGGATCTTTCCTTTTCGTTTGTTGCGGATAAGACAACGGCTTTGTTGCAAAATTTATCGTTGCGTATGCCTCAAACGAAGTTTACTATTGATAGTTTGCGGACTGATCATTCAGCGGTTTTTGCAGATTCAACAATTCGTTGGGATAGTTTGTATGCGGATATTTATCTTTCCAATTCTTCCGTTTTTTTGTCGGATTTATCTCCTGTTTTTCCTCAATTATCTTCTGTTGATCAACAAGTTTTGATTACGACTCATCTCAGTGGAAATTTATCTAAGATTTCCGCACCGTATTTTTATTTAAACGTTGGAGATGTCGTGCGTCTTCGTTCTTCGATAAAAGTTGCCGGTTTACCGAAAAAGGAAAAAACATTTTTTGATATCAATCTCTCGGAATGTTCCACTCAGTCGTTGTTGTTACAAGATTTGCTTTCCGACATTTTGTCTCGTCCGGTGATTTTGCCCAAACAATTGGATAATTTAGGAAAAATCATGTATAAAGGTGATATTTCAGGATCTTTTTCCAATGTTGTGCTAAATGGTATTTTGTCTACGCAAGTTGGAGAATTGGCTCTTGATGCAAATTGTTTGATGAACGATGATTTTTCCAAATTAAATTTTAATTCTTACGTAGAAACCGAAGGTGTCGATTTAGGAAAATTATTGAACAAAGAAAATGTTTTTGGAAAAATTGCATTAAATCTGAATCTGACAGGAGTGTATGATAAATCAAAAAAAGGAGCGGACGCTACTCTTGATGGAGCGATTTCTTCCTTCGGTTTGAATGGATATGAATACAACGATATTGTCATAAATGGAGAAGTTTCGCCATCATCGTTTACCGGAAAAATGGCGATGAAAGACGAAAATGCGATTTTGGATTTTGATGGGAAAATTATTTGGGACAGTGGATTCCCTAAAGGAGATTTTCATCTTTCGGTAGATGATTTTTCTCCTTATCGTTTGAATTTGACGAAAGAAAACAAAGATTTATGGTTAGGATTTGATTTGTATTTTGATTATTTAGATGATAAATCGATAACGCGTTCGGCAGAATTTCGTTTGGACAATTTGGTGGTCAAAAACAACGATAAAGTTTTTTCTACTTATCCGATTGTTTTTTCTTCTGCGGTTCGTGATTCTATCATTTTGCTAAAATTGGATTCTCATTTGGCACAAGCAGAATTGGAAGGTCGTTTTTCGCTTTCCACATTACCGAATAGTTTCAAAGCTCTTCGCGATCATTATTTTCCTCTTTTAAAATCCGAACAACAACCTGAATATAAGGCAGATAATCATATTTTCTTTTCGTTAAAAAATATTCATATAGACAAATTGGCGGAAGTGTTGAATCAACGAGTTTTTATCGATTCAACTTCTTATCTCAAAGGAGAAATCGATGATCGTCATGGAGCGTTTTATGTCGAAGGACGGATTCCTCGTTTGGGAATAAAGAAATTTCGTTTTAGAGATACAAAGATTGATTTGTCCAATGATGATGGGGCTACATTGCTACATTTTTCAACAAAAATGTTTGGCCCAAAATCTAAAAAACCAACAGATTTGGCCATTATGGCAAACGTCGTTCCTAACTTTGTAGATTGGGGATTGACATGGAACAATCGCGATTTTTATGGTCAATTGGATTTTTCAACAAGGTTGTTTAAAACAGAAGAAAATCAATTGATGGCGGACATTGCAATTCGTCCGACGACATTTACAATAAATGGCGATCGTTGGATGGTGAATGAAGCCAATATCAAAACGGATTTCAAACGTTTTGAAGTTTCGGATTTTGCTCTTGAAGGCAACGAACAACATATTCGTCTTGACGGAATGATTGGAAATACTTTTGAAGATAGTTTGAATGTCGATTTGAGAGATGTTCGTTTGTCGTACATAATGAATTTGGTCAATGTGCATCAAGTCGAATTAGATGCGATGTTGACGGGAAAAGCAACGGCTTATTCGGTTTTGGATAAAATGGCGTTGAATATCGACGCAAGAGGCGAGGATTTTTCTTTTAACGAATCGGTTTGGGGAGATGTGGATCTTGTCAGTCGTTGGAGTACGATTGACAAAAAATTGGTTGCAGAAGCAAAAGCTCAACGGCATCTTTCTTCTAAACCAAATGATTATGTTGCTGTGCTTCGAGGAGAATATTATCCAAAAAATGATTCGCTTGATTTTTATGGCGATGCAGATCGATTGAATTTGGAATTTATCCAAAAATATTTGAATGGAATCATGAAAACCGTGAAAGGAGAAGGTTCGGGTCGGATTCGGTTGTTTGGTTCGTTGAAGAAAATTTTTCTTTCGGGCGATGTGATGGTTAATAATGGATTGCTGAATGTAGCATTTTTGAATACCAATTTCCATTTTAATGATACGATTAAGATTCGTCCGGAATCATTTGAATTTGAGAATGTTGCCGTTTTTGATGATGAAAAACATCAAGGTGAAATTAGTGGAAAAATCACACATGATTATTTTAAAAATATCAATTATGATATTTCGGCAAAAGTAAATAACATGTTGGGAATGAATCTTTCGTCGGAAGAAAGACAGTTGTTTTATGGCAAGGCGTATGCTTCCGGAGATATTTTTATAAAAGGTTCTCCTCAAGAAGCTAATTTTTATTTGTTTTTGAAAAGCGAACCAAAGACAAAAATCTTTTTGCCTTTGGCTTTGTCTTCTTCTGTTTCAGAAAATAGTTTTATCAAATATGTTAGTCGTCCGGATTCGTCTTTGCTTGCTCGCGAAGCATTGCGTCGTCGTTTGCGACGTTCTCATTTTGCACAACAAACTGCGGAGACGAAAAAAGAACCGGAAGAAACGTCGACTCGCATGAAAGTTTCGTTGACAGTTGAGGCTACGCCGGATGCGGAAGTGACAATCATTACAAGTGAGGAAGGCGACATGTTGAAAGCTACGGGATCGGGAAGTCTTCGTATGGTTTACGATGACAAAGAAGATTTGAAGTTGTTTGGAAATTATGAAGTGGAAAATGGGAAATATGTATTTACGTTGCAACATATTATTCGTCGGGATTTTAATCTTCGCAAGGGAGGAACAATTAGTTGGACGGGCAATCCGACTCAGGCAACTATCGATTTGGACGCCGTCTATCCAATAGCATCGGTTTCGTTGACCGATTTGTTTGAAGAATCAGAATTGGAAGGTTTGCCGAAAAAATCTGTTCCGGTTAATTGCTTGTTGGATCTCACGGGAGATTTGATGATGCCGACGATTAAGTTTGGAATAGAAGTTCCTTCGGATCCGGAAATTCAACGTCGTGTTTCGAATATTGTGAGTACGGACGAAATGATGAATCGTGAGATTTTGGCATTGTTGGTGATGAATCGTTTTTATCGTCCTGATTATATGCAACAATCGGCGACTTCGGGGTTAGGAAACATGGCTTCCGTGATAACAACGACGTTGTCTGGACAATTGAATGCTTTGTTGTCTCAATTTAGCGACAAAGTAAATGTTGGAGTCAATGCTCGTTTGGGAAATGGAATAGATATGTCCGATGGAGGAGAATACGATGTGTCGGTCATGTATCAGCCTAATAGTCGATTGGTCATCAACGGAAATGTAGGTTATCGCAATGATCAAATAGGTGCGACGACAACAGGTGGAGGCGTTGCTCCTGTTTCGGCTTCCAATTTTGTAGGAGATATTGATATTGAATATAAGTTGGTTCGTTCGGGCAAATTGCGTGCAAAAGCGTATAATCGTTCGGCTGATAATTATTATTATAATGTGTCCGGATTGGCAAAAATGACGCAAGGAGTCGGGTTGCTTTATCGAGAAGATTTTAATAATTCAAAAGATTTGATGGAAAGCAATTTTGGTCGTTTAAGAAAGAAAAAACAACAAAAACAACAATTGAAAGATTCGCTTCAGCGAGCGAATGATTCAATAAAAATGAGGAAAGATTCATTATTGTTAAACGATTCGATTTGGATAAAGAATGATTCAATTTTAAATCAAAAAATTCAAAAATAAAGTTTTTTTACGATGAGATATATTACTGCTTATTTTTTATTTCTTTTTGGAATAATGTCTGTTTTTGCACAATCCGAACAACGTTCGGTTGCGTTGTCTGCGATAGAGCGATCTTTTTTAGCAATGCCGGACGAAGATTATTTGCCGATGGAGATTCGAAAACAGATGGTTGCTCAGTATCATATTGCAACGGAAGATTCTTTGCGTTGGGTTCGTAATCGTTTTAATGGAAAATCGAAGATTGAAAAAATCGTTCCGAAAAATAATTGGATGAAAATTCGTACGTCGGAAGTGGCTTCTTTGGAGTTGAAATTGTTGCCTGTCGGAGATTCAACTTCGGTTATGGTTTTGATTTATTCGGTTTGCGGACCGACGTGTGCTTCGCAAGTTTCGGTTTTTCGATCGGGTTGGGTTTCGATGAGAGAATCGATTGTTCCGAGATTGTCGATTATGGATTTTTTGGACAAAGAAAAAATTCAAAAAGAAGAACAAAATCTTGATAAAATACAATCGATTATAGATATTCCTTTTATAGAATATTTTTTTGATGAAAAAGACGTATTGCATGTTCGATTGAATACGGATAAATTTTTGGAAAAAGAGACGTTTGACAAAGTAAAAGATTATATTAAAACGTTTGAATATCAATACGTTTGGAATGGTCGTCGTTTTAATCTTTTAGATGAGCAATGAAAACTAAACAATTGGATTATATTTATCAATATCTTGAAGAAGATCGTTTTAAGTCGTTTTTTGATTTGATTGTTCCGATTTTGCGAAAAAAAAGTGATGATTCGTTGATTTCAAAAGCGGAGCAGTGTGAAACGAATTATCGTTTTCTTTTGAAATATATGTCGCAAGGTGTGGTTGATCCAAAACAAAAGGAAGTGTTGGATTTGCTTCGACAAGAATGTTTTTCTTTGGCTGATTTTGTATGTGAAAGTTTGTCAATCGAACAATTGTCTTCTTTTTTGTATCAAAAAAAGTTGCGAGTAGAAACCGAATATCATGGGCAATTAAAATTGTTTTTGTCGAGATTGTCAGCTTTGGATACGACGGATTTGTCGCAACGACAACAATATGAAAAAGAGATGATCGCATTGTTTGATTTTATCTTGTTTTTGAAAGATGATCAAGTTGACGATTTGAAGTCTTTTTTTTCATCAGAACGTATTTGTGTAGAGGATAAAGTTTTGTTGGTTTCGGCGATAGGATTTCGATTGATGCGTTCGTTTAGTGAGCCGATATTTTCTTTTTTGTTATGGTTGATGCAATCGCCTGAAAATAAGATTCGTTTAAGAGCATTGACTTTGTTTGTTCCGTTGTATATTCGTTATTTGAATCGGATTGGTTATTCAAAAAAAATATCGGAAATAATAGCGATTTTATGTGTTGATAAGCAATTTGTGGATCAAATAAAAGTGATTATTTTGCAGTATATCCGTACGATGGAGACGAAATCGATAACGGATAAAATCAATAATGAGTTGATTCCGGAGATGAAAAAGATGACGCCTCAATGGAACGAAACGACGATTGATTTGGCATCTGTCGAAGATCTTGAAGATATGATGAATCCGGAGTGGAAAAATCAACTGAAAGATAGTTCGTTGATGGATAAGATTCAGGAATTTGGAGAGTTGCAACAAGAAGGGGCTGATGTTTATCTTAGTAGTTTTGCCAATATGAAATCGTTTTCGTTTTTTTATGAAATGGCAAATTGGTTTCGTCCGTTTTCCGTCGATTTTTCTGAGGTTGCAACGTCATTTACCGAAAAAGACAAAGGTTTGTTTCACAATTTACTTTCCATGAGTGGAATGTGTAATTCTGATGCGTATTCTTTTTGTTTTGGAATGATTCAGTTTTTTCCGGAACAACGAGAAGCCATTGCCAAAGCGTATGCACAACAAGGCGAGCAATTGAATGAATTGAAAAAAGAAGACGAATTGTTGAATCGAAAAATAAAAGATGAAGATATTTCCAATGCGTATATTCAAGATTTGTATCGTTTTTTTCATCTTTTTTCTCATAAAGAAGATTTCTTTTCGTTGTTTGAATATGTCGATCAATTAGGAAATGAAGTCTTTCTTCAAACGCTTGGATTGTCTGTTGAAGAGCAATTGATGATTGCGGAATATTATTTTTCAAAAAAAGGATTCAAAGAAGCTTTGGCTTTGTTTCGATTGAATCAAAAAAATAAAATTTCGGTGGAAATGTCTCAAAAAATGGGATATTGTGCCGAACGAATGAAAAATTTTCAGGAGGCATACAATTTTTACGAAGAAGCAGATATTATTGAAGGGCATAATCGTTGGACGCTGAAACGTTTGTCCATTGTTGCCGAAAAGTTGGGTTACACGGTGGAAGCGATTCGTTATCTGCGTCAGTTGTTGGATCTTTTTCCGGAAGAAGAAAAGTTGCAATTTCGTTTAGCGACGCTTTTGTTGAACGAAAATATTGTCGATGAGGCTTTGATTCTTTTGAATAAAATCGAATATCATTCTCCTTCGCAACCGAAAGTATTGCGAGCCTTGGTAAATGCAAACATTCAAAAAGAAAATTATGTTCAAGCGTTGCGTTTGCTTCGTAAGTTGCAATCCATGTCAATTGCAACGACAAGCGATTTTGTCTTGATGGGATTGTTGTTGTTGGCAGAAGAAAATTGGGCAGAAGCAATGGATTCTTTTTCAATGTCGGTGCAAGAATTATCGGTGTCGTTTGACGAATATGAGCAATTATTCAGAAGAGAGGCTTCGGTGATTTTGAAAAATTTTGATCGCCAACAGATTTCGCTTTTGTTGGACAGCATTTTTTACAATAATTTGAATTAAAAGAAAGTGGAAAAATGAGTAAAAAAATATTTCGTTCGCATAAATCTCTGTTTTCTTTTTTGATTGTTTTTCTATTGTTTATCAACTTGTTTATTCTTTGTGAGGATAATTTATTTGTTTGGATTAAAGCAGTTTATCGCAACAGTCAATTACAAGAAGAGAAAAAATATTACATTGAGCAAATTGATAAAACGACCAAAGAAATGGAACAATTTTATCAAGATCACAATAATATAGAGCGTCTTGCTCGTGAAAAATACAAAATGAAACAAAGCGACGAAGATGTCTTTATTGTAGAATAAAAAGTTTTTTTTTCAATGAATAAATATATTTATTTGTTTGCCGGAGGATTAGCATTTGCCGGTTTTTGGATGCAAATGTTTGCCATTCCGTATGCGTATGTCGTTTTTTTTGTTGGAACAATTTCCATGTTGTTTTTTCGTTATAAAACCACAACAGAGAGTCAAGATTTTCGGATTCGTCGTTTGCAACGGATTCAAACATTGGCTCTTTGTTTTTTGGTTGCGGCAACGTATCCGATGTATATCAATCATAATGCGTATGTTGTGATGGTAATGATTTATGCAGTGATTGAATTGTTTGTTTTATTTCGTTGGCCATCAAATAAATAACGTTTTTTTTATGGAGCGATTTCAAGAAAAGTCTTCATTTGTTTTTTCGCTGATAGACAAGTATTATGCTGTTTTTCCGAAAGCAAAAACAATTTTGTTGCAACATAGTTTTTTAGTTGCAAAAAAAGCTTTGTCGATGAGTTTAAATAATAAAAAAATCTGTGTCGACGAACAATTTGTTTTTGAGGCGGCAATGCTTCATGATATTGGTATTTTTCTGACGAAAGCTCCGGATTTGGGGTGTAATGGGGAATTTTCGTATATTTGTCATGGCTTTTTAGGTGCGGATTTGTTGAGACAAGAAGGGTTGGAGCGTCACGCTTTGGTGTGTGAGCGACACACCGGAGTCGGTCTTTCGATAGAAGATATTAAACGGCAACAATTGCCTGTCCCTCAAAGAGATATGCGACCAATTTCTGTTGAAGAACAATTGATTTGCTTTGCAGATAAATTTTTTTCAAAAACAAATCCGACAAAAGAAAAATCGTTTGAAGAAGTGAAACTTTCGCTTGCTCGTTTTGGCGAGTACACACAAGTGCGTTTGAACGATTGGAATGTTTTGTTTAATTCTTAAAGAATAAAAAATGATCAACATTTATCAAGTTTTACCTCGTCTATATACAAATCGTCAAGGCGAAAATATTCCTAATGGGACGATTTACGAAAACGGTTGTGGAAAATTAAATTATTTTACTTCGAAAGTATTGAAATGTATTGCCAAAAGTGGTTATACGCATATTTGGTATACCGGAGTGATAGAGCATGCTACAAAAACGGATTATTCAGAGTATAATATTTCTCCAGACCACGTTGGCGTGGTAAAAGGTCAGGCCGGATCGCCTTATGCGATAAAAGATTATTATGATATTGATCCGGATTTGGCGGTTGATATTCCTAATCGAATGGCAGAGTTTGAAGCACTTGTTGAGCGTACTCATAAGGCTCATTTGAAAGTGATTATTGATTTTGTTCCCAATCATGTGGCACGTTCTTATCATTCTGATGCCAAACCCAAACGAGTGAAAGACTTTGGGCAAACAGATAATGTAGATTGGGCTTTTTCGCAACAAAATAATTTTTATTATTTGCCAAATCAACATTTTTCTCCTCAATTTGATGTGAAAGGATATGAAGAATTTCCGGCAAAAGCAACAGGAAATGATCAATTTTCTGCTTATCCAACGACAAATGATTGGTATGAGACGGTAAAATTGAATTATGGAGTGGATTATTGTGGTGGTAAAATTGGTTATTTTGAACCAATTCCGGATACGTGGAATAAGATGCGTGATATTTTGTTGTTTTGGGCAAAAAAAGGTGTTGACGGATTTCGTTGCGATATGGCAGAAATGGTGCCGGTTGAATTTTGGGGTTGGGTTATTCCGCAAATAAAAAAGAAATTCAAAGAAATTATTTTTATTGCAGAAGTATATAATCCGAATGAATATCGAAATTATATTTTTAACGGACAATTTGATTTTCTGTATGATAAAGTTGGTTTGTACGACACGTTGAGAGCCGTCACACGACATGAAGCTTCTGCTTCTCAAATTACTTCGTGTTGGCAATCGATTGATGATATTAAGTCGCACATGCTTAATTTTCTTGAAAATCATGATGAACAACGAATTGCGTCGTCTTTTTTTATCGGAGATGCGTGGAAATCTATTCCGGCATTGGTTGTCAGTGCAACATTGCATTCGTCGCCATTTATGGTGTATGCGGGTCAAGAATTGGGCGAATCTGGCATGGACGAAGAAGGTTTTAGCGGTAGAGACGGACGTACTACGATTTTTGATTATTGGAAAGTAGATACGCTTTCGCGACAATACAACGACGGCGATTTTTCTGATGACTTGTTGTCCGATGATGAAATTGCTTTGCGAAATGTTTACAAAAAAATTCTTCAACTTCGACTCAAAGAAGATGCTTTGCAAAATGACGCATCGCTTTATGATTTGACTTGGTTGAATTTTAATAATTCTCAATTTGATACCAATAAACAATTTGCTTATTTGCGTCAAAATGGCGAGCAAACGCTTTTGATAGTTGTTAATTTTGCAGATTATCTGGTTGAGTTGGGAATCAATATTTCGGCTCATGCGTTGCAATATTTAAATTTTCCGTTGAAAAAAATGACGAAAGTAAAAGATTTGTTGACCGGAGAACGGTTTAAACAATTGCTTTCTGCCGAAAGTCCGTTTGCCGTTAGCGTTGAACCTCGTAATGCTCGAATTTTGGAATTAAAATAAAAAAAACTTTTTTTCTGTGGATATAGAACAAATTATGAATGGCGGAATTGTCTTTGGCAAAAAGCCTTTGGAGCAACCCGCTAAGCGAAAACTCAAAAAGAAACTTTCTGGTGCTCAACAAATGAGAGCAGATTATCATGCTCGAATTAAAGCAAGGAATGAAGCTCAACGAAAACATCGGGAGCGAAAAGAAAAATAATGTATGGGGAAGAAAAATAATTTTTATGTAGTTTGGCAAGGGAAAAATCCCGGAATTTATTCTTCTTGGGAAGAATGTAGAAAAAATGTTGAAGGATTTGCCGGTGCTCAATACAAAGGTTTTGAAACCAAAGAAGAGGCTGAAATTGCTTTGCAACAAAATTATTCGGATTACGTGCAAAGTAGACCAAAGTCTGGAATTTTGAAAAAGAAAAAAGTGGCGGATTATTTTTCGTTTCCGGAAATTGATTTTTCAGCATTGGCAGTCGATGCGGCTTGTAGTGGAAATCCCGGCAAAATGGAATATCGTGCGGTGTGGGTATCGACCGGCGAACCGTTTTTTTATCAAGGTCCGTTTGATGAAGCTACAAATAATATCGGAGAATTTTTGGCTATTGTTCATGCGTTGGCTCAGTTTAAGAAACAAAATTTGTCAACGTCAATTTATTCGGATAGCAAAATTGCAATCGGGTGGGTAAAAGCAAAAAAGTGTAAGACAAAATTATCGCCAACAATCGTAAACAAACCTTTGTTTGACCTCATTCGTCGGGCAGAATTTTGGTTGCAAAATAATACGTATAGCAATTTGATTTTAAAATGGCAAACTGATGTGTGGGGTGAAATTCCTGCCGATTTTGGACGAAAAAAATAGAGGAGTTTTTTTTGGATTATAATGAAAAAAATCTGCACAATTTTGTGCAGATTTTTTTTCTTTTATCCTAAATAAGTTTTTAATAATTTGTTTTTTGAGTTGTTGCGTAATTTGCGGATTGCTTTTTCTTTGATTTGTCGTACACGTTCGCGAGTGAGATCAAATGTGTCGCCAATTTCTTCCAAAGTCATTTCTTGTCCTCCGATTCCGAAAAACATTTTAAGAATAGCACTTTCTCTTTCTGGAAGTACGGTCAAAGCTCTTTCAATTTCTTTTGACAAAGATTCATTGATGAGCGAATGATCGGCATTCGGACTGTCATTGTTGACCAACACGTCAAGTAGTGAGTTGTCTTCGCCTTCGGCAAATGGTGCATCAACCGATAAATGTCGTCCGCTGACTTTGAGTGTGTCGGCAATTTTATCAACGGGAATGTCTAATTCTTTTGCCAATTCTTCTGGCGATGGACGACGTTCGTTGAGTTGTTCAAATCGTGAAAACGCTTTGTTGATTTTATTGAGCGAACCTACTTGATTGAGTGGCAAACGTACGATACGTGATTGTTCGGCCAATGCTTGCAAAATGGATTGACGAATCCACCATACGGCGTAAGAAATGAATTTGAAACCGCGTGTTTCGTCAAATTTTTCAGCGGCTTTAATCAATCCTAAATTTCCTTCATTGATCAAATCGGGCAATGATAGTCCTTGATTTTGATATTGTTTTGCAACTGAAACGACAAAACGAAGATTGGCACGTGTCAATTTTTCTAAAGCACGACGGTCTCCTTTGCGTATTTTTTGAGCTAATTCAACTTCTTCTTCTACAGTGATGAGGTCTTCACGACCGATTTCTTGAAGATATTTATCTAAAGAAGCGGATTCTCGGTTTGTGATTGATTTTGTAATTTTCAGTTGTCGCATATTCGATTAACTTTTTGATTATAAATAAGATTTTTATAGTATTATCCCATGTAGGATTTGAGTAGTTTGCTTTTGGGATTTTCTCTCAATTTTTTTAATGCTTTTTCACGAATTTGTCGTACGCGTTCGCGAGTGAGTCCCATTTCATCACCGATTTCTTCTAACGACATTTCTTGTCCTCCAATTCCAAACGCTTTTAGAATGATTTGTCGTTCTTTGTCGCTTAACAACATCAGTACGCGAGAGGTTTCTTTTGACAACGATTCTGACATCAAGGCGTGGTCGGTGCGAGGGCTGTCTTCGTTTGTCATCACGTCGAGCAGCGTGTTGTCTTCGCCTTCGGCAAAAGGTGCATCAACCGATGTATGACGACCTCCGGCTTTGAGAGTGTCTCCGATTTTATCTTCCGGAATATCAAGTATTTCGGATAATTCTTTTGCACTTGGAGTACGTTCGTAATCTTGTTCAAATTTTGTGATTGTTTTCTTGATTTTATTGAGAAGACCCACTTGATTGAGTGGCAAACGTACGATACGTGACTGTTCGGCTAATGCTTGCAAAATAGATTGACGAATCCACCATACAGCGTACGAAATGAATTTGAAACCGCGTGTTTCATCAAATTTCATAGCGGCCGTTGTCAATCCCATATTTCCTTCTTGTACAAGGTCTGAGAGTGCCAATCCTTGATTTTGATATTGTTTTGCCACCGAAACGACGAAT
The DNA here is from genome assembly GCA_017646805.1 of Paludibacteraceae bacterium. Taxonomy (GTDB): domain Bacteria; phylum Bacteroidota; class Bacteroidia; order Bacteroidales; family Paludibacteraceae; genus UBA4363. The sequence goes on along the minus strand of JAGCLW010000033.1, from coordinate 5,566 downwards.
CTTAAATTTGCCGAAACAAGTTTGTTTAAAGCTTTTTGATCTCCTTTTTTTATGCGTTGAGCCAATTCAACTTCTTCTTCAACCGTAATCATTTCGATACGACTGATCTCTACCAAAAATTTTGACATCGTTTCCGAATCTCTTTTCGTAATTGATGCCCCGATTTTTATTTGTCTCATCGTTGTGTTTTTTTTAGAATTGGGGAATAAATATTTTGATTGAATTTTTTTTGAAAAAATAGATTCTCTCTTTTTTTTAATGTGTTTAAGTATGTCCACACATTATAATATGTAGATTTTTAATGTAAAAGTCCATAAAACGAGGATAAAATCTTGTTTTATGGACATAAAGTTGGTTTTCGAGGATAAAAATTATTTTGAAGTATTGAATTTATCAAATCCTTGTTTCCAAATTTTGAAACGAAGTTTCATTTTTAATTCGTGTTTGAGTTGTTTGCGTAGTGTTTTGAATTTTGGATGAATAACGTTTGTTGGTTTGAAACTGCTTTTACGAATTAAAATAATAAGTAGCGAAATCAGAGATAAAGAGAGTAAATAGCCATAGATTTCTTTCATAGAAATCATCAACGCTTGTTGTTGTACGATTCCGTGTAAGAAGGGAATTTGTATTTGTTGATGAGAATTATTTATGCCGTCAATTGTACTGCTGAGAAGCATTGCGTTTTTGGTTATGGTTATTTTGAATAATCGTTCAACGATTGCCGTTCCGATTGCACTCCCGAGAGAGGCGGAGAATAGGTTTTGTAGGGTTACTCCTTGAAAAAAATGATGAGGGAAAGACAATCGGGTTAATGAAGTGAGTACGGTAATTGCCATTATGACATAACCCATATTGCGGATAAAAATAGGAAAAAACAAACTTTTTTTTGGCAAATTGTAATCAATGAAAAAATAAAAATAACATAAGTAGATACAAATGCATGAGAAAGCAATGACTAACATTCGTTGATAAGTCCATTTGCGTATGGCAAAAAATTGCCATGTAAAAATGACTGCAACAATAGTTCCCATAAATCCAATCCAATTGAGCGAAATCAGGTGTTGTTCGTTGTAATGCAAAATGTTTTTCATTAGTGCATGTTCAAAAATATGACTTGGTGCTAAAAGAATATCGGCTATGATGATAACCAATATACTTGACCAAACGATTGGTTTTGTCAATGTTTCTAAAAAGATGTAGGGATGACGAATAAATGATGAACGCCAGAGCGTTAGACCCAAAATAATGATTCCAAAAATGGTTGCAATTTGTATGGGAGTACCGTTCCACCAATCATAGTGTTCGCCGTAAATGCAGATGAATAATATGGATAGGGCAATACTTCCCCACATAATCATTCCTAACCAATCTATTCCTAAAAATGGAATAGGTGGCATGGTGGATACATTTTGATAAATCAATATGACGATTAGTAGTAATAGGCACATAAGTCCGATAATTGTCCATTGCATGTAATGCCATTCTCCCAAGACGGATAGATAAACCGTCATGATGCCAGATAGATTGATAGAGCTGTTGACAATGAGGTAAACCCAACAGAAAAAAACAGACATATCTCGTTTAGGAGTTAGCCATAATTGTATGGTGGAATTGCATTCAAATGTAGCTTGCATTCTAAAAAATCCGGCGATAAAACATACTCCGACAAGTAGCGGAACGCTCGTGGTGTGCATGGCGATGAGATTGGCGATGATAATAACTGTTCCGCAAATGAGAAATGTGTTTTTTGGAGGTATTGCACATTTGATGCGAAACATATAGACGAAATTCAGAGCCATTCCGATTAAAGATGCGTAGCCGGCCATCATGATGTCTTCTTGTAGAAGTGCCGTAGTTTCAATCATTTCGCTGATTGAAGCTAAATAAACACCTCCGGAAAATTGGATAATGATGAGAAAAAGAATGATAACAAATGGTTTTAGTTTTTCCGGAATTATGGAGCGAATAGCAGGAATGCAAAAAGGCGTATTGGGGTAATTCATGTTATTTTTTTATGGTGGTTTCTGCATTCATACCGACACTGATGCGGTCTAAATCTTCTTTTTTATTATCTGATGTAAAATCAATACGAATGGGAATTCTTTGTTCTATTTTCACGAAATTACCTGCGGAATTGTCTTGAGGCAGGAGCGAAAAACTTGCTCCTGTTGCTCGAGAAATGGATTTTACAACTCCGTTGAATACAACATTTGGAATGGCATCAATTTTTATTTCGACGATTTGTCCTTTAGCGATATTGGTGGCTTGAGTTTCTTTGTAGTTGGCGACGATCCATTTTTCATTGTTGTCTACAAGATTTAAAATGGTTTGTCCGGGTTGAATTAATTGTCCAACTTGAATGTTTTTTCTTCCAGTGATTCCATCGCAAGGTGCGGTGATGACGGTGTAAGATAAATTTAATCGAGCTAATTCGAGAGTTGCTTCGGCTAATTTGATATTGGCGTTGTTTTGTCCCAATCGAGTATTTTGCTCTTCTTTGACGGATTGAGTGCTTTGTTTTTGATGAAGAAGCATTTCGAAGTGGGCTTTTGCCGCATCGTAATTGGTTTTCATATTATCGTATTGTTGGCGAGTAACCGATTTCTCGTTTAACAGATTTTTGTATCGATTGAAGTTTCGTTCGGCATTTTCGAGTTTGATGCGAGCTTCTTCAATTCCGGATTCGGTCATGGAGATATTGTTTTGGATTGTATTGATTGTATTATACATGGCAGATTTGTCGGTGATTGCATTTTCGTAATTGGCTTCTGCTTGTGCTAAAAGATATTTGTATTCCGTGTCTTCAATTATGATCAAAGTGTCGCCTTTTTTTACGAATTGATATTCATCAAAATAAATTTGTTTTACGTATCCTTGTATTCTACAATTGATAGGAATGATGTGTTGTTTTACTTGTGCGTTGTCGGTGTATTCTACGTTTCCTAAGTGGATAAATTTTTGACAAATGAATAGAGTCATTCCGAATAAGAGAATGATGATGAAGATGTTGTATGAGATTTTTTTAGTTTTTTTGTTCATGATTTTTTTGTTTGAATTAAATAGTTCCAGCGATTTTTTTTAGATAATAGTATCGAAATAAAATATTGATTTGGGCATTTACGACTTGAATTTCGGCATTTAGTTTGGCGGTTGTCGCATCTAAAAATTCTGTAATAATGGCTAAGTCGTTGAGATAGCGATGATTGATAATGTGATAATTTTGTAGTGCCAATTCCAAACTTTTCTTTTGCGTGTCGTATAATTGAAATGATTCGGTAAATTGAATATAAGCAGAATGGATTTTGGTAGTTAAATTTTCTTCTTGAAGGTTGTAGGCTTCTTTAGCTTGCTTGGTTTGCCATTTTGCTTGATTGTGTTTTCGCGTTGATTTGTAAAATGAACTGATTTCCCATTTTATTCCTATTCCGGCATACCAATAATTGATATTTTTGTCAATGGTTGGAATTTCAACGGTTATTGGTCCGTCAAGTTTGTTTCCGATAAAAGCAACGATGGACGGAATGTATTCAGCTTGACTAAGCGACTCGATCTCTTGGCTTTTTTCGATGGCGATTTTCTTTTTTTGTAAATCAATAGAATGGAGTGTAGCATTTTGTAGCCATTCGTTTTCAGAAGTTGCAATTGGTAAATTATTGATAATGTTTTTGTCGATTTCAATTCGTGTTTCAGGAGGCAAATGAAGAGCAATTGCTAATTGATTGTTGATGATTGTCGCATTGTTTTCCGATTTTAAAGAGTCAAGTTTCAATTCTTGCAGTCGTAATTCGTGTCGAGTAATATCGTTTTTTAATACAAGTCCTTCTTTTTCTTTTGCTCGAATATTTGTAAGTAATTGGTTGGTTTGTTCAATATTTTTTTTTAAAACTTCGATTTGGTTGCGGAGGCGAAAAAGTTCAAGGTAATTGCTTACGATCATGAAACGAATGTTTTGCTGTGTTTCTTCTTTGCTTACGATAGATTCTTTTTGATTTAACTTTGCAAGATTGGTCGCATTTATCACACCTCCGGCATAAATCAATTGAGTTGCTTCAATAGCAAAATTGTTTCCAAAATGAGGCATCGTAAATCGTTGTCCATTTTGAAATTTTCGATCCATTAAGTAGATATTTCCTAAATAACTGACCGATGCGTCAAGATTGATGGTTGGCAACCAAGCATTGTTTGCCACTTTTATATTTTCTTCAGATTCTTTGACACAAAGTTCGGAAAGTTTGATATTGCTATTGTTATTTTCTGCAATTTGAAATAATTCCTCTATTGAATACATTTTTTTATTTTCTGAAAATCCTATTGAAATTCCAATCCAAAAAAGAAGAATAGAAAGAATCGTTTTTTTATTTTTGAATGTCATAATAATTTTGGTTAAAAAAAAACGGTACAAATTTCGCTTTTTTTATTTTGGTAAATTATGACGAAAATGTTTTAATTTTGGTAAAAAGTGATTATTTTTGCGGTGCTTTTTGAGAAAAAAAACTGAAATGAAAAATCAATTTCAATCGTTGATTTCTTGTGAGAAATTAAGAAAAAAGAATTTGCAAAATGTGTTGTCAAAATCATTTTTGTTTGATGGACGATTAACGTTGCTTATTTTGGTGGGAAAATGTTGGTTACGTATTAATAATGTGGCAACGGAATTGCAAAAAAATAGTTTGTTATTTTTGTCTTCCATGCATAAAGTTGAGACTGAATTTCTTTCCGACGATATGGAGGTGTATTGTCTTTGGGTTTCGTCAAAATTTATGGAAGAACATGATTCGACACGAATGATGTATTTTCGTGTAAAATATGGTGTAGAAACGTTTTCGTTGCCAAATTTTGATTTGGATCCAACTTCGTTCAATCGCATTGTTTATCGAATGAATGAATTGGCTCGGTCGATAGAAGAAACGACTCATTTTTATTATTTTGATGTGGTCATCAATGCTCTTTATGCATTTTTTTTGGATACAAGTAATTTTGTTGAACAACAAAAAATAAACGAAAACGAATTGTTTTCTTTGCCACATCAAGAGCAAATTGTACAATCTTTTTTTGAGTTGATGGCGAAGCATTATCGAAAAGAGCATTTTGTTTCATTTTATGCAACTCAATTGAATTTGACGATGCGTCATCTTATTTTGTTGGTGAGGAACAAAACGGGACGAACTCCGACTTCGTTTATCAACGAAATGTTGTTGTCCGACGCTCGTTCTCTTTTGCTTAATTCGCAATTTTCAATAGCAGAAATTACGTTTCTTCTTGGTTTTTCCGATCAATCTGCGTTTGGTAAATTTTTTAAACGACAAACGGGTTTTTCGCCAAAACAATTCAAATTTGTTTAGTATAAATAACAAAAAAGAAGGCTTTTTTTGCCTTCTTTTTTTATTATTTTTTTGTTTTAAAATAATCTTTTAATTCTTCTGCCGCAATTTCTAATTGTTCGTACCAAGCTTCACCAAATTTCTGAATTAAAGGGTCTTTTAAAAATTTGTATACCGGAACATTTAATTTTTCTCCATTCTTTACGGCACATTCACAAATTTTCCATTTGTGGTAATTAACTGCT
>JAGCLW010000005.1 GCA_017646805.1 Paludibacteraceae bacterium | reverse complement strand
CTACGTCTTCACAAAACACAACCCGAAATGCTTCTGAAAAAATCGTTGCCACAACCAATGGTCTGACAATTCAAACTCAAAAAACAGAACCTATCTTCATTTATTCTGCAACAGGACATCTTTTGTTTCATGATTTTTCACCAAAAAAAGAAATTCACATTCCTGCTTCATCAAATCAATTATACATCATTCGTGTAGGAGAAAAAGTTTACAAATTCATTAAATAATATGGAAGAAAAAACCTTACACAACATTTGGCAAAATAAACTTTATGACGGAAAAAATCTAAAAACAACAAAAGGAGAAATCATTGAAATCATTGATCCTGGGTTGCTCAACACAGACGAAGGTCCCGATTTTTTTAATGCAAAAATAAAAATCGATGACACGTTGTGGGCGGGAAATGTGGAAATTCATATAAAAGCATCGGATTGGTTTCGGCACAAACACGAAAAACACATCGGATACAACAACGTAATCCTTCACGTTGTCATTGAAAATGATACCGAAATTTATCGAAAAAATGGAGAACAAATAGCACAACTCGTACTTCCCATTCGTCCCGAAATCATACAAAAACAATCACAAAAAACAAATTCTTCTCAATGGATTGCCTGCGGAAATAAAATCAAATCCATTGACACGCTGACTTGGCAAATGTGGTTGGATCGCTGTTTGATTGAACGAATGGAATCAAAAACAGAGCGAATTCTTTCTATCTTGAAGCAAAAAACAGATAGTTGGGACGAAGCTTTTTATATTCTTTTGGCACGTTCGTTCGGATTTAATCTCAACAACGATAGTTTTGAACAAATGGCGAGAAATTTGCCATTTTCAATTCTACTCAAACATCGAAACAATCTTTTCCAACTCGAAGCATTACTTTTGGGACAAGCCGGACTGCTTTCTGATGTAAAATCTCAAAATGATTATCCAATAAAATTAGCCGAAGAATACCATTTTTTGCAAAAAAAATACAATTTGCCAACACCAAATCAATCATGCAAACAACTTCGGCTTCGCCCTCAAAACAATCCGCATCTTCGACTTGCTCAATTAGCGGCTTTGATTCAAAAAGAAGAACGATTATTTTCAAAAATAATTCAATTAAAAGAAAAAACATCTATTTTCCCTCTTTTTGAAAACATTAAACTTTCTCCCTTTTGGGAAACACACTACAATTTTATTTCTTCTTCAAACAAAAAAAATAAATCTCTCGGAAAATCATCTATCGAATCTTTAATAATCAACGTCGTTGTTCCGCTACTATTTTTATATGCTCAACATACCGACAATGACGAACTGCGAGATATTGCCATGAACCTAATTCAATCTATCAAAGCGGAAAAAAATAGTATTGTCGATGGGTTTGCAAAATTGGGAAAAACAGCACAAAATGCAGCCGATAGTCAAGCCATGATTCATCTGAAAAAACAATATTGCGAACGAAAAGATTGCATTCGTTGTAGATTTAACAAATAAAAAAAGGATTGTGATTTTTAATCACAATCCTTTTTTTTAACAACAAATATTCTTATGCCTTACCGTCGCTACCAAGAACATTGATAATTTTATGTTTATATAACTTTTTCATATTTTCACGAGCAGGACCAAGATATTTGCGAGGGTCAAACTCTGCCGGTTTTTCAACAAATGTTTGACGAATAGCCGCTGTCATTGCCAAACGAGAATCCGAATCAATATTGATTTTACAAACCGCAGATTTTGCAGCTTCACGAAGCCATTCTTCAGGAATTCCAATTGCAGCTTTCAATGCTCCACCATATTTATTTATTGTTTCAACCTCTTCTTGTGGAACAGATGAAGAACCATGAAGAACAATCGGGAATCCAGGTAATTTTTCCACAACGCCTTCAAGTACGTCAAATGCCAATGGAGGTGGAACCATACGTCCCGTCACCGGATCAACCGTACATTGTTCCGGAGTAAATTTGTATGCACCATGAGAAGTTCCAATTGAAATAGCAAGACTATCACAACCCGTACGTGTTGCAAAATCTACCACTTCATCTGGATTCGTATACGTATGATGATCCGCAGAAACTTCATCTTCTACTCCGGCAAGAACGCCTAATTCGCCTTCCACTGTCACATCAAATTGATGTGCATATTCAACAACTTTTTTAGTCAATGCAATATTTTCTTCGTAAGGAAGGTGTGAGCCATCAATCATTACAGAAGAAAATCCCATATCGATACATGATTTGCATGTTTCAAAACTATCTCCATGATCCAAATGAAGAACAATTTGTGGATTTTCCCATCCAAGTTCTTTTGCATATTCTACCGCACCTTCTGCCATGTAACGAAGAAGCGTTTGATTTGCATAACTACGTGCCCCTTTTGAAACTTGAAGAATTACCGGAGACTTTGTTTCTGCTGCAGCTTGAATAATTGCTTGCATTTGCTCCATATTATTGAAATTAAATGCAGGAATTGCATATCCTCCATCAATGGCTTTTTTGAACATCTCACGAGTGTTCACCAATCCTAAATCTTTGTAATTTACCATAATTTATATGATTTAATTTATATTATTTCTGCGATCATTTTTCTCATGACCCTCTTGCAAAGATAATCATAAAAAAAAGAGGATTGCAAAGATTTTTTGTATTTTTTTACGAAAAAAAACAAAAAAAAAGACAGACCAAAATATAGTCTATCTCTTTTATGTTTTAAAGCAGTTGTTTGGCAAATTCCCAAATAATAATACCTGCAGTTACACTCACGTTGAGAGAATGTTTTGTCCCATATTGAGGCAATTCAATAACTCCATCGGACAAATCAATCACCGATTGTTGAACGCCTTTCACTTCGTTTCCCAACACAACGGCATACGATTTTGTCTGATCCAACGCTAATTCATTCAACAAACAACTATTTTCTGTTTGTTCGATTGAAAAAATAAATTTTCCTTTTGATTTTAATTCCGCAACAGCCTCTTCCGTTTTTGAAAAATATCGCCACGATACGCTATTTTCTGCTCCTAACGCAGTTTTGTGTATCTCTGCATTGGGTGGCGGCGTACTTACTCCACAAAGATAAATTGCCTCCACACGATATGCATCACTCGTGCGAAAAACAGAACCTACATTGTGTAAACTTCGCACATTATCAAGCACGACAACCAATGGAACTTTGTCGGATAAACGAAACTCTTCGGTTGAAATTCGCTTCAATTCTTCAATTTTTAATTTTCGATGTCGCATAAAACAAAAGGATTACTTTCTGCCGACAAAATTAATCTTTTTTTAGTTGAAGGCATTCATTCTACAAACAAAAAAAACTTTTTTCTTTATTTTTTTTGAACAAGATGTTTGTATATTTCAAAAAAAGCATTACCTTTGCAACGCAATTGAGAAACAATTATCTCAAAAAGCACAATTCTTCCTTAGCTCAGTCGGTTAGAGCATCTGACTGTTAATCAGAGGGTCGTAGGTTCAAGTCCTACAGGAAGAGCAAAAAAGATGAGTCAAATGATTCATCTTTTTTTTGTTTTAAAACAAAATATAAAATCATATCGTGCAAATATCATAAAGCGATCTTTCATGCCCTTTTGGCGGCAACACTCTATGCCATAAACATTCCTTTCACCTATCACCCACGATGCTTGCGGCATTTCTCTATATCGGTGCGGGCGTAGGAATGGCTGTGATTGGTGCTATGAAACGAAATTATAACGAAATGCCATTGCAACGTGGCGACATCAAATATGCAATGGCGATGGTTGTGCTTGATATTCTTGCTCCCATACTACTTATGCTCGGACTGAAATTCTCGCTGGCATCAAGTGCTTCGCTACTCAACAATTTTGAATTACACTTATGCCCAAAGAATCATCAGTGCGGCACGCACGAGTGCATACTATGCCGTTGCTCCTTTTATCGGTGTTATATTATCGATAATAATCCTTAATAAACGTCCCAACATTCTCTTCTTTATTGCCCTCATCATTATGCTGATAGGAACTCGTCTTGCCTCTACAAAAATAGAGGAGTAGGATTCTTATCCCACTCCCCATAGATTTCATATCTTTATTTTTCCTTTAATTAAACAACAAACTAACGAAACGATTTAATTATGATTTTTTCACTTGAACTCGTTGCGTTGGCGGAAGATTTTGTATTCGTTTTTCAGTTTCTTCAACTACTTTTTTTGCTAAATCATTAAAGGCTTTTCCGATTATTGATTCTTTATCCAAAGCGATCGGATTTCCGCTGTCTCCACTTTCACAAATTGACTGAACGATTGGCAATTGTCCTAACAAAGGAACATTCATTTCTTCGGATAATCGTTTGCAACCTTCTTTTCCAAAAAGATAATATTTGTTATTTGGCAATTCTGCAGGAGTAAACCACGCCATATTTTCCACAAGACCTAAAATCGGCACGTTGACTTTGTCATTTGTAAACATTTCTATTCCCTTGCGTGCATCGGCAAGTGCAACTTCTTGTGGAGTACTGACAATGACCGTTCCGGTAATCCCTAACGATTGGATAAGTGTAAGATGAATATCGCTCGTTCCCGGAGGCATATCAATCACAAAATAGTCCAACTCTCCCCAATTCGCATCAGTAATCAATTGTTTCAACGCATTAGAAGCCATTCCTCCTCTCCACAAAAGAGCTTTGTTTGGATCAATGAAAAAACCAATAGAAAGAATTTTAACACCAAATTTTTCTTCCGGCACGATCAATTCTCTTCCGTCAACTACTTCCAACATTGGACGAGCATCTTCTACTCCAAACATCTTTGGTGCAGAAGGTCCGAAAATATCGGCATCGAGCAATCCCACTTTGTATCCTTGTTGTGCCAAAGCAACGGCAAGATTAGAGGCAACCGTAGATTTTCCAACACCACCTTTCCCCGACGAAACTCCGATTACAGCTTTCACTCCAGCAAGATGTTGTTCGGGCTCTGGTTTTGGAGCTTGTTTGGTTTTTACGGAAATATTTCCCGCAATTTGTACATTTTCTCCAACATACGTCAATATTGCCATTTCGGCCGCTTTTACGACTGATTTGATAAATGGGTCTGTTGGTTTTTCAAAAATAAGCGAAAAACTCACTTTTTGACCATCAATACGGATATTATCTTCAATCATCTCATTTTCTACGAGTGATTTTCCATTTCCCGGATAGCGTACATTTTTCAACGCATCAATAATCAGTTGAGGATATAATGTCATTTCTAATTTTTTTTATTTTCCAAAATTTAATTCGCTTCGTTTGTTTCGAGCATAACTGCGATATGTGTCATATTCAATTTCAATATCAGGTTCGATATAAGGTTGTTCGTCCTGACGTTGTTGAAATTTAAGGTACTTGATCGTTAATCCACGAGCCAACCATTGTTGTTCATAATAAGTCTTAATATTCAACAAATTTTTATCTTGAATCTCCGACGCATACAAATTATTTGTATTTTCGCAAATGTTTAATTCATTGATTTTCAACAATTCCAACGTATAAGTATACATAAAATTGCTATCAGTCTTGAGATTGATGTAACCATCTTTACGAAGAAATTTACGATATTCTTCCATAAAATTGGTTGCAGTCATACGTTTCGTTACTTTTTTCATTTGTGGATCCGGAAACGTAATCCAAATCTCGCTAACTTCATCTGTGTCGAAAAAATGAGCAATCATTTCAATTTTTGTACGTAAAAACGCAACATTTTTCATTCCACAATTCAAGCTCTCTGTTGCTCCGGTCCACATTCGCGAACCTTTTATATCAATTCCAATAAAATTTTTATTTGGATAATCCTTTGCCAACCCAATCGTATATTCTCCTCGTCCACAACCCAATTCTAAAACAATTGGATTTTCATTTTTAAAAAACAACTCGTTCCAACGACCTTTCATTTCAAATTGTGCTCCTTCGCGAAGTTCATTGAACGAAAGTTGAAAGACGTGTGGATACGCGTCCATGTCGGCAAATTTTTTTAATTTATTTTTTCCCATCAAATTGGACTATTAGTCTTTTTCTGCGTAATACAATTCTATTCCCACGTCGTTGATTCCCGGCAAAACGTCATAACGCATTCCTTGTTGCAAAACAAATTCATATTTTCCCGACAGAGGAAAAGTCATTTTGGCCGAACAAAGCACATTGACTTCATTCAACGAACCAAATCCGGAACCGATCCATTCGCCTTTGTTGTTTGCCAAATAGCATTCCACAGTATCTTTTTCAACTTTACCGCTCGGATCGATTATGTCCATAAACAACCAAAGATTTTGAGCAGGATATTCATCTGTATTTCGCACCGAAATCAAAAAACTATATTCGCTCACCGTATCCGTCACCTCAACATTGAAACGCAACAAACTGTCTTTTGCCCAACCCTTTGAGTCAATTTCTTTTGCTTCAGAAAAAAACAATTTTGGTCCGCACGACGAAAAGATACAACTGATGATAATTGAAAAAATGAATATAAACTTTTTTTTCATTGCAAAATTTGCTTTTGAATGTTAATTACGATTGCGATTATTTCGATGAAAATTTTGTTTTTGCTCTCCTTGTCTTTCGGATTTTTTTTGTTGATCTCGAGCCTCTTTTTTGTTGCGACGACGATCATTTTGATTTCCCCGAGAGCCGTTTCCTTTCGATTTTTCTTTATCAAACCGAGTCAAACTATCTTGTCCTACAACATTTTGATAATCAACGACAACCTTTTGTTCTTCATCTACCTCATTCAATCGTTCCGGTTTTTCTCCTTTTTTATTCATCTCTTGCACTTCTTTCACTCGATCAACCGAAATTGTAATCAAATTGGAAGGCATGTTAGGAGCAGAAGAAAACGTCATTTCACAAGCAAAAACATCTGTTTTGAAATGATACCAAGTTGCGTCTTTGGTTTCCAATGGAATATCACGATTAGGAAAATCTTTTATTGCATCGGCATACACATCTGCTTCGTAATTGATACAACATTTCAATTTGGCACATTGTCCGGCCAATTTTTGAGGATTAAGAGAAATATCTTGTACTCTTGCCGCATTGGTAGATACCGAAACAAACGAACTCATCCACGAAGCACAACAAAGTTCACGACCACAAGGTCCAATTCCACCAATTCGTCCGGCTTCTTGTCTTGCTCCAATTTGTTTCATCTCAATACGCACTTTGAAAACTTCCGCAAGGACTTTAATCAACTGACGAAAATCAACTCGCTCGTCTGCGATATAATAAAAAATCGCTTTGTTCCCATCGCCTTGATATTCCACATCGCCAATTTTCATATTCAAACCAAGCTCTTCTGCAATTTGTCTTGATCGAATCATTGTTTCTTGCTCACGAGATTTTGCCTCTTCATATTTTTCTATATCCTGAGGTTTTGCCTTACGATAAACTCGACGTATTTCAAATTTATCAAAATTGATATGTGCTTTTTGCATTTGCAACAAAACCAATCGTCCGGTCAAAGTAACTTCTCCAATATCATGACCAGGATTGCTTTCTACTGCAACCAAATCGCCTTTTGTCAAATCAATTTTTGTACTGTTAAGAAAATATCCCTTGCGTGTATTTTTGAATTGTACTTCTACAAAATCCGTATCCGAAATCGTTTCCGGCAAATCACACAACCAATCATAAACCGACAACTTTTTTGACGTATTACGACAGCAACCTCGAATGTTCATTCTACATTCTCCGGTGTTCAACGTATAATCCAACTCTTTTTCAAAAAAAGATTGCTCGTTAGTTGCCGAATTCAATTGTCCCAAATCTACTTGAGATTCTGTTTTTTGTATATTATCTTGTTGTTCTTTTTTTTCCGCTTCCATTTTTTTACAATCTATTTGCTTTCATTTTGTTGACTACCGAATGCAAACGCATACAGACGCATTTGCTTTATCATAGACAACATTCCGTTTGATCGTGTTGGAGAAAGATGATCTTTCAAACCTATGCGATCAATAAAATAAAGCTCCGCATCAAGAATCTCTTCCGGTGTATGTCCGGAAAGTACTTCAACCAACATCGCAACAATTCCTCCCGCAATATCAGTATTACTTTCCGCTTCATAAACAACTTTCCCGTCGATCATCTGTGCATGAACCCATACTTTACTTTGACATCCTTCTATAATATATTCCGGAGTCTTGTATTTAGGATCAATCCCTTTTGACCCAATTCCCTTATCTATAATTTGTTGATATTTATCCAACCAATCTTCTAAAAATTCAAATTCTTCAATAATTGAATCTTGCTTTTCATTTATTGTCATCTCTGTTGCAAACTAAAAAAATCGTATTTTTTATTTAAACGTACAAAGATACATTTTTTTCAAACGTAAAACAATTGTTGCCTACTTTTCAGAAAAAAACAAACGTTTTTATTTTGAAAACTAACTCCACAAACTAATTTTTGTTGTATATTTGTGGCGAAGTATATTTTCTTGACTAATAACAAAAATAAATAATTAAAAATGAACCTATTAAGTTTGTTACAAGCTGTGCCTGCAGAGGCAATTATCGAAACCACAGAAGAAACTATTGCAAAAGAAATGAGTTGGTTTGATATGATTATCGCCGGAGGTCTCACAATGATTCCTCTTGGAATTCTTCTTGTCATTGCCGTTTTTATCATGATCGAACGATTTGTCGTTATTCGAAATGCCTCTAAAGAAGACACTTCGTTTATGAATCGAATCAAAGATTACATTTTTGAAGGAAAAATTGAATCTGCAATCAACCTTTGCAAACAAACTCAAACTCCTTCTGCTCGTATGGTAGAAAAAGGGATTAGCCGACTTGGTCGCCCAATGAATGACGTTTTAGTCGCTATCGAAAATGTTGGAAACCTTGAAATTGCCAAACTTGAAAAAGGTCTTGGATTTTTAGCCACAATCGCAGGTGGAGCTCCAATGCTCGGATTTTTCGGAACTGTTATCGGTATGGTTGACGCCTTCTTTTCAATGGCAAGCAAAGGCGACAATACAATCGTTCTTTCCGACCTTGCCGGAGGGATTTACACCGCCATGATGACTACCGTTGCCGGACTATTTGTCGGCATGATTGCTTACTTTGCTTATAATTATTTGGTTTTGCGTGTTGATAGCGTAGTTCGTAATTTGGAAACAAAAAATATCGAATTCCTCGATATGCTTAACGAACCGGCAAACTAAATTCTTCACATTTTTTTCTAAAAAAAAGAATACCATGGGATTAAAACGAAGAAGTAAAATCGACCCTTCATTTAATATGTCTTCAATGACCGACATGATGTTTTTGTTGTTGCTATTTTTTATGATTGCATCAACAATGTCGGCACCAAACGACCTCCGAATAAAACTGCCTCAAAGCAAATCTAAAGCATCTACCAAAATCGTTTTGGTAAAAGTCAACATTGATAGCGAAGGAAACTATGCTGTGGCAGAAGGCAATGGAAAAGCAACCCCTATTGCATTTGAAGAATTAGAAGGTTATTTGACAAACGCAATGGCTCGCGACACTTCGACTTTTGTTTCTTTACACGCAGACGAAAATATTGCTTACAAAGAAATCGTAAAAGTATTAGACATTGCAAATCAAAATAAATTAAAAATCGTAATTGCGACCAAACCTGAGAGCAAATGACAAAATCAGAAACATACGGTCTTATAGGAACAATTGTTTTTAACACCTTGCTCATTTTGTTGCTCATGTACTTTGGTTTATCAGTAACCAAAGAAGAAATACAAGAAGAAGGTATTGAAATAAATTTTGGAGATGGAATTGACGGTGCTCCAAGTTTTTCTGAAACAACAGAGCCAAGCGTAGCACCAAACATGCCAACTCCAACTCCGCCTGCTCCATCTACTTCTTCTGAACCAAGCATCACACAAGAAGATCCTTCGGTAGCAATTGCAGCAAAAGAAAAAGAAAAACAAAAACAAGAACAACTTCGTCAAGAACAAATCAGACAAGAACAACAACGTTTGGCTGAAGAACGAGCTCGACAAGAAGCAGAACAAAAACGAATCGCCGAGCAAGAAGCTAAAAAAGCCAAGGCCGCTAATCTTGGAAATGTTTTTGGCAAATCTGCCGGAAACACAACAGGCTCTAGAGTCGGAGGAGGCGGACAAGGTTCTACACCCGGAAATCCAATGGGAAAAGGAAAAGGAGCTTCCAATGGAAACACTTGGACTCTTGCCAATCGTAACCTAAACAGTTCCATCCCAAGACCTGCTTATCGTGGCGAACAAGAAGGACGTGTCGTTGTAGGAATCACAGTTGATCCAAATGGAAACGTAATCGCAACCCGGATCAATAAAGGAACAACCATTACAGATGAAAGCATTCAAAATGATTGTCAAACATCTGCAAAAAAAATAAAATTCTCAAAAAGTCCCGATCTTGTAAAAAACAACGTAATCGGAGAAATTGTATATAATTTTAAGAAAAATTAACCCATGAAAAAAGTATACGCTTTTCTTGCAACAGGTTTTGAAGAAACAGAAGCCATTTGCACAATCGACATTCTTCGTCGTGCAGGAATGGATGTTGTCATCATTTCCATTTACAACGAAAAAACAGTTGTCGGAGCCCACAATATTAGCATTATCGCAGACAAAACCATTGACGAAATCGATCCAAACGATGCAGATTTGCTATTTCTTCCTGGAGGTATTCCCGGAACTCCTAACCTTGAATCTTGCGAAAAACTCATGCGAATTCTCGACAACCACATTAAACAAAACAAATTTGTCGCCGCTATTTGTGCCGCGCCAACCATCTTAGGCAAACGAGGATTCCTCGACAATAAAAATGCCGCATGCTATCCCGGGTATGAAAATGATATGGGAAAAGCCCTTTGTAAAAATTCTCCTGCCATTGTCGATGGATTATTCATTACCGGTCGGGGAATGGGAGTAACTACCGATTTCGCTTTGCTCATAGTAAAAACTTTAATCGGAGAATCTCTCGCCAACGAATTATTTCAAAATTGCATTTGTAAATAAAAATTTTTAAAACCTATGGAAACATACATTATTTTAGCCGTAATTGCAGTCGGATTATTTATTCTTGAACTTTTCACACCTGCTTTTGTCGCAGGAAGTATGGGTATTGGAATGGCATTTAGTGCTTTAGGAGCATATTTCAACTTAAGTGACAATTGGTTGATTGCTATTTTTATCTTCTTCACAATCATTACAATTTTTACCATTCGTCCTTTGATGATAAAATATGCATACAAAAAAAGCCAAAACATAAAAACAAATGCTGATGCCATGATCGGAAAAGATTGTATCGTGATAGAAGAAGTCACCAATTCTTCCGGAAACGTCAAATTAGATGGCGACATTTGGTCGGCTCGCTCAGCAAACAAAGATGAAATTTTCACGGTCGGTTCAACCGTAAAAATAGAACGTAGAGATAGTATTATCGTCTACGTAAAATAAATACCCTTTTTTTTAATCATTAAAAATTCATTTATTATGGAAATTCTTGTAGCAATCGCCATTCTCGTTATTGCGTTTATGGCAAAAGGTTTTAAAATCGTACAACAATCAGAAACGATGGTTATTGAACGACTTGGTCGTTACAACCGAACTCTTTCTTCGGGAATCAACATCATTTGGCCATTTATCGATCAACCTCGTTCTATTGCTTGGCGTACTACTCGTAACACGATCAATGGACCGCTTGTCACATTCAAAACCATTGAACGAATCGATCTTCGCGAAACCGTTTACGACTTCCCAAGTCAAAACGTAATCACAAAAGACAACGTAAACGTTGAAATCAATGCATTACTTTATTTTCAAATCATGGATCCCGTAAAATCCGTTTACGAAATTGAAAATCTTCCTAATGCAATTGAAAAACTAACACAAACAACATTAAGAAACATCATCGGAGAATTAGAACTTGACGAAACGCTGACTTCTCGTGATACCATCAATGCAAAACTTCGTGTAATTCTTGACGAAGCCACAAACAAATGGGGAGTGAAAATCAATCGTGTTGAATTGCAAGACATCAATCCTCCTAAAGAAATCAAATCGGCAATGGAAAAACAAATGCGTGCCGAACGCGATCGTCGTGCTCAAGTACTCGAAGCAGAAGGAAACAAACAAGCCATGATTCTCGAAGCTCAAGGAAAAAAAGAAAGCGAAATCAATCAAGCTGAAGGAGACAAACAATCGCAAATTCTGCGTGCAGAAGCCGAAGCCGAAGCAAAAATCAAAGTTGCTCAAGCCGAAGCCGAAAGTATTCGACTAATAACCGAAGCTATTGATAAAAATGCCGCATGCGATCCGGCTAAATATCTCATCGCTATGAAATACATCGAAACTCTTAGTCAAATGACTTCTGGTGACGACACAAAAACAGTCTACATTCCATACGAAGCAACCGGAGTATTATCTTCTATCGGTGGAATAAAAGATATGCTTGACAAAGCAAAATAAACAAACATATCAAAAAACAAAAAGTCCCAAAACAACAGAATGTATTCGTTGTTTTGGGACTTTTTTTATAACAATCCAAAGAAACTTAATATAAAAACTGAAACAAATAAATTACGTATAGTTACCGGAAGTTGGAGTGGATAAGGGGGAAAGAAGCAGAAATTGCT
>JAGCLW010000032.1 GCA_017646805.1 Paludibacteraceae bacterium | reverse complement strand
CTTTTCAAAAAAAAGGATATTCTTTTTTAACTTATGAAGAATATATTGAACGCAAAACATCTTCTTTGCCGGAAAAGTTTGTCATTCTCAGACATGATGTGGATTTGCATGCCGAACGTTCTTTGGAAATGGCAAAAATTGAAGCCGAATTAAACGTGTGTGCAACGTATTATTTTAGAGTGATAAAGCAAAGTAACCAACCGGAGATTATTCGTCAAATAGTGCAGATGAATCACGAAATAGGATACCACTATGAAGATCTTTGTCTTTGCAAAGGAAATAGGAATTTGGCAAAAAATCATTTTCAAAAATGGTTGTCTTATTTTAGAACTTTTTATCCCGTGAAAACGATTTGTATGCACGGAAGTCCAACTTCATCATACGATCCAAAACATTTGTGGAAAGATCAATATCATTATTCTTCGATGGGAATTATTGGCGAACCGTATTTTGATACGGATTTTTCGGATTTGTTTTATATCACGGATACGGGTCGTTGTTGGAATGGTCGATTGTTTAGTAAGCGAGATAGAATTCCCACAATGGAAAACGAATGGATTCAACGAGGTTGGAATTATCATTCTACCAATCAGATCATTGCGGCTTTGCATAAAGAAAAATTTCCATTTCGATTGATGATGACAACTCATCCTCAGCGTTGGACGGACAATTTGCTGTTTTGGAGTGCGGAATATCTTTTGCAAACGATAAAAAATTTTATAAAAAAGAATCTAAATCTTGTCAAAAAAAATATATAAAAACATGTCGTTGATCAATAAAAAAATATTTTTCAGAATCTTGCTGAGAGAAGTTTTATTGTGGATTTCTTCAGCGGTTTTGATTTGGTTTTGGCGGATTATATCGGATAAGATACATGAAGAAGAATATGTGGTAATTATCTTGCTGACAATGTGTTGGTGGATTATTATCGGTATTTTTTGTGGGCGTTATAAAAAAGGATTAAAACGATCTAATTTTTTGTATGAAACGATTCGGTTGTTTATCACGACAATTATCTGTGCGGTAACCGCTTCGCTTGTCACTCTGCTTTATTCAGATTATTCGCATAATATTATTTTTTTTACGACAATTGGCGTCTGTGTCATTAGTTGGTTTATGATGTTAGGATATTATGCATATCGCTATGCAATAAATCCGGAAGAAAAAATAACCTTGTATGATAAACGCGAACCGCAACCGTTGCAATCCTTTCCAACACCAATATCCAAAAGAGATCAAGATGATCGTCAGCATATTGTGGAAAATATTTTTGGGAAAGAGATTCTAAACATGTTGATGGAAAACGTCAATCTTTTTCTTTCTACGACAAAATTGATTTCTACGCATGATGTGTATAATTTCCTTTCAGTGCGTTCGTATCATTACGAAACAATGATCAATTTGACATTGTTGAATAATATTCGTGGAATCAATAAACTTTTTTGTGCAATCAATTCAAAATTGCCGGATAATGGAAAGTTGGTTTGTTGTTTTATTCCGCAAGAACATTATAAAAATCGTATTTTATCAAAATACCCGTGTGGATTGAATTATATAATTTATTCTTATTTCTTTTTGATCAAACGCGTTCTGCCTCGAATGTTGTTCACATCTCGACTTTATTATGATATAACAAAAGGAAAAGGTCGATTTTTTTCTGAAACAGAAATCTTGGGTCGTCTTTATTTTTGCGGGTTTGCGGTGGATAATGTAATCAAAAAAGCAGGACGAACGTTTGTGTTTGCTCATCGGATAAAAGAACCCGAAAAACAAGTTTTGCGATCTTATGGACCATTGATTTCCTTGCCTCGAATAGGTAAAAATCAAGAAATCATCAATGTTTATAAAATGCGAACAATGCATCCTTATTCCGAATTTTTACAAGATTATATTTATGAAAAAAATAAATTGCAAGAAGGAGGGAAGTTTGCAAATGATATTCGAATAACAACAATCGGTGCATTTATGCGTCGTACGTGGATCGATGAATTACCAATGATTCTCAATTTTATAAAAGGAGATATGAAATTGGTTGGAGTTCGACCATTGTCTCGTCAATACTTTGGTCTTTATCCTAAAGATTTGCAAATTCTTCGTACGAGCGTAAAACCCGGATTGTTGCCTCCATTTTATGTAGATATGCCCAAAACGCAAGAAGAAATTTTTGATAGTGAAAAACGTTATCTTGAGGTATACAAAAAATCTCCGTTTCTTACGGATTTATCTTATTTTTTTCGGATATTTTATACCATCATTTTTAAGCGTGCAAGAAGTAAATAAAATTGAATTTTAATGAAAAAATATTTTCTCTTTTTTTTAATCTGTTTCAGTATCAAAATCTTTTCGCAGGATATTCCGCAAAATATTTCTTACACTACGATTTATGATTTTATGGACGAATTGGCTGGAGAAGGTCTTATTGATTTAAACTCCGGCATACGTCCGTATTCTCGAAAATATATTGCAGAAAAATTGGTAGAAGCCAAACGTGCCGATTCGTTGCTTTCTCGTCGAGCAAAGAAAGACCTTGAATTTTTTCTACAAGATTATGCTATAGAACGAGATACGTTGCCTAAAACTTGGGTTCATGCCACAGACAAAAAAACTTGGGATATATCTCTTTGGCAACCGGCATTTCATTTTTCAAATAAATGGTTCAAAATGCGTTTAACTCCTTTGTTGGGAGGAGAAGTGATTGCAAACAAAAAAGGTGCAATCATAAATCGTTTTTATGGTGCAGATTTGCAAATGACGGTTGCCAACCATGTTTCGGTATACGCTAATTTGAGAGATAATTCTTATTACGGCAAATTTCTTCGTACATCAATGGGAATGAAACCTGCCGATGCGAAACTTGCACGAGGCTCTTATTTTAATCTTTTGCCGGGAGCAGAATATAAAGAAGCCAATTATGGTGGCGATTTTAGTGAAATGAGAGGAGGAATAAAAGCATATTGTAAATATGGAAGTATCGGGTTGATAAAAGATAATTTGGCTTGGGGAGAAAGTCGGCATAGCTCAAACATTCTTTCGGGAAGAGTTCCATCTTTTCCTATGCTCACACTAAATTTAACTCCGGTAAAATGGGTGGAACTCAATTACATACATGGTTGGTTGGTTTCAAATGTCAAAGATTCAACACGTTATTATGTTGAAAATTTATCTAATGGTACGACAGAAAAAGAATATCGTCCGTATAATAAATACATCGCTGCGAATATGTTAACTGTGCGTCCGATTAAGAATCTTCGCATATCGGTCGGAAATTCTATCATATATAGTGAAGTAACACCTCATGCGGCATATTTTATTCCGATTGCATTTTTCAAAAGTCTTGATCATGTTCAGACAAAAGGGTTGGGGGTAGAAAATCAAAATTCGCAAATATTTGCAATGATTAGTAGTCGAAATATCAAACATTTACATCTATATGCGTCCATTTATTTTGATGAAATACAATTTAAACGATTGAAAATGTCAGAACCGCAACGCAATTTATATTCGTATCAAGTTGGGGCAACGGTCACGAATTTTCCATTGAAAAATCTTTATTTAAATGCCGAATTCACTCGTTCAAATATTGCAAATTACAAACACTCGATACAATCTCTTACGTTTGCTTCAAATTCCTATTATTTAGGACATTATTTAGGCGATAATTCTCAAGAAATATTTGTAAAATTGGGTTATAAGCCGGTACGAGGTTTGGACATATCGGTCTCTTATACAAATGCACGTCATTATAATGATTATAATTATGATCGTAATTCTATTGGTCGAATTATTGCAAAAGAAACGTACGATCAACTCACTTGGCAAAACGATATAATAAATTTAACTGCTCTTTACGAAATCGGAAACAATGTTTTTGCTCACTTTTCGATGGAATACAACAATGCACGCGGATACGATCAATCATCTCGAGTTGGTAGTGAAAGTGAAAATTGTTTAACAGCACAAGGTTTTTTAGATTTATACACGCCTAAATTTTATCAAGGAAAAAATTTGACTTTTTCTTTAGGATTAAATATTGGATTTTAAATTTGTCAATAAAGAATAAAATCTGAAAAACATTTTAATAATGAATCTTATTTCTTAAATAATCATTATCTTTGCAGTCGTTTTTAAGACAGAAAAATAAAACAAAAAAAAATGAAAAAAAGAATTTTAATTACGGGCGGAGCAGGATTTATTGGCTCTCATGTTGTTCGTTTGTTTGTAACAAAATATCCAGATTATGAAATAGTTAATCTCGATGCATTGACGTATGCCGGAAATCTTGAAAATCTTACAGATGTAGCAACTGCACCTAATTATAAATTTGTCAAAATCGATATTACGGACGAAAAAGCAATCAACGAATTATTTGCAACAACACAATTTGATGGAGTAATCCATTTGGCAGCCGAAAGTCATGTTGATCGTTCAATCAAAGATCCTTTGGCGTTTATTCGTACCAATATCATTGGAACGGTTAATTTGTTGAATGCAGCAAAAGAACAATGGTCTGGCAATTACGAAGGAAAACGTTTTTATCATATTTCCACAGACGAAGTTTATGGTAGCCTTGGCGAAGAAGGAATGTTTGTCGAAACAACGCCTTATGATCCCCGTAGTCCGTATTCATCATCAAAAGCAAGTTCGGATATGTTGGTAAGAGCTTATCATCATACTTATGGAATGCCGGTGGTGATTAGCAATTGTTCTAATAATTATGGAGCAAATCAATTTCCTGAAAAGTTGATTCCGTTATCAATCAATAACATCAAAAACAATCGTCCAATTCCAATTTATGGAAAAGGAGAGAATATTCGAGATTGGTTGTGGGTAAACGATCACGCTCGTGCGATAGATGTGATTTATCACAAAGCAGCAAACGGAGAGACTTACAACATAGGCGGAATCAATGAATGGAAAAATATTGATTTGATTCATAAGTTGTGTGAAATTATGGATAAAAAATTGGGTCGTGAACCTGGTTCCAGTGCAAAACTGATTACTTATGTGACAGATCGAGCAGGTCATGATCTTCGTTATGCAATAGATTCTTCAAAATTAAAACGTGAATTAGGTTGGGAACCATCGCTTCAATTTGCCGAAGGATTGGAAAAAACTGTAGATTGGTATCTTGCAAATGAAAAATGGCTTGAAAATGTAACAAGTGGAGAGTATCAAAATTATTACCAAAGACAATACGGTAAATAATATATATTTTCTTTGATGTTTAAAAATTTTAATATATAATTTATGAATAAAGGAGCACCTATAAAGGTATTTTCTGGATCTAACTCTCGCTATTTAGCTGAAAAAATTTGTAAGAGTCTTGGTTGTGAGTTAGGGAAATTAAAAACTACGCGTTTTGCAGATGGAGAATTTGGCGTATCCTACGAAGAAAGTATTCGTGGTTGCTACGTTTATCTTGTGCAATCTACATTTCCAAATGCAGATAATTTGATGGAATTATTGTTGATGATAGATGCCGCAAAACGTGCAAGTGCGTATAAAATTATAGCAGTAATTCCTTATTTCGGATGGGCTCGTCAAGACCGAAAAGATAAACCTCGTGTTGCAATTGGTGCAAAATTAGTGGCTGACGTATTAAGTGTGGCAGGAATAGATCGTGTAATCACGATGGATCTTCATGCAGATCAAATTCAAGGATTTTTTGACGTTCCGGTAGACCATTTGTACGCATCAACGGTATTTGTGAATTATATTCAAAATAATATGAATCTTGAAAATCTCGTAATTGCCTCTCCTGATGTAGGAGGAAGTAAACGTGCAGGATCATATTCTAAATATCTTGGTTTGCCTCTTGTGCTTTGTCATAAAAGTCGTGAACGAGCAAATGTGGTGAGTGATATGCAAGTAATCGGAGATGTCAAGGGAAAAGATGTGTTGATTATTGATGATATGGTTGATACGGCTGGTACTTTGACGAAAGCGGCGGATATTATGAAAGAAGCCGGTGCAAATTCGGTTAGAGCAATGGTGAGTCATGCTATTATGTCAGATCCTGCAAGTGAACGTGTTATGAATTCTGCCATAACAGAATTGATTACGACAGATTCTAAACCTTATGTTGGTTCTTGTACAAAAGTAAAAGTATTGTCAATTGCAGATATGTTTGCGGATACGATTCGTCGAGTGTATGAGAATGAATCAATTTCGTCACAATATATTATTTAATAAAAAAAATAATGATGCTCGTTATGACGCATCAAAATTAAAAGAGCGTTGTAACATAATTAGTTACAACGTTTTTTTTGCTTATGAAACATACTTTGGAATTTATAACTCCCGGAGGAACTTCGCGAGGTGTTCTTACTACAAAAGATAGTTATATTTTAAAAATAAAAGATAAAAACGGCATTTGTGGAATAGGAGAGTGTAGCATTATACCTCGTCTTAGTATTGATGATATTCCTGAAATAGAACAAATTATGCACGATGTGCAAGAAAATATTTGGTCAATTATTCAAGACGAATCTTATCATTTAAAATATCTACAGTTGCCAGCGGTTCGATTTGCCATTGAGATGGCAAAATTGGATTATCAAAAGGGCGGAAAAGGAATTTTTTTTCCATCGCAATACACTTTTTCTCCATACGAAGAATCTATACCTATCAATGGATTATTATGGATGGGTTCTTTCGATTATATGTGGGAGCAAGCACAAAAAAAAGCGGAAGAAGGTTTTTCTGTGTTAAAAATGAAAGTTGGGGCACTTAATTTTGATGAGGAACGATATTTTATCAAACATTTGAGAAAATCATTTCCAAAGTTGAATATTCGGCTCGACGCAAATGGCGGTTTTCCAAATGAAGAAGCTCTTGATCGTTTAGAATCGCTTGCCGAATTTTCTATTCATTCGATAGAGCAACCAATAAAGGTTAAACAGTATGCGTTGATGTCAGAACTTTGTAGAAAATCTCCTATTCCAATTGCTCTTGATGAAGAATTGATAGGAGTTTTAGATTCTGAATTACAAAAAAAGATGTTGAATATTATTCAGCCCCAATTTATTATTATAAAACCATCGTTGTTGGGTGGATTTAGAGCTTCTGATGAGTGGATTGCAATGGCGGAAGAACGAAAAATTGGTTGGTGGGCAACATCGGCTTTAGAATCAAATATTGCTTTGAATGCAATTGCTCAATGGGTTTATACGAAGAAAAATTCTTTGCCACAAGGTTTGGGAACGGGAAATGTTTTTAAAAACAATTTTAGTTCACAGTTGTATTTGAAAAATGGAAAATTATTTTTTAAAGGAGAAAAATGATTGAATTAGATTTTTCAATAGACCAAAAGTCTGAAGATTGGATTTTGCAAGCAGAAACCAATTTAAGAAAGAAAAATGTGGAAAAATGGGAGATTGCCATCTTTTCTTTTATAAAAGAATGGTATTCGCAATCAAAAAGCATAAAAATCAATACTTCCGGTTCTACGGGAGCTCCGAAAATGATAGAAGCGAGTAGGGAGATGATGGAGATTTCGGCTCAGAAAACGATTGAATATTTTCAATTAAAAAAAGGAAATATTGCGTTGCTTTGTTTGTCGGCAGATTATATTGCCGGGAAAATGATGATCGTTCGAGCAATTTGTGGCAAAATGAAATTGGTATGTGTTAAGCCATCATCTCGTCCGTTGATTGAATTAAAAGATCAAAAGTTTGATTTTGTAGCCATGGTTCCTTTGCAAGTAAAAACGATGATTGATGAAGGAGAACAATTTTCTCAAATAAATCATTTGTTGATAGGAGGAGGGGCAATTTCATTAAGTTTGCAAAAAAAATTGCAACAAGTTGCAATCTAAAAAATCTTATTTTTTGGTGCCGGGGGCCGGACTCGAACCGGCACGGAGTTGCCCCCGAGGGATTTTAAGTCCCTTGTGTCTACCATT
>JAGCLW010000031.1 GCA_017646805.1 Paludibacteraceae bacterium | reverse complement strand
TGCCTCTACACTCTGCTTTGGAACATATACTGGGATAGATTCATCAACGTACCCAAACGAATAACCACAAGTAGGCGGTGTAGTATTTTTACACGTCATGCTCGTAAGAGAACAACAACACCAGAAAGCACCTTCTCCAATCCTTGTCACACTACTTGGTAGCGTTATGCTTTTAAGAGAATGACATTCATAGAATGCAGCACTTCCTATCGATGTCACACCCTCAGGTATCGTTATGCTTGTAAGAGAACTACAAACAGCGAAAGCACCTTCTTCAATCCTTGTCACACTACTTGGTAGCGTTATGCTCGTAAGATAGTTACAATATCCGAAAGCATCATTTCCTATCGATGTTACGCTATACTCTTCGCCTTCATACATCACCGTTGACGGAATGACAACCTCTCCGGTGTACTCATGTTCGTAATCCCACACATCATCGCCCCTATACGTCACACTCGCAGTCTTGGTACTACTATCAAAGTTATACCATATTACATCTTCATAACCATTTTCTGTATGTTTTTTGTCTTCACATGATAAAAAAACAAAACTCAATGTAGCAAATAACGTTGCCACCACAAAATATTTACTTGTTTTCATTTGTCTAATTTTTTTAAAATTTCAAAAAAAATGTACCTAAACTTTTCTCGCCATACGCACATAAAAATAGCGTGGTACTTTATTTATTATTTGACATTTTGAGGTCCTGAACTTACCTTAACGAATCAAAACAATATAAAAAGCCCACGCATAACGTGAGCGTCATTTGAGCTTTTTTCTTGATTCGTTAAATACATTTGAAATTGTTCAGGTTTCAAAATGTCAAGTTTTGGCTTATAACGCTATTTTCAATATTTTATTTTCATGATGTGCGTAAAAAAACTACGCTTTTATTTCATAGGCAAATACTATTTATTCTATTTTTTTAACTACGCAAAGATATTATTTTTTCTTTTTGTTTTTTTTATTTTATAAAAAATTTTTCAAAAACATTGTTTCGGAAAATTCACTAAAAAAAGTTGTTTTTTTGCACGAGTAAGTGCCGTATACAACCAACGATAATAATCGTCGGTAAGTCCCAACGAAAGGCTTCCTTGATCAAGAAAAACCGTATCCCATTGTCCGCCTTGTGCTTTGTGGCACGTTATTGCGTAAGCAAATTTAACTTGCAAAGCGTTGAAAAACGGATCTTGTTTCATTTGCAAAATGCGATCACGTTTGTTTGGAATATCCGCATAATCTTCTTCCACCGATTGATATAATCGTTCGCTCAAGGATTTCATTTCTTCGGGCGTATCGGCATAAAGAAAATCCAACAATATACGCACGTCCAATTCATAATCATAATCTAAAAAACGAACGTAAAGGTCAACAAAATGCAATCCATAGAGTTCGTGATGTTTTTTTACTCGAATCACTTCGGCAATATCGCCGTTGGCAATAAATTCAAATCCTTCGTAATCTTTTCCCCAGAAATAATTGTTTTTATTCACGATAATCAAATCTCCCGCTCCGATTTCTTCTTCTTTCAACAAAACTTGCGACCGGATTCCACGATTATAAATTGAAGCTTGCTTGTTGCTCCGACAAACGACAATTGTGTCTTGCATTCCAACCGAATCGTAAGCGAAAGAAAGTTTTTCGACAATTTCCGAACCCGAGATTTTCAAAATATCGTCAAAATTATCGAGGTGAAATTTTGGCAAATCCACTTTTGAAAAATTTTCGTGCAACGATCGAATCTTTGTTGCATTGCTCAAAATTCCGCTGTTAAGCGACTGTCGAGCCACTTGTTTTAGTTCAAACACACTCACATTCAATCCGTATCCTCTCAAATAATCTTTGTTCATTGCCGGACTTTCCAGCGTCCCAACCGGAGCAAGTTGTGCATCGTCGCCCACCAAAATCATTCGACAACCTTGTCCGCCATACACATATTGCATCAAATCGTCAAGCAAACGACCACTTCCATAAATGCTTTCCATCGTTGTTCCATTGGCAATCATCGACGCTTCATCAACGATAAACAACGTATGATGATGAGAATTAAATGCGAGATTAAACTCCGCTTCGCCCATACGTTTTTGTTGGTAAATTTTTTTATGAATCGTGTAGGCGGGAGCATCAGAATAAGACGACATCACTTTTGCGGCACGTCCGGTTGGAGCGAGAAGCATCGTTTTTTGATTATACGATTTCATCAATCGAATAAGAGCCGAAACAACAGACGTTTTTCCGGTTCCGGCATGTCCTTTCAAAAGAAAAACCGACTGACTATCTACCGACAATAAAAATGCTATCAGTTCGTCAATCAATTGCAATTGTTCTTCGTTTGGAACAAAAGAAAGAAACGATATAAAATCTTCTCTTAACGACAAAGAAAACCTAAATTTTATCTTGATTATTTTATGCTTAAGGATAGAATTTTTAAGACAAAAAAGATTGTCAGTTAAAATTTCTTTATTATTTTTGTAGCGGTTTTGAAGTTGCTTTTTTCAAAGCACAAAAAAACTCAGACAAAGATAGTATCAATCAAGAAATAAAACAAAAAATAAATATTACTATGAAATTAGCAATCAAAGGAATTTTAGCATTTGCATCTTTAATTTTAGTTTGGATGTGTTTTGATGGAGTAAGCACTCCGATCAAATTTGAACAAACAAAAAATGATCGTGAAAAACAAATCATCGAAGGGCTTGTTAATATACGTAAAGCAGAAGTAGAATACAAAAATCAATTTGGCGTTTATACAGCAAATTTTGATACGCTTATTGCTTTTGTCAAAGAAGGAAAAATGAAACAAGTGCTTAAAGAAGGAACTTTGTCTGATATGCAACTTGAAAAAGGATTGACAGAAGAAAAAGCACTTGAAATCGTAAAACGTGGAAATGCAAAAGAAATTGCAGAAAACGGACTTCAAGGATTCCGTCGTGACACAGCATTCGTCGACGTATTACCATCTTTGTTTGGCGAAAATTTTGATGCAAATCAATTGCGATATGTTCCTTTCACAGACAATAAAGAATACGAATTAGCAATCGGTAGCATCGAAAAAAATGGGATCAAACTACCTTTATTTGAAGCAAAAGTTCCTTACGATTGGTATCTTGGAGATTTGGATCGTCAAGAACTTGTCAACTTGAAAGATGTTCAAGAAAAACTTGGTCGATATGCCGGACTCATGGTAGGTAACGTGAACGAACCAAACAACAACGCCGGAAACTGGGAAGAATAAAATTTTCTTTTTCTCAAAAAAATAACCCAATAGACCACGAATTTTACGACACGAAAAGAACGTAAAATTCGTGGTTTTTTCTAAAATAAAAAAACAACATGCGTATCATCAGTGGAAAATACAAAGGAAGACGAATTACACCACCCAGCAACATTTCGGCTCGTCCTACAACCGACTTTGCCAAAGAAGGATTGTTCAATATCCTCAACAATCGATTAGATTATGAAGAAACTCATGTTTTGGATTTATTTGCCGGCACAGGAGGAATCAGTTTCGAACTCGCCTCAAGAGGTTGTCCTTCTGTCACTTTGGTAGAACAAGCACGAACTCAACTCAACTTTATTCGCAAAACAATTTCCGAACTAAAAATAGAAAACATTCATGTCATTCAAGGTGATGTTTTCAAATACATTCAATCATGCGGAGTACGTTTTGATTTCATCTTTGCCGATCCTCCATACGCATTAGAACAATTGCCTCAAATTCCCGATCTCATTTTTGAACATAATTTGCTAAAAGAAAACGGATTATTCATTCTCGAACATCCTTCAAAAATGTCATTTGACAATCATCAAAGATTTAGCGAACATCGAAATTATGGCAATGTCAATTTTTCATTTTTTGAATAATTATCAACTATGATTATTTACAATACAACATATTGCGTAAAACAAAATCTTTACGACGATTTTATTGATTGGCTAAAGCAAACGCTCGTTCCAACCACGCAAAAAAGCGACTTATTTGTCGCATTGCCAACAATAGCTCAAGTCCTTACAGAAGACGACACCGACGAAAATGCCATTTCCATTTCGGTACAACTCACTGCCGAAAATTTAGAATTTCTACAGATTTGGTTTGACAATTATCAAGATAATTTAGATTTACAAATAAAAAAACTCTTTGGTGAAAAAATCTTATCGTTCTCAACGTTCATGAAAATAATCAATTAAAAAAAAATGGAAAAAGAACGTATCATCTTAGGAATCGACCCGGGAAGCAACGTAATGGGATACGGACTGCTTCGCATTGTAGAAAAACAAAAGCCGGAACTTATCACGATGGGATTTTTTGATATGCGAAAAACGAAAGATCATTATCTCTCGTTGCAAACCATTTTTTCAAAAACCGTTGAATTGATTGACAAATATCTTCCTGACGAAATGGTATTGGAAGCTCCATTCTTTGGAAAAAACGTACAATCAATGCTCAAACTTGGTCGAGCTCAAGGCGTTGCAATGGCCGCCGGACTCAGTCGATGTCTTCCGATCACGGAATATCCTCCGCTAAAAATCAAAATGAGCGTAACGGGCAACGGACAAGCAACCAAAGAACAAGTTGCCGACATGGTGCAACGCCATCTAAAACTTCAAAAAGAAGATATTCCCAACAAATTAGATGCGACAGACGCAGTTGCCGTTGCTTTGTGTCATTATTTTCAAACGATGAGAACAATCAAAACAGAAAAAAAATATACAAGTTGGAAAGACTTTGCTGCAAAAAATGCAGATAAAATCAAAAAATAATTGATCTATAAAAAAATGGTACAAATAGACGACACTATCATCAGCCTCGACGTTTTTGAAAAAAAATTTGTGTGCGACCTTTTAAAATGCAAAGGAGAATGCTGCATTGAAGGAGATGCCGGAGCTCCTCTCGAAGATGACGAAATAGAAAAACTGAAAGAAGTTCTTCCTCTAATTTGGGAAGATTTACCTCAAACTTCAAAAGAAGTCATCGACGCACAAGGCGTAAGTTATAAAGACCGCGACGGCGACAATGTAACTTCGATCGTCAACGGAGCCGAATGCGTATTTATGTACAAAGACGAAAACGGATTTGCAAAATGTGCAATCGAAAAAGCTTTTCTTGCCGGAAAAACCACTTTTCGCAAACCAAT
>JAGCLW010000004.1 GCA_017646805.1 Paludibacteraceae bacterium | reverse complement strand
GGGATCCACCTCTTCCCATTCCGAACAGAGAAGTTAAGCCCGAACACGCCGATGGTACTGCGTATAGTGGGAGAGTAGGTTGCTGCCGATTTACAGGAGGTTTGTCAAGATAGACAGACCTCCTTTGTTTTTTTGAAGAAAATTAGATGATTTTCAATTAAATATAGGTTGGTGGATAAGTAAAACTGAAAAAAACGAAAAATATTGATTGAATAATAAATTTAATGTAAAAAAAGATTTATCTTTGTAATGCGAATCCACGCTGGGAATATGTCTTATATACAATAGGGTGGGTGAGTATACATAATAAAAAAGTCATTTATTGGCGTTTTGTTCTGATGTAT
The DNA here is from genome assembly GCA_017646805.1 of Paludibacteraceae bacterium. Classification (GTDB taxonomy): domain Bacteria; phylum Bacteroidota; class Bacteroidia; order Bacteroidales; family Paludibacteraceae; genus UBA4363. The sequence continues at coordinate 66,764 of JAGCLW010000004.1, read as the reverse complement.
TGAAATCTCGCAAATTTTAATCATCTTCAGGGCTTAGCAACGATAGATGCTCATGGGGTATAGATTGTTAATTATTATCTTATCTAAGTACTATTGTATTTTGGTAGGATTTTATGAAAAGTTTATATTCGGCGTGGGCTTCGCGTTGTCGGTTCAAGATGATGGGCAATGCGAGAGCCTCAATACGTGGAACGACAATAGTCGAATTCCACGTTTTTTTTTGTTTTTTTTTGAAAAATCCGTAATTATCTATGAGATTTTGTTGTATTTCGTTATGTTTATTTTTTTCATTGCAAATATTTGCTTTGGAAAATAGAGTGATTGTTAATTTTTTTGAAGATAATTCTTTGTGTTTTTTATGGAAAGATCTTCGTAGTATAGATTTTTCTTCTACAGATGAAGTGGTTGTGAAATTGTTGGATGAAACAAGTGAAACTTTTGAAAAATCAACGTTGAGAAGTTTTGTTTTTGATGAGAAAAAATCTTTTTTGAATCAACCAGTAAGTGAGGCTTCTTCTATTGAAATTTATCCTAATCCAACAAAAAATACATTTGTAGTGAAGGGTTTGAATGGAGATGAAGAACTTTGTTTGATTGATTTGGCAGGAAATAAGGTGTTGCAACGATTTGCAACAAAATTTGAAGTGACTGAATTTGATATTTCTTCTTGTTTATCAGGTGTTTATCTTCTTATAGTAGATGGAAAACAAGCAGTGAAAGTTATTAAACAATAAAAAAATTAAAGTTATGAAAGGTTTGTATAAAGTTGTTTTTGGTTTGTTTTTTTGTTTAGGATTAAGTGGTTGTTTTATTTTTTCTTCAGGAGGATCGTCTTCACAAATTTCATCTCAAACAAAATCAATTTCTCAACGTTTGGTTAAGCGTTGGAATTTTAAACAATCGTATAAAGTTGTAGGTTCACGTACTTATGATTTAAAGACTCAGAATTCGGCGTATATACAATTTTATTCTAATGGAACGTGTTATGAGAATGGTTTGTTAGGGACTTCTGGTCGCGAACAATTGAGATGGTCTTTGAGTGGTCGTCAGTTGCGTATTTATGGAAAAAATCTCGTTTATGCAGATGGTAATTTGAGTGGAACAGAAGTTAGTTATACTATAGATGTGATTTCTGATAATGAGTTACAATTAAGTCGTTGGGATGGAAAACAAAATGGAGCAAATATTGTTCGAAAATTGATTTTTTATTAAATGCTTATAGGGTAAAAGTTTTTATGATATTATGAATAAATGTAGAAAGATTTTTTGCGTTCTTTTTTTATTAGTTTGGATTGGAGGGTTTGTTTCTACACTTGATGCACGTTCAAATCGCTATAGAGAGCCGGAGAAGCATCGTTTGGGACTTCGTGTTGGTTATGATCTTGAGGCTTCGTATCAAATGCCTGTTTTGAATAAACAACGTATAGAATTTGATGCAGGGATACATTTTGGTTCGCAGAAATTATATTATTCGGTTTCAGCGATTTATCAATTTGTTTTTCATTTTACGGAAGGGTTTAAATGTTATCTTGGTCCGGGATTGGATTTGACGTGGTGGCCGGAACAAGAAATGTTTTTAGTGAAGGGTAAAAATCCTCATTGGGGTTCACATGTGGTGGCAAATATTGGTATTGAATATGATTTTAGAAAACCGTTTCAAATAACGATAGATTGGAGACCTTCATATTTGATTGCACCTCGATGTCAGTGGGGAAATCATAGTATTGCAGTTGGTTTGCGTTATCGTTTTGATTAAGAGATTAGTGAAGAATCTATTGTTTTTGTACAAGTTATACGTTTTTTTAGAAAGATTTAGTGATAGAGTTTCCCAAAAATAAAATATTACCTCCTTTTTATAATTTTATTTTTCTTGACCTAAATAAAAAAACTTTTTGGCAAAAAACAATAGATTCTTTTTTATTTGATAAATAGAGTGATTGTTATATGAAAAAGAATTTATTTTTAGGATTGGTGATTTTGATTTCAATTAATGTTGTGCCTCACGTTTATGTGTGGAAAAACGGAGAATTGTCGTCGATAAAGCCAGATTCTATTACGTTTAGAAATCCGGTTGTTCCAACAGAGATTGCATTGTCTGTGTGGGAAAATGGAGTTGCGTCTGATTTGGAGGTTGATTCAATCGTTTTAATTGATCCGTATAAGTCGACAGCTACAGTTGATGGTCATGCTTATGTAGATTTGGGACTTTCAAGTAGAACGTTGTGGGCGACTTGCAACGTTGGAGCCGATTCTCCGGAAGATTTTGGAAATTATTATTCTTGGGCAGAGACAGATTTGGAAGAGAATAATGGTCATTGTATGGCACATTACAAGTATCTTTTGGCACAAGAAGGCGTTTGGATTTGGAAGAAATATAATTTAAATTTAGATGAGAGTGATCCTTTTCGTGATGGGAAAACGGAGTTGGATTCGGAAGATGATGCCGCAACTGTGAATTGGGGAGCAAAATGGAAAACTCCAACGGCAGAACAACTTCAAGAGTTGATCAATGAGGCGAATCCGCAAATAGCAACATTGAACGGCGTCAAAGGTTATCGATTTGTAGGTCCGAATGGAAATTCGATTTTTCTTCCTGCAGCAGGTTATTTTTTTGATGCCAATGGATATTCTACAATGGTAGGACAAAGAGGTTTTTATTGGTCAAGGAATTTGAGTATAGATTCTTATGAACATGTGCAATGTTTGTTTTTTCTTAACGAAGATGGTTTTGGTCAAATTAAAATGAGAAAAACTTCAGATGAAGGAATGCTTCGTTATTATGGTCGTTCGATACGACCGGTTTATGTACCATAAATTTTTTGTAAAAAAAATTTTTAATATAGAAAATATGAGAAAAAAGCAGATTTTTTTATTGACAATAGTATCGGTTATATTAAACCTTGGAGTTGTCTCTTGTGATTTTAAATATGATCCTTACAATGATCACGAATACGTTGATCTTGGTTTGCCAAGTGGATTAAAATGGGCGACTTGCAACGTTGGAGCATCTTATCCCGAAGATTTAGGAGATTATTATGCTTGGGGTGAAACATCTACAAAAAACAGCTATGTACGGACGACTTATAAATGGCGTAATTTTTCAGATGGAGAAATGACAAAATATAGCATAGATTTAGATGATAAAAGAATTCTTGATGATGCTGATGATATTGTATCGGTAAAAATGGGTGGCAGATGGAGATTGCCGACGCGAACAGAACAAGATGAATTGCGTGATTTCTGTAGATGGGAATGGATTGGAGGAGGATATAAAGTCATTGGACCGAATGGTAATTTTATTTTTTTACCGGCGGCAGGAGCTGTTGATGGTTCAGATCGTCATGATGTGGGCGTTTGCGGACACTATTGGTCGAGTTCGCTTTATCCAATGGATTCAGAATCATCATATTATTTGGGTTTTAATCCTGAAAAAGTTGCTTGTTTTCATTCTAATCGTTTTGTAGGACGATCAGTTCGTGGGGTTTGCAAGTAAGAGTTTTTTTCGGTAAAAAAACGTAATGTTTAATAAAAATATAAAAGCTTATGAAAAAATATTTTTTGTTTCCCTTCTTTTTTGTCGGCTTATTGTTGATGGCTGGGTTATCGTCTTGTGAAGAGAAAGATATTTCGGACGATAGAAAAACAACAAAGAAAAATGTGTCTGGAATAGAAAATGGTTATGAATACGTTGATCTTGGTTTGCCAAGTGGATTAAAATGGGCAACTTGCAATGTTGGATCTTCTTCTCCTGAAGATCTTGGAGATTATTTTGCTTGGGGCGAAACGTCTCCAAAATTCGTATATGATTTGAATACTTATTTTGATTCGGAAGGAGAACTTTCGTGTATCAAATATAATTTAGGAAGTGGAAAAACTATTCTTGCACCGGAAGACGATGCTGCCACTGTCAATATGGGAGGAAAATGGAGAATGCCAACAAAAGAAGAATGGCAAGAGTTGATAGACGAATGTACTTGGGAATGGAGTATACAAGGTCGTAAAGGAACCGGACCAAATGGTCAATTTATCTTGTTACCTCAAGCTGGAGTTTACCAAGGTAGTAATAAGAAAGGAGTGGGAACGTATGGTTGTTATTGGACAAGAAATCTTTCTTCGAGTGATATAAATCGGGCAACTTATTATAATTTTTGGGATGGCGAGAAACCAGATTGTGAACGTTATGATGGATTGTCAGTGCGTGGAGTTTTTAAGTAGAAAAAAGTCATAAAAAACCGTAATTGCCTATAAAATATTTTTTTACAAAACTTTGTATGTCAATGAAAAAGTTTCATTATTTAGCCATTTTGTTCATGGTATTTGTGTTTGCGAGTTGCGAATCTAATGAATCTAATGAGTTGAGCGTATTTTCTGTAAGTGCAAATAAAAAGGTAACGTTCTCTCCTGGTAATTTGCAATACCATCCTAAAAATGATAAGTGGCGTTTTGCTCCTAATCAATATGATTGTATTGGTTGGGATAATAAAAATATAAGTTCAAATTACGATGGTTGGATTGATTTATTTGGTTGGGGTACAGGCAATAATCCTACGAATTCAAGTACATTTGAGAGCAAATACCAAAAATTTACAGATTGGGGGATAAATAAAATAGATGGTGAATCTCCTAATGCGTGGCGTACATTAACATATGATGAATGGTATTATTTAATTTTTGAACGACCAAATAGTTCGATGTTGTGGGGAATAGCACAAGTTGTTGGGGTAAATGGTTTAATTTTATTACCAGACAATTGGGTTTGTCCTAAAAGAATAAGTTTTAAATCAGGAAGTCACGAAAAGATTGGTGAAGAATATTATGCAGAGTATCAAAATTTTAATCGTATAGATTGGAAAAAGATGGAAGATGCTGGAGCTATATTTTTGCCAGCAGCGGATGCTCGTATGGGAAATTTTATAAGTTTTGAGCAATATCGTGGATTTTATTGGTCTTCAACATGTCTTGGAGCAGAATATGCGTGGAGTTTATGTATTATGCCATTTAATGTGAGTTTTCCTGAGTTTAATACCAATGTTGCAAGTGGATTAAGTGTTCGCCTTGTTCAAGATGTAAAATAAAAAGTAATAAATTATAAATCAATGAAAAAGATATTATGAGATCTATTGTTAAATTGTTGATTACTATATTGTTAATGGCATTTCTTGCTTCATGTAATAGCGAAGAGTCTATTAAAAAATCATTAGTTGGAAAATGGGAATATACGATCGAAATTTCATTTAAAGGAACGAATTATAACACAAATCAATCCATCTCTGAGACGAAGATGTTTTCTGGCACTTTTACATGGGATGAGGATTTATATGGATTGTTGGAGGGGGATATTGAATATTCATATTTAGATGGAACTATTGGTGATTTTTTAGAAATGTATGGAGAATTGCGACTTGGATTTACTGGAGAAGATTTTGGATGGTCAGAAAATGGAAAACAATATAAAGCATTTTGTGATTGGAAAAATGTTCCTGTAAAATATAATATGAAAGAATTTACGGTAGAAAGTGGGTCATATTCGTGGGTTGAGGTAACAAATTCTGATGGTAGTGAAATTTTTTGTTCGTATGTAGAAGCTACTTTAGAAGCAAGAAAAATAAGGTAGTATCTACAAACTAATGAAATCCTTTAAACTATTATTTTGTGCACTGGTAGTATTAATTATGCTGCCAAGTTGCGACTTTTCCTAAACAAATGTTGACTATTCCCACCAACTTGTTGGTACATGGGAATTAAGCAAACTCAAAACCAACAACAGAACAGAAAGTTCTGCTCCTTACATTACGTTAACACTTGAAAAATCCGGTCAATATATAAAGTATTGGCACGCATCAGGTCGCTATGAAAATGGCATTTGGATGTACGACGGTAACAAAATGTTAACCCTATCACATGGTGAAGTTAGCAATAATTACTATATAACAATTAAAAGTTCAACATTAGTGCTATATATGGGAGATGTCATAAATGGAACATGGACAGAAGAAACTTATATAAAGCCACCCACCAACAAGCCTCAAGGAGGTACGGCTGGTGCCCTGCAAAAAAAATGACACACCGTCCTTATTTATCAAAATGTATAGACGAAATATATAAAACTTTCGCCTCATTCATTTATTTTCATCAACAAAAAATTATATACTTTAATAGTTCAACAACTTAATAACAGATCAAAATGAAAAATGTATTCAAAATTCTTATTTTTATGCTATTGTGTATGGGACAAACAGGTTGCTTCTTTCTTTCCTCTGCAAGTTCTGGTTCTAAATCATCCTCTACAAGCAGTTCAAGTTCCTCTGAATATATTTATACTTCAGACCAGCTTCTCTGCTCCCGGCGTTGGGAGTTGACTTATGGAGAAATTTCTACTCATTATTATAAGAATGGTCAGTTTCTATCCGCCACAACAAATGAGGCAAAGAACTATTATAGAAGCCAGTGGATTCAATTTAATTCCAATCATACATGCTACGAATCGGGGTTATACGGAAGTAATGGGCAGCAACTTACTTGGAGAAGGAATGGTAATAAGGTCATCATTTACGGCAGAAATCTGCAATTAGGAACAGAAGTCGTCTCCAATCAAGTAGAACTCAATGTAGAAGCCATTACCTCTAATTATCTACGCGTAGTGCGCCTGATTAACCCCAAAACAACAAATGGACAGTATTCCGTTAGAATGTTGATATTTGACAATAGATAAACAATCTTTAAAATTTATTCTTATGAAAAAGTTTTTTATTATTGCTATTGCTGCAATAGCATGTACAATTACCGCTAATGCACAATATCGTTATGCTTCGGGTCCGATTATAGGATCTTTATATGGAGGTAGTTATAAAATGTATTGTTCGGATAATATTGTTTTACAAACTGATCTTTATGTGGGATTGCATAAAACAGCGGGTAAAATGGTTTTAGAAGATATAGATTTTGGTACCATAAGTGGAGAAAAGCATTGGGATTTTGCTCTTAACCCCAATGTGATGTATCAAGCTCCTATTTGCGATGTTAAAGTAGGGTGGTTGAACTATTTTGCAGGTGTAGGTTTAAGTGGTGGTTTGGTTAAGGAATTCGGTTATTCATATCTTTATGGTAAGATAGGGACGAATGCTATTGCCGGTATAGAATATGTTTTTGAAGGAATACCATTTTCTATAGGTGTAGATTTTAGACCAGGTTATGCATATATGATTGGTGTTCCATTGGGACTAAAAACAGAATACCATATGTTTGACTGGAGTTTGGGCATAGCACTACGTTATTGCATAAAGTGATTGTAATAATATTTATTGGAAGGATAATTAAAAATTCCGGAGACTATATGAGAATTGGCTGTTGTCATATTATTTTTGTCGGACTGTAATAGTTTTTTTATTTCATTTTTTTTATCAATTTAATATTGATTTATAGGAGGTTTGTTTTTGCGACAGACCTCTTTTTTTGTTTTGGATATTCAAGTGTTTTAAAAATTTTTAGAAGATTTTGAATTGAAAAAAAAAAGTGTAAAATATTTGATTGAATAATCGAATATCGAATAAAAAGATTTATCTTTGCTTGTGCGAATCCACACCGGGGAACTATGTCTTTGGAGTGGAGGGCTGACATAGTATTTAAAAGGCGTTTATTGGCGCTTGTTTTGGCTTCTTGAAATCCTGCAAAAATTTCACATGCCCAAAACAAGAAAGCGGTAAACGTCCCTTGGTATGTTTGTGACATTACAATAGTGATGACTCTACATATCGGCGTGGACGTTGCTGCTTATTCTTGTGTGTAGGGTCTTGCAGGAACCTCAAGAAGGAGAATAAGCAAAAATAGGGTTCCACGCTTTCTTTTTTTTAATTGGGTTGTTAGGAACCGACTTCTCTTAAAAAAACAATTGCCTATGAAGAAAATGATTTGTTTTTTTATGTTTTGTGCATCTATTTTTTATGCGACAGCACAAAATGCGGTGACAATTCATCAAAAAACGGGAGAAACGATTAGTTATGTTTTTTCGAAAAAGCCGGTTATTACTTACACAGAAAAGGAGTTGGAGTTGAAAACAACTGATGCTGAATTGAAGATTTTGCTAAAAGATGTTGCTAAATTTACATTTACAGATGAGCAGGAGTCTGTTTCTGCGATTCAAATTGTGGAAAAACAGTCTCAATTGCAATTGAAAGAAAATACAGTTTGCATTTCGGGAGCAAAACCTTTTCAGAAAGTTTGGTTGATTGGAATCGATGGAAGAGTGTTTGCTTCTTACAAAACGGATTTTCAAGGAAGTGTTTTGTTTAGCATTTCGGGATTTAACGAAGGCGTGTATATAGTAAAAACAGAATCATTAACGTGTAAAATTTTTAAACGATGAAAAAATATTTTTTTAGAATAGGAATGTGTTTGACAACAATTTTATTGTTGTTTGGTTTATTTTCGGTATCAGCAGAATCGACGATATATAGAATGAATGTTTATCAAAAAGATGGACAAAAAATTCAATTTGAAGTGTCTGGAATAGACAGTATTCAATTTGATACAGTTTGTGTTGAGAAGGGTTATGAATATATAGATCTTGGTTTGCCAAGTGGATTGAAATGGGCAACTCGCAACGTTGGAGCTTCTTCTCCTGAAGATTTCGGCGATTATTATGCTTGGGGAGATACGATTGTAAGAGAAAAGTATATTCCTGGAGAATATTATTATGAAAAGTATGATTCTATTTTTTCTTTTGAAGATGTTGTTAAGACAAAAGTAGAGGGAAATTGGAGAATGCCGACAGAAGAAGAAATGGAGGAGTTGGAGAAAAAATGTACTTGGAAATGGATTACACAAAATGGTGTGAATGGCTATAAAGTGATAGGACCAAATGGTAATTTTATTTTTTTGCCAGCAGCCGGTTATCGTAGTCGCGATGAGTTGAGTGGCGATGGCACTTCCGGATGTTATTGGTCAAGTTCTTCTCATAAAGATGAAGAAGGAAACGAAGATTTTAATTATGCTCATTATCTTTCTTTTTATTCAGATCTTGTTCGTGTTTCTTATTACAATCGTTGTAATGGATTTACGATTCGTGGAGTTTGGCAAAAAAAAGAGAGTGAGAGTGAAAGTGAGGGTGGAAGTGAAGAATAAAAATAAAAAAGACTTGTATTTTTTACAAGTCTTTTTTTTGTTTTGGAAAGTTATTTTTTTCTCAAAAAGTTTTTTTACCTTTGCTTTCTCTAATTTTTTTAATTTTTATTTATGGTACTTGATGCATTAGAAAATTCGGCTCTTTACGAAGGCATGCACCCTCGATTTAAAGCAGCTTTTGATTTTGTAAAGTCAACAGATTGGACAAAACAAGATCCCGGTAAGATTTATTTGGACGAAAAAAATTTGTTTATCAATTTTGCGGAAGGCAAAGGAAAAACAAAGGAAGAAGCCAAAATGGAAACGCATAATGAATATATCGATATTCAAATTCCTTTTACACAGCCCGAAACAATGGGATATATTCCGGCAAAAGATTTGAAATTTCCGATTGAACCTTACAATGCGGAAAAAGATATAACAAAATATACAGATCAGGGACAAGATTATTTTACGGTACAACCTGGACAATTTGCAATTTTCTTTCCTGAAGACGGACATCAACCCGGAATTGGAGAGGGTGCTTTTCGGAAAATTATCGTGAAAGTAAAAGTGAAATAACAAAGAAAAATAAAAAGGAAATATCGGTAGATATTTCCTTTTTTTTGTCGCAAATCAAAAGGTTAAGTCTTGCTCAAATAAAATAATTCTTTATCTTTGCATTTCGTTTTTTTTAGAATAAAAATTTTAAATTAAAAAAGGTGGATAAAAATACAATTATTGGGTTCTTATTGATAGGACTTTTGCTTTTTGGTTTTTCGTGGTATAATCAGCCATCAGAGGAGGAATTGGCTCGTCAGAGAGAGGCGTATGAACAACAACAAGCTCAAGTAAATGCAGAGACTGAACAATCTACAACGATAGATATTGCAGTTTTGGATACGACAAAAGTAGAGTCAGATAGTGTCTTGACTTCTGTTTATGGAGCTTTTGCTTCGTCTGCAAAAGGTGTGGATACGGTTTACACACTTGAGAATGAAAAGGTGAAATTGCAAGTATCGTCGAAAGGTGGACAAATCATTTCTGCGGAATTGAAAGGATATACGACAAATGATGGTCAGCCACTTGTTTTGTTTAATCAACCGGAGGATAATACGAATTTGTCGTTTACTTTATTAACGAATAATGATCGTATATTATCGACAGCGAATTTGTATTTTCAATATTTTGATATAAAAAAGTTGAAAGATGGTTCGACATCGCACATTTTTCGCTTGAATACAACGGCAGGAGCGTATATCGACTATGTCTATACATTGCCGGCAGATGATTATTTGATAGATTTTGATATATATTCAAAAAATCTTCAAATGGTACTTCGTCCGAATGAGAAAAATTTGGAGATGAATTGGTATTCAAAAATTAAACAACAAGAGAGAAGTAAGAAATTTGAAAATCGTTATGCCCAAATTTATTATAAGCCGACGAGTGATGATGTGGATAAATTGAGCGAAACGTCTGATGATGAGGAAGATTTGACAACAAAAGTGAAGTGGGTGGCGTTTAAAGATCAGTTTTTTTCTACTATTTTGATTGCTCACGATGATTTTTCTTCTGCGACATTGGAAAGTAAGTTGGTTGAAGATGACGATCGTTATTTGAAAGAGTATGCCGCAACATTGAAAGTTCCTTTTTCAATGGCGAATGATACGGTTGCTCAATTTTCGTTTTTCTTTGGACCGAACAAATTTTCGTTGTTAGAAGATTATGACGATGGACGAAAATCGTCGGAAAAGTGGCATTTGGAAGAAATTATTCCTCTTGGTTGGGGAATTTTTGGTTGGGTAAATGAATATTGCATTATTCCGATATTTAATTTTTTGAATCGTTTCATTTCTAATTTCGGAATCATCATTTTACTTTTGACGATAATTATTAAACTTGTACTTTTTCCATTGACTTACAAATCGTATATGTCAACGGCGAAAATGCGAGTTTTGAAACCTCAAATTGATGAAATAAATGCAAAAATTCCGGAAACAAAACCGCAAGAACGTCAAGCGGCAGTAATGGCACTTTATAGTAAAGTTGGAGTAAATCCAATGAGTGGATGTGTGCCAATGTTGCTTCAAATGCCGATTCTTTTTGCAATGTTTTGTTTCTTCCCTGCCGCAATAGAATTGCGTCAACAAAGTTTCCTTTGGGCAGAAGATCTTTCATCGTATGATGCGATAGTTTCGTGGTCGACACATATTCCGTTTGTATCAACGTATTTTGGTAATCACATTTCTCTTTTCTGTTTGTTGATGACGCTTACCAATCTTATATACACGCATATCAATATGAAAACAACGGATACGGGTACAAATCAAATGCCCGGAATGAAAACAATGATGTATATCATGCCGTTGATGTTTTTGTTTATTTTTAACGATTATGCGTCGGGATTGAGTTATTACTATTTTATTTCTACGTTGATCACAATTTTGCAAACGGTTATTATTCGTAAGACGGTAGATGAAGAACGATTGCTTCGTAAATTGAACGAAAACGCAAAAACAAAGAAGAAAAAGAAATCTGGGTTTATGCAACGTCTCGAAGAAATGCAACGTCAGCAAATGGAAATGCAACGTCAAGCAGCTAAAAAACGTAAATAATCTTATTTTGTTAAAAGAAAAAATCCTATAAAAAATTTTATAGGATTTTTTTTGTGAAAAAAAGTTTGTTGTCGGGTATCTCATAAAAAAATATTATCTTTGTACTTTATTTTTATACGTATTTTTGATGTAAAATATATTTAATATGGTTTTAACGAATCTAAACGCTATTTCGCCAATTGATGGACGTTATCGTTCAAAATGTGAAGTTTTGGCGAATTATTTTTCTGAATATGCACTTATCAAATATCGAGTTCGAGTAGAAATAGAATATTTCATTGCACTTTGTGAATTGCCATTAGAGCAGTTAAAACAAGTGGATTCTTCGATTTTTCCTCAATTACGAGCAATTTATGAAAATTTTTCGGAAGAAGATGCTCAAAAAATTAAAGATATTGAAAAGGTTACCAATCATGATGTAAAAGCGGTTGAGTATTTTATTAAAGAGAAATTTGATAATCTTGGATTAGAAGCTTATAAAGAATTTATTCATTTTGGATTGACTTCTCAAGACATAAATAACACGGCGATTCCGTTGTCTATCCGTGAAGCAATGCAAGATGTGATGTTTCCTTTGGTTGAAAAATTGGTTGAAAAATTGACTGCTTTATCTAATGATTGGATGGAGATTCCAATGTTGGCCAAAACGCACGGACAACCAGCTTCTCCAACACGTTTAGGAAAAGAAGTGATGGTTTTTGTTAATCGTCTTAATGTGCAATTGTCGGTGGCAAAATCAGTTCCTTATTCAGCTAAATTTGGTGGTGCAACAGGAAATTTTAACGCACACCATGTGGCTTACCCAAATGATGATTGGCGAGCTTTTGGAAATCAATTCGTTAGCAAAAGTCTTGGTTTGGAACGCGAACAATGGACAACTCAAATTTCCAATTATGATAATTTAGCGGCACTTTTTGATGCGGCAAAACGTATCAACACGATTATTATTGATTTGGATCGAGATTTTTGGACATATATTTCGATGGAATATTTCAAGCAACAAATAAAAGCCGGAGAAGTTGGTTCGTCGGCAATGCCACACAAAGTCAATCCAATTGATTTTGAAAATTCCGAAGGTAATTTAGGAATGGCAAATGCGATTTTGGAACATTTGGCGGCAAAACTTCCAGTTTCTCGACTTCAACGCGATTTGACAGACTCGACAGTTCTTCGCAATGCCGGAGTGCCTTTTGCTCACATGGTAATTGCCATAGAAAGTACGTTGAAAGGATTGAATAAGTTGTTGTTGAATGAGTCGGCAATAGAAAAAGATTTGGATAATACGTGGGCAGTTGTTGCCGAAGGAATTCAAACAATTCTTCGTCGTGAAGGTTATCCAAAACCTTATGAAGCATTGAAGGCATTGACTCGTACAAATTCGGCAATAACAGAAAAGTCGATTAAAGAGTTCATAGAAACATTAGATGTTTGTGAAAGTGTAAAAGAAGAATTGAGAAAAATATCTCCATTTAATTATACAGGAATTTAATTTACTAATAGAATATGGGACAACCACAAATTATAAGAATTTATGATTTGTGGTTTTGTCGTAAAAAATAATTTTCCTTTTTATGAAGGATTTCGTTCGAATATTTACTCGTTTTTTGCCAAAATATAAAGGGTGTGTAGTAGCCAATGTGATTTGCTACATACTGACAACGATTTTTAGTTTGTTTTCATTCGGTACGATTATTCCGATATTGCAAATTTTGTTTGGAATGGAAACCGCATCGCATGAATATATGACATGGACTTTTGCGGACTCTTTCAAATATATCGTTGATGCGTTGAAAAATAATTTGTTTTTCTATATAGAAGATTATATTCGCACCTATGGAGGTGCAAATACGATGTTGATATTGGGTGTGTTTATGATTTTTATGACGTTTTTGAAAACGGGAACGGCTTATTTGGCGGGATATTTTATGATTCCTATTCGCTTTGGAGTTCTTCGAGATATTCGTATGGATTTGTATAATAAAATTCTTTCTTTGCCAATGGGATTTTATTCGGAAGAGCGAAAAGGAGATATTATGGCAAGAATGACGAATGACGTGACAGAAGTAGGAACGTCAATAATGACATCGTTGGAAGCGATTTTTAAAAATCCGATAATGATCATTATTTATTTTTCTGTCATGATTGCAATTAGTTGGGAGCTAACGTTGTTCATTCTTGTGATGTTGCCAATTGTTGGAGTTATAATTGGAAGAGTAGGAAAGTCGTTGAAAACAAGATCTATGCTCGGACAAACACAACAAGGAAGTTTGCTTTCTATCATAGAAGAAACGCTTGGCGGTCTTCGTATTATCAAAGCATTCAATGCCGAAAAAAAAGCTTCGTCACGATTTGAACAATTGAACACAACCGTAATGAATACGTTCAACAAAATTGAGCGTAGATATATTTTGGCACATCCGGTAAGTGAATTCTTGGGTACAGCGATTATTGTTATAGTGCTTTGGTACGGCGGAACGTTGATTTTGTCAGAAAATGCCAATACAATTTCGGCTCCGGCGTTTATCTATTATTTGGTGATTTTTTATAGTTTGATAAATCCGTGTAAAGAATTGTCAAAAGCCGTTTATACGATTCAAAGAGGATTGGCTTCGTTGGCTCGGGTTGATGTGATTCTTGGAGCGGAAAATGTGATTAAAGAAAAAGAAAATCCAACACAAATCGAAGCATTCAAAGATGAAATATCGTTCAATAACGTTTCGTTTAAATATCAGTCGGATTGGGTGTTGAAAGATATTTCTTTGAAAATAAAAAAAGGTCAAATGGTTGCCCTTGTAGGTCAGTCTGGAAGTGGAAAATCAACAATGGTTGATTTGATTCCTCGTTTCTATGATGTGCAAAAAGGAAGTGTGACAATTGATGGAATAGATGTGAGAGACGTTCGCACTTATGATCTTCGTGCTTTGATGGGAAATGTAAATCAGGAAGCAATTTTGTTTAATGACACGTTTTATAATAATATAACTTTTGGTGTTGAAAATCCAACGATGGAAGAAGTGATAGCGGCTGCTAAAATTGCAAATGCTCACGATTTTATTATGGCATCAGAATCTGGATATGAAACAAATATTGGAGATAGAGGAAGCAAATTGTCGGGAGGACAACGGCAACGCGTTAGTATAGCACGAGCAATATTGAAAAATCCACCAATTCTTATTTTGGACGAAGCGACATCTGCTTTGGATACGGAAAGTGAAAAGTTGGTGCAAGAAGCAATTGACAATTTGATGAAAAATAGAACTTCGATCGTTGTTGCACATCGTTTGTCAACAATAAAAAATGCAGATTTGATTTGCGTGATGAACGAAGGAAGAATCGTAGAACTTGGCAAGCACGAAGAGTTAATTTTGAAAGATGGATACTACAAACGTCTTTGTGATATGCAATCATTTTAATTTTTTTTGTTGGAATCTATAAATACAATAATATCATCAATTGCCTCTTGGATTTGGGGATTGCCACTCATTATATTGCTTTGTGGTACGCATTTGTTTCTTACATTTCGATTGAGATTTGTACAGCGATATATTTTTAAAGCCATAAAATTGAGTTTTAAATCTGTAGATGGAAAACATGGTGATATTTCTCCTTTTAAGGCGTTATCGACGCAGTTGGCGGCCACGATGGGAACGGGGAATATAGTTGGCGTGGCAACGGCAGTGGCATTAGGAGGTCCGGGAGCTGTTTTTTGGTTATGGATGACAGGATTTTTTGGTATTGCGACAAAATATGGAGAATGTTTGTTGTCTGTAAAATATCGGATTAAAAATGATGATGGTTCGTATTCCGGAGGACCGATGTATGTCATTGAAAGAGGTTTAAAATGTAAATGGTTGGCAATATTATTTTCAGTTTTTACTATCTTTGCTTCGTTTTTGATAGGAAGTTCTGTGCAAGCAAATTCTCTTTCGATTGCGATTCATGATAGTTTTGGGATAAATGTTTGGATAATTGCCTTTTTTACAACAATATTAGCAGGAATTGTTATCGTCGGAGGAGTGCGAGCAATTGCAAAAGTTTGTGCAAAAATAGTTCCGGTAATGGCACTTTTTTATATTTTGGGTTGTGTTGTTTTGTTGTTGTTGGACTATTCTTCTATTGATGATACTTTGTTTTTGATTTGGAACGAGGCGTTTAGTTTGCAATCTGTTGGTGGAGGATTTTTAGGTGGAGGAATGATTTTGGCCGCACGATATGGAATTGCTCGAGGATTGTTTTCTAATGAAAGCGGATTAGGATCGGCTCCAATAGTGGCGGCAAGTGCACAAACTCCCAATGCTGTGCATCAAGCACTGGTTGCATCAACGGGGACATTTTGGGATACTATTGTGGGGTGTGCGTTGACGGGATTGGTTGTTGTTAATACGGGAGCATGGAAAGTGGCCGGAGAAGGTGCCATGATGACGAAAGTTGCGTTTGGAGATTTGCCGTTTGGAGAAGTTTTTTTATGTCTGGCATTAGTGGCATTTTCGTTTACTACGATTTTAGGTTGGTCGTTTTATGCGGAAAAAAGCATAAAATATCTTTGTGGTAATCGTTTGATAATTTTCTATCGTTTGATATACCTTTGTTGTGTGTTTTTTGGTTGTGTTTTATCTGTGGATTTAGTATGGAATATCGGAGATATTTTTAATGCATTGATGGCGATTCCTAATTTGATAGCATTATTATTTTTAAGTGGCGTGATTGTTCAAGAAACAAAACAATATTTGTGGAATAATCGATTGTCGGATAGAGATTTGGAAATTAATTAATTGTTGATAATCTATAATTCGAAATGAAAATAGTTTGCTTTATATTGTGTTTGTTTTTGGTCTCTTCATGTGTGAGAGAATCAGATTATGAAGTAAACACATCATTGGAACCATATTTGAATACCTTTGTCGAGGAAGCTCAAAAACGAGGATTTGATTATTCTCCGATGGTGGAAGGGCTTGTTATGGAATTTGCGGATTTGGAAGATTCAAAAGCGGGGATTTGTTATCATGAAAATCCTTTGCGAATAGAAATTGATCAAGAATATTGGAATAATCTGGCGGGATATGCCAATGAGCAAGATTTGAAAAAGGAATTGATTTATCATGAATTGGGGCATGGATTGATTGATCGTCGGCATGAAAATTCTTTATTCCCTAATTCTGAATGGAGATCGATCATGTGTGGTGGAGATGTCGGTGTAGAAAATCGTTCTTGGAATATCAATTTTCGGTCGATTAGACAGCAATATTATTTAGATGAATTGTTTTTGGTGGAAGGAAGTGAATTGCCTTATTGGGTTTCTCCTTCTTTTGAACCCAAGACGGGATTTTCGGAAGCAGATCAAACGATAAATACTATTTCTTCTCACGTTTATGTTGGTCATGGAAATTCGTATGAGTGGGAAGGTTCGTGTGTAGACGAAAAGTATACGGTAAAAAATAATTCGGTTGATAAGCGATTTGCTTTTGCTTTTCAAAACATAGAAGTGTCGAATAAGCAAGATTTTTATTATGAAGTAAAAATACATGGAGTTTCAATTCCTAAACAAACAAATAAGGTTGGGATTTATTTTGGAAAAAGTATAGGTGCGACACTTCAAAATTATCATTATTTCTTGCTTGATTGTCGTGGAATAGCATACATAGGAAATAATGTTTCTTATGGTTGGTATACGGATTTGCAGACAGACGTTTATGCGTTAAACAGTGTGACTTTTGGTATCAGAAAAAAAGATAAAAAATTGTATTATTATCTTAATGGAAAATGTGTTTATTGTGATGAAATAACTGTCGATTTAGGAGGAGATTTGTTTGGTTTTCAATTGCCTCCCGGTTGTATGATAAATGTCTCGGATTTGAAGATTTACGGTTCATCGGAATCTAATAATCGTTTAGCAAAAGTAATAGAACCAATAGAAGTGGATGATTCGATGATTTGTCCGAAGTGGACGAAATGAAATTGAAAAAACAGCATGGTTTTTGTTTGAAAAATGTTTATGGGTAAAATTTTAAAATTAAATATTATGAAAAAGAATTTGTTATTATGTCTATTTGTGACAGTAGGGTTGAGTGTTTTTGCACAAAAACCTGTGGCTGAATTTACAGAAACAAAGTATGATTTTGGTACAATTAAAGAAGATGGAGGAAAAGTAACTCATGATTTTGAAGTGACAAATACAGGAGATGCTCCTCTTATTTTTACACAAATTCAAGCTTCATGCGGTTGCACAACTCCAAAATGGAGCAAAAAACCAATCGCTCCAGGAGAAAAAGGTAGTGTGACTGTGACATATAATCCAATGAATCGTCCGGGTCCATTTACAAAATCTATTACGGTAACCAATAATTCTGAAAAGCAAAAAATTGTTTTGATTATTAAGGGTGAGGTGACTCCAAAGGCGAAACCTGAGGTTTCAAATACAACTCAACCTTCTTCTACAGAGATGAATGCTCAAAAAAACATTGAAAAAAAATCTGAAAAAAAATCTGATAAAAAAGAGAAGAAATCTA
Organism: Paludibacteraceae bacterium; assembly: GCA_017646805.1. Lineage (GTDB taxonomy): Bacteria > Bacteroidota > Bacteroidia > Bacteroidales > Paludibacteraceae > UBA4363. Next base: position 48,541 of record JAGCLW010000004.1, on the reverse strand, counting down.
AAAAAGCAAAAGGATCTAAAAAGGATAAAAAAAATAATAAAACCAATTCAAAATAGTCAGAGTTTATGAAAAAGTTTTTGACGTTTGTTTTTTTGTTGGCGTTTGCTTTGAATGGATTGGCTCAGTCAAACGACGAAAAAAAAAATAAAGATGGCGAAAAACCAAGTATAAAATTCTTTGAATTTACGTATGATTTTGGAACGATTCGAGAAGAAGAAGGAAAGGTTTCGCATGTTTTTGAGTTTGAAAACGATGGAAATGTAGATTTGATTCTTTCAAACGTTCGTGCATCATGCGGTTGTACAACGCCACAATGGAGTCGAGAACCAATCGCTCCGGGAGAAAAAGGATCAATAAAAGTACAATACAATGCTGCGGGTCGTCCAGGTCCATTTACAAAATCTATTACAATTACATCTAACGCTCCAAGAAAAACTTTGATAATAAAAGGAAATGTAACTCCAAAGGGAAAAAAGTTAGAAGAAATTTATAGTATTGTAAAAGGAGATATTCGATTTAAAACCGAAAATGTAAATCTCGGGTCTACAACTTTTGGAGAAAAAAAGGTGGCAAAATTACCTTTGGCAAATGTTGGTTTAAACCCAGTGAAAATAGAATTCTTGAAGTTGCCAAAGCATGTTACGTTGAAAAATCCAAATATTGAAATTGCTCCAAAAACTACGACTCAAATCGAGTTTGTTTACGACACAAAATTGAAAAATGATTGGGGAACTATCGCAGAAGATTTAGAATTTGTAACAATTGTCAATGAAAAACGCTCAACCAAACAATCTTTTCGTGTAATACTTTCTGTTTATGAAAAATTTACAAAAGAACAAAAAGAAAAAGCTCCGGTTCTTGATGTTTTGGGAGTTGTTGATTTTGGTGAATTAAAAATTGGCAAAAAGAAAACCATAAAATTAGATATTGCAAATAAAGGTTTATCTCAATTGATTTTTCATAAAGCATCGTTCAAAGATAATCCGAAAGGAGTGTCTGTAAAGATACCATCAAAATTAAATGTCGGAAAATCGTCTAAAATGAAAATTGTAATAGATGCAAAAGCATTGTCTGAACAATCATTCAATCGAACCATTGTTTTGATCACAAATGATCCATTATCTCCTCAAAAAACAATCAATGTTAGAGGAAATTTTGTTAAATAAATTTTAATTGACAGACTATATAGTTGTTCGACTTTTATAGTCTGTTTTTTTTTGATATATGATAGATACACATACACATATTTATGTAAATGATTTTGATTTGGATATTAAAGATGTGATGGCGAGAGCCGAGTTGATAGGCGTGACACAAATGATTTTGCCGAATATCAATGTAGAAAGCATTCAACAAATGAAATCTTTGCATGAATCGTTTCCAAATAAATTATTGATGGCAATAGGACTTCATCCGACAGATGTGACTTTTGATTATTTAGACCAATTGGAGATAATAAGTCAGGAGTTGAGAGAGGGAAAATATATCGCAATTGGAGAGGTCGGGTTAGATTATTATTGGGACACTCAATTTAAAAATCAACAAATAGATGCTTTTAGATTGCAATTGGATTGGGCAAAAGAGTCTGAACTTCCTGTGATTATCCATTCTCGTAAAGCTATGCAAGAGACGATAACAATGGTGAAAAATAGCGGTGTTAAACGCGGAGTTTTTCATTCTTTTAGTGGCTCAAAAGAAGAAGCTTTACAGATTTTATCCTTAAATGGAGATTGGTTTTTGGGAATCAATGGTGTATTGACGTTTAAAAATTGTAAATTGCCGGAAGTTTTAACGTCAATTCCTCTTGAAAAAATCGTCTTGGAAACAGATGCTCCATATTTAACCCCTCAACCATATCGAGGTCAACGAAATGAACCTGCATATTTACAATACATAGTGGAAAAATTAGCAGAAATATATAATGTGTCTATTGAAAAAATAGATGAAATAACAACAAAAAATGCAAAAGACTTATTTTTGTTGTAAAAAAAAGTGTTGCGTTGAAAAATCAATATTTATTTTTTTTGAAAAAATATCGTTTAATTTTGTTGTAATCTGCAGAAAAAAGCGTATTTTTACCGCTGAAATGCGTGCTTTATTTTATAAGTATGCGTTCAATTGTTTGAAAATAAATAAATTAAATAATTAATCATTCATTCAAAAAAAAAGAAACAATGAAAAAAGTACTTGCAATTGTTGCTCTATTTGCTGTAATGGCATTTGGTATTTCTACTGTAGTTGCTCAAGATTCTACTGCAACTGCAGAAACTACTCAATTAGATTCTGTAGCTACTCCTGCTCCTGCAGATGACGCTGTTGTAGAAGAAGTAGTTGCTGAAGAAGGTGGTATTCACAAAGCATTGAAGACTAAATTTATCGAAGGTGGTGCTGGGTTTATGGCAGCAGTTACATTCTGTTTGATTTTTGGTCTTGCCCTTGCAATTGAACGTATTATTTATTTGACTCTATCTTCTACTAATACAAAAAAATTGCTTGCAGAAGTAGAAAAAGCAATCAATGAAGGTGGTGTTGATGCTGCTATGGAAGTTTGTCGTAATACACGCGGACCTGTTGCTTCAATTTTTTATCAAGGTCTTTCTCGTTATGATGAAGGAATTGAAGTTGTGGAAAAAACAGTTGCTTCTTATGGTGGTGTTCAACTTGGAAATTTAGAGAAAAATCTTTCTTGGATAGGTTTGTTTATCGGTCTTGCTCCAATGCTTGGATTCATGGGAACGGTGATTGGTATGATTGAAGCATTTGATAAGATTCAACAAGTAGGTGATATTTCTGCAACAGTAGTTGCCGGAGGTATTAAAGTGGCTCTTTTGACAACACTTTTGGGTCTTATTGTTGCAGTTATTCTTCAAGTATTTTACACTTTAGTCCTTTCTAAAATTGAAGATCTTGTAAATGATATGGAAGATTCTTCTATTTCGTTGCTTGATATTATTGTAAAATACAACAAGGACAATAAATAATTGTTCGTGATTGAAGTTTTGATCTACACTTTTAATTTTTTTAAATTGTAAAATATGAAATCCTCATTGATATCAAGAATTACACTTTGGTCACTGTTGGTTTTTTCTGCAGTAATCTTAGGGTTGTTCTATTTAGGTGGAACTGATGGTACACTTGAGTCAGGGACTGATGTATTTGATATTCCTGCATTTACAGATACATTGCTTAATTGGACTTATATCCTTTTTGGCGTAGCTCTTATTGCTACAATTGTGTCTGTAGTATTAGCTTACGCAATCGATTTTAAAGTTAATGCAAAAGGAGCTATTAAATCGTTGTTGTCTATTTTGTTGGTAGTTCTTCTATTTGTTGTGACATTTTTTCTTGGTAGTGGAGAAAAAATTGATATTGTAGGATATGAAGGAACTGATAATGTAGGCTTTTGGGCACAGTTTACAGATATGTGTATTTATTCAGTTTATGTACTATTGATTGTTGCAGTAGTAGCAATTATTGGTTCTTCTGTATATAAAAAGATAAAAAAATAGTTTGTTGACTTTATGGCAAAGAAAGTACCTGGGATAAATGCCGGTTCTATGGCAGACATTTCATTTTTGCTTCTTATTTTCTTTTTGGTTACAACTTCTATGTCGGTCACTAGTGGGTTGTCTAGAAAGTTGCCACCACCGCTTCCTCCAGGAGCAGAGCAACCTGATGTTGAGATTAATAAGCGAAATGTTTTTGTTGTGCTTATTAATAGCAATAATCAGATTATGGCTCAAGGTCAGTTGGTGCATATTCGTGATTTGAAGCAAAAAGCAAAAGAATTTATTCTTAATGAATTTAATTCACCAGATTTACCTACGGTGACAACAGAAGAGATTCCGTTACTTGGTAAGGTAAATGTAACAAAAGATCATGTGATTTCTCTTCAAAATGACCGAGGAACTGATTATCAAGCTTATCTTGAAGTTCAGAATGAATTGGTTGCGGCATATAATGAGTTGCGAGAAGAGTTAGCAATGAAAAAATTTAGTACTCACTATGAGGCTCTTCCAGAGGAAAAACAAGAAGCGATTCAAAAAGTTTTCCCTCAAAAAATATCGGAAGCAGAACCTAAAAATTATGGAGGAAATAAGTAATGGCTAATATTCGAAAAAAAGGGAAAAAGGAAATCCCTGAGATTAGTACTGCATCTCTTCCAGATATCATTTTCATGTTGTTATTCTTTTTTATGGCAACAACGACAATGAAAGAAGTGACGTATATGGTTGACATCAAGGTTCCGGAGGCAACAGAACTTCAAAAGTTAGAGAAGAAGTCTTTAGTGAAGTATATCTATGTTGGACAACCTCGTCGAGATTTACAACGTCAATTTGGATCTGAGACACGAATGCAGTTGGACGACTCGTTTGGAGATGTTTCTCAATTGGAAGAATACATATCTCAAGAACGTAGTTCGATGAAAGAAAGTGATCAAGGACAAATGACCGTATCGATTAAAGCTGATCAAGCGACGAAGATGGGTATTATTACTGATATTAAGCAAGCTTTGCGTCGTGCATATGCGTTAAAAATTAGTTATGCTGCATCTGAGCGTTTAAAAGATTATTAAAATAAAAAGGACACTAATTTAATAATTGGTGTCTTTTTTTATAATGTAACATATTCAAAAAAAAACGCTTTGATTTTTCAATGGGAAATCAAAGCGTTTTTTATTTTATTTTATTTTTTTTAGTGTAATCAAGTATATATTTGAATTTAGAAAAATATATTGAAAAGTAAATTTTTGTGTTTTGTATTGTATAAATATGCATAAATATTTATTGTTTTTATTATTTTATTCAAAAATATACTTTTTTTTAAAGTATTTATACTACCTTTGTCCTCTCTAATGATTTTGAGTATTATGAAAGGCAAAGGAGCTCGGCATCAAGCAATATTGGAAATACTTCGAGAACATCGGGTTTCGAATCAAGAACAGTTGGTGGATTTGTTGGCAACTAAGGGTTATAAGACAACACAAGCAACACTTAGTCGGGATATAAATCAGCTACATATTGTGAAACGATTGATAGAAGGACAGTATGTTTATGTTTCGAATTCGTTTTCATCGTCTTTTGTAGATACAAGTGTGACAGGATTGTCTTCGGGAGATATTTCTCTTGAATTTTCGGGAAATATAGCAGTTGTGAAGACGATTCCCGGATATGCTGGTGCGATAGCCTCGATGATTGATAAAATGAATAATTCTGATATTTTAGGAACGATAGCTGGTGATGATACGATTTTACTTATTTTGCGAGAAGGAGCTGATCGAAATGATATACAACGAATGATAAAAAAATAATTCCTAATAACAAAAAAATGGAAGATAAAGTTGAAATATTGATAGCAAATGAGTCTCATTATGGATATGTAGATACGATTCTTGAGACAATAGAAAAGGCTGCAAAGGCACGAGGAACGGGGATTGCAAGACGTTCGCCTGATTATGTTCTTTCAAAGATGAAAGAGCAAAAAGCAATTATAGCATTTGTAAATGGTGTTTTTGCTGGTTTTTGTTATATTGAAGCGTGGAGTGATAAAAAATTTGTTGCAAATTCGGGGCTTATTGTCGCTCCGGAATTTCGAGGAAAAGGATTGGCGAAAGCGATAAAACGAAAAGCGTTTGAACTTTCACGTGAGCGTTATCCGGATGCAAAAATTTTTGGACTCACAACAGGGTTGGCCGTTATGAGAATTAACACAGAGTTGGGGTATCGTCCTGTAACATTTTCAGAATTGACCGATGATCCTCAATTTTGGAAAAGTTGCGAAGCATGTATTAATTTTGATGTTTTGAAACGAAATAATTACACACGCTGTCTTTGTACGGGAATGTTGTATGATCCTGAAGAACACAAGTATAATGATAATGCAACGCCTTTGTGTTATCGTAATCGTACAAAGGAAGAAAAACACAGTATTTGGCGGGATGCGTTTCGTAAAATAATTTCTCTTCCGATTGCTGTGAAAACATTTAAAGGAAAATCTGACGATAAAAAATAAATAAGAAAATGAAAGAAAAAGTTTTATTAGCTTTTAGTGGTGGCTTAGACACTTCTTTTTGTGCTATGTATTTGGCAAAAGAAAAAGGTTATGAGGTGCATACGGCGATTGCAAATACTGGCGGTTTTTCTGCTGAAGAATTAGCAATTATAGAAGAAAAAGCCTATCGACTTGGAGTAAAGTCACATAAAACTCTTGATGTGACTAAGGATTATTATGAAAAGAGCATTAAATATATGGTGTTTGGAAATGTGCTTCGTAATGGAACTTATCCAATATCGGTAAGTTCGGAACGTATTTTTCAAGCAATTGCCATAATAGAATATGCAAAAGAACTTGGAGTGGATTATGTTGCTCATGGATCAACAGGGGCTGGAAATGATCAAGTTCGTTTTGACCTTACATTTGAAATTTTAGCACCAAATATTAAGATTCTTACACCAACTCGCGACATGGTGCTTACTCGTGAATACGAAATTAATTATTTGAAAGAGAATGGATATGAAGCTGATTTTGTAAAAATGGAATATTCTATCAATAAAGGACTTTGGGGAACTTCTATTGGTGGAAAAGAAACATTAAAATCAAATCAAACACTTCCAGAAAGTGCATATCCTTCGCAAGTGACGCAAATGCAAGGAGAACAATTGACGATTGGTTTTGAAAAGGGAGAAATTGTTAGTGTGAATGGAAAAGTGTATGAAAATAAAATAGAAGCGATCAATGCGGTTGAGGCAATTGGAGCGAAGTTTGGAATTGGTCGGGATATGCATATTGGAGACACAATAATTGGAATAAAAGGGCGAGTGGGATTTGAAGCTGCAGGAGCTTTACTTATCATCAATGCTCATAAAATGTTGGAAAAACACACTCTGACTAAGTGGCAACAATATTGGAAAGATCAATTGGGAACTTGGTATGGAATGTTTTTGCACGAAGCACAATATCTTGAGCCTGTGATGCGTGATATAGAAGCATTTCTTGCTCAAAGTCAAGAAAATGTAACAGGAACAGTAATTTTGAATCTTCGTCCTTATGGATATACATTGGTTGGCGTTGAATCTTCATTTGATTTAATGAAAACTGATTTTGGAGAATATGGAGAAATGAATAAAGCTTGGACTGCAGATGATGTTAAAGGATTTACTAAAATTCTTGGCAATCAAATGAAAATTTATCATAATGTTCAAAAACGAAATGGAAAATAAAATTGTTTCCATTTTTATAAAAAAAAGAGAACTCCTATTTTAGAGTTCTCTTTTTTTTGTATTGAAGTCATTTTTTTTGTTTCATTTAAGTGTCTTAAAATAGGTTAAAAAACATATTCCTTGTAAAAAAAATGTTATTTTTGCAAGATTTTAAGTATCATGGCGTAATATGGATTTGTGGTTAATAAATTCATTGTCGACAATAAATTTTTAGATTATCTTTAATTTTCAAAAAATAGCGATTTTATTCACATTGGTTGTCTTGATTTTTACAACCTATGCTTTGGCACAACCGCAGTTGATGGATTTTAATTCATCGGCATCAATTGTTGTTTCAGAAGATGAAGACCGACCTCAAGAGACAAAAAAGAAACAATCTCGTTTTGGCGTGAAAAATGCCGGAATGGAATCGTTTGAAGATTTAGGAGAAAAACATCCTGCCGATCTTGAAGATCCGGAAGTGGTGAAGAGTGGTGTGGAATATGATCCGTTGACAGGCCTTTATTTTTATCGCACAAGAGTTGGAGATCAAGATGTTGTGACGCCGTTTTCAATGACAGAAAGTGAGTATCTTGATCATAGTATGAAGGAGAGTCTTCGTCATTATTGGAATCAACGTGTGGCGGAAGAAACCGAAACGCAAAAAAAGAAGAAATTTTCGCTTACAGATATTCAATTTGGGTTAGGAAAAGCCGAACGAGTTTTCGGTCCTGGAGGAGTGCAATTGAAAATGCAAGGAAGTGCAGAATTATTGTTCGGATTCAAAATCAATAAAGTGCAAAATCCGATGCTTAGTGAGCGAATGAGAAATCCGGCTCCAGTATTTGATTTTGATGAAAAAATACAATTAAATGTAAATGGAAAAGTTGGAGATAAAATTAATTTTGGACTTAATTACAACACCGAAGCTTCTTTCTCTTTTGATCAATCCAAAATAAAATTGGCTTACGAAGGAAAAGAAGATGATATTATAAAAAGTCTTGAAGCCGGAAATGTATCGATGCCTCTCAATAGTGCGTTGATTCGAGGAAGTAGTGCACTTTTTGGAATTAAAACAGAATTGCAATTTGGAAAATTGAATGTGGCGGCAGTCCTTTCGCAACAAGAGAGCGAAACAAAGACGATGAGTTTAAAGAATGGAGCTCAAAAAACGCCGTTTGAGGTTATGAGTTCTGATTATGATGAAAATCGACATTTCTTTCTTTCTCATTATTTTCGTGATAATTTTGAAAAAGCAATGTCACGCTTGCCAAATATGGCAACGGGAATAGAAATCAATCGTGTAGAAGTTTGGGTTACAAATAAACGTGCGGATTTCACTTCTGCTCGAAATGTGATTGGGTTTCTCGACCTTGGTGAAACACGTCGCATTCATAATCCTCATTGGGTGGCAAATCCAACTTCCAAATATCCAACCAACAAATCAAATTCTCTTTACGAAGAAATAGTTGCTATTGGCGACGGTTTGCGAGATATTCAAAAAGCAAATGCGACACTAAGTTCGTTGTATGCCGGATTAGGAATCACCGGAGGCGAAGATTATGAAAAAGTAGAAAGTGCTCGTCGTTTGGAAGAAAATGAATATACGGTGAACCGGCAAATGGGATTCATATCTTTGCGTACGCAATTGACATCGGACGAAGTTCTTATGGTGGCGTATGAGTATACTGCCGGAGGAAAAGTGTATCAAGTAGGAGAATTTTCTTCTGATGGAATCGATGCTCCAAAAGCTTTAATCTTAAAATTGTTGAAAGGAACGGCGTTCGAACCTCAACTACCCAACTGGGATTTGATGATGAAGAATGTGTATAATCTTGGAGCAACACAAATTCAGCCCGAAGATTTTGAATTAGAAATAGCTTATCAAAGTGATTCGTCAGGAGTTTATATTCCATATTTGCCGGCAGGAAAATCAAAAAACAAACCGCTGATTCGCATATTGGGACTTGATCGTTTAGATGAACGAAATCGATTGAATCCTGATGGAAATTTTGATTACGTGGAAGGGTATACGATTTTGGCACAAACGGGACGAATGATATTTCCTGTTTTGGAGCCTTTTGGTGATAATCTTCGAGAAACGATTGGCGATGATGCTTTGGCGAAAAAATATGTTTATGACGAATTGTATGACATGACGAAAATAGATGCTGAGGAATATAGCGAACGAAATAAATTCGTTATTCGTGGGCGTTATAAAGCATCAAGTAGCAATGAAATTCGTCTTAATGCGATGAATGTGCCGAGAGGATCGGTAAGTGTTACGGCAGGAGGTGTAAAACTTACTGAAAACGTGGATTATACGGTTGATTATAATATGGGAACCGTAACGATTTTGAATCAAGCAATTCTTGAGAGCGGAACCAATATCGATGTTTCGATGGAAAGTCAATCGCTTTTTTCAATGAAAAGAAAAACGCTTGTCGGGACTCATCTTGAATATGCGTTTTCTAAAGATTTTAGCATAGGCGGAACGTTGATGCATCTTTCGGAAAAACCATTGACCAACAAAGTGTCTTTTGGAGAAGAACCAATTTCAAATACAATTTGGGGATTGAATCTTTCGTACAAAAAAGAATCAAAAACATTGACAAATTGGCTTAATAAAATTCCGTTTCTTAATGCAAAAGCTCCATCGTCGTTCTCTATTAGTGGAGAATTTGCCCATTTAATTCCTGGACATTCCAAAGCCGTAGGTCGTGAAGGTTTTTCATATTTGGATGATTTTGAAGCGGCTACAACAACAATCAATATTCTTTATCCGTATTCTTGGTACTTGGCAAGTACTCCACGAGCTCGTTTCTCGGAAGGAGAATTAGGAAATGATGTGAATTATGGAAAAAATCGTGCATTGCTTTCGTGGTATACGGTAGATCCAATTTTTACAAGAACAACAACGACTACTCCAAAGCACATCAAAGAGGATAAAGATGAACAATCAAAACACATGGTTCGTGAAATTTCAGAGCAAGAAATTTTCCCGAACAGAGAGCCAATTCCAGGACAAACCAACACATTGACAACTCTTAATCTATCGTATTATCCTACAGAACGCGGTCCGTACAATCTTGATGTTGATCGTATAAATTCTGATGGTTCGCTTAAAAATCCGACAGATCGTTGGGGTGGAATGATGCGAAAATTAGATGTTACAGATTTTGAGACGGCAAATGTAGAATATATTGAATTTTGGTTGTTGGATCCATTTATTGATGACAAAGAATCGACTGGTGGGGATTTGTATTTTAATCTTGGAGAAATATCCGAAGATGTGTTGAAAGATGGAAAAAAATCTTTTGAAAATGGAAATCCTTCAAATGGAGATGCATCTCAATGTGATACAACAACGTGGGGTGTTGTTTCGCAAACTCAAATGGTTGTCAATGCGTTTGACAATGATCCTTCTGCCCGAAAATATCAAGATGTAGGTCTTGATGGATTGCGTTCGGAAGATGAATTATTGTTTCCTACCTATAAAACGGTTGTCGAAGAATTTAAAGCGAAAATAGATCCAATTTTTTTGGATTCTTTGACGTCGGATCCGTATTCTCCAATCAACGACCCGGCCGGCGATGACTTTCATTATTATCGAGGAACTGATTTAGATGAGAGAAAAGCAAGTGTAATAGAGCGATACAAACGCTATAATGGAATGGAAGGCAATTCTCCCGTGGCATCTTCATCTTCGGATTATACTACGTCTGCGACAAATATTCCGAATATGGAAGATATAAATCAGGATAACAATATGAATGAGTACGAAAAATATTTTGAATATCGTGTCTCAATTCGTCCTCAAGATATGGTTGTCGGACGAAATCATATTACGGATAAATTAACCACCGTTGTTACTTTACCTAATGAAAAAACGGCAGAAGTATCGTGGTATCAATTTAAAATTCCTGTGAGAGATCCGGAATCAAAAGTTGGAGGAGTCAATATGAAATCCATTCGTTTTGTACGAATGTATTTGACTCAATTTGAAAAAGAAACGCATCTTCGCTTTGGAACGTTGGAACTTGTGCGAGGAGATTGGCGAAAGTATAAGAAAGATTTGTACGATGTCAATGTCCCTCCGATTACGAATGCCACGTCTTTAGATATGTCGGTTGTGAGTGTGGAAGAAAATGCAGGCAAAAAACCGGTGAATTATATTTTGCCACCGGGAGTCGTTCGCGAACAAGATCCCGGGCAAACGCAAATTCGTCAGCAAAACGAACAATCGTTGGCGATGAAAGTGCTTGATCTTTCTCCGGGAGATGCTCGTGCGGTATATAAAAATATTACGTATGACATGCGAACTTACAAGCGTTTGCAGTTATTCCTTCATGCCGAACAATTGATTGATGATGCAACCGATTTGAAAGATTCTGAATTGACTGCGTTTATTCGTCTTGGTTCGGATTTGACAGAAAATTATTATGAATATGAAATCCCGCTAAAATTGACTCCGGCAGGCACGTATAGTTTGGCAGAAGAATCTCCTGATAGAGCAATAGTTTGGCCGGCAGAAAATCAAATGGATATTCCTTTTTCGGTATTTACCAATTTGAAAAAATCTCGAAATCGTGAAAAACGAAAAGCCGGAAGTGCAATCACGTTAACCAAACGATATTCGGAGTATGATCCTGATAATGTGCGAAATAAAGTAACCATTATGGGAAATCCATCGCTTGGCGATGTGCAATCAATTATGATTGGAGTGAGAAATCAATCTCGTCAAATAAAGAGTGGAGAAGTATGGATCAATGAATTACGCATGTCCGGATTTGATGAAGACGGAGGTTGGGCAGCACTTGGAAATGCCTCGCTTAATTTGTCCGATTTTGCAAGCGTCAATGTTTCCGGAAAAATTGAAACGGCAGGTTTTGGAAGTATAGAAGATAATATTCAAGCTCGTCGCATGGATGATTTTTCGCAATTGAATGTGACAACAAATGCCGAACTTGGAAAATTTTTCCCGGAAAAAGCCAACGTGAGAATTCCGGTTTATTATGCTTATGGATTGGAAGAAACAAAACCAAAATATGATCCGACAAATACTGATCTTTTATTGAAAGAATCGTTGGAAAATTTAGGAACGGGAGCTGAGCGAGATTCTTTGAATACATTGGCAAAAACAGTTTATACCACGCATAGTTTTAATGTTACAAATTTAAAAGTTGATATAAAAAGCAAAACTCCGATGCCGTATGATCCGGCCAACTTTTCGTTGAGTTATGCTTATAATGAAAGCAACGAACATAATCCGGACGTAGAACGTAGCGTGACAAAAGATCACAAAGGATCGTTTACTTATCAATACAGCATTACACCAAAACCTTGGGAGCCATTTAAAAATATTAAGGCTCTCAAAAAGCCTGCATATAAATTGATTTCGGATTTTCATTTGTTTTATTATCCATCGTCAATCAGTTATAATATCAATATGATGCGAACATATTCCGAACAACAAGATCGGAATATGAATAATCCGGATATTAACTATGCCGACGCATATAATCCGTTGTTGTCTTCAAGCAAAGATTTTCTTTGGTCTCGTCAATTTGATATAAAATATGATTTAAGTCGAAGCATTCGATTCTCGTTTTCTAATGCGACGAATGCTCAATTTGATGAAACAAAATTTACTCCCGTCAATAGAGAATTATTCCCTACGGAATATCAAAATTGGAAAGATACCGTTTTGCACTCCATGTCCACCGGTGGGCGTCCGTTGTCTTATCAACAGACATTTACGGCAAACGTATCGTTGCCATTTAATAAAATTCCGTTTTTGAATTGGATTACATCAAATGCGATGTATACTGCAAATTATACGTGGGATAGAGGAGCGTTGACCGTTGAAGATGAACAAGCGGGAAGAACGAATCCGTCTCTTGGAAATGATATTACTTCGCTTGGAACGTTTCAGTGGGACGGACGTATAAATCTTGAACAATTGTATAATAAATCGCCGTATTTGAAACGTGCAAATCAGCGTTTTTCTTCTCGAAATAGCAGACCAAAACCAAAAACTCAAGTGGAGAAAGAACAAAAACCGCTTGTAAAAACAGAGATCGTTAAATTGAAAAAAGGAAAATCAAAACGTCTTTCGCATCGATTGAATACGACTCGGGTTAAAGTTTTTGCTCAACGATTGGATAGTACGAAATATAAAATACGATACGATATAAAAGATCGGAATAGTGTAGAATTGATCGCGAAGGAAGATATAGAATTGGTGGTGACAGTGAAAGGCAAAGCGATGGACGAACAACCGAAAGGTTTTGCTGCTGTGGTGCAAGGAGCTGCAAGATTTTTGATGATGGTCCGAAATGTTTCGTTCAATTATTCTCAATCTTCGGGTATGTCTATGAGCGGATTTTTGCCTCATGGCTCTTTCTTTGGACAACAAGATGGAGCTCCTGGAGGTGCATTCGCTTTTGGTTATCAAGATATTAATTTTATAGAAAAAGCAATAGAAAAAGGTTGGTTGTCTCAAGATTCAACGATTTCTCCTATTGATCAAACGCGAACTTCAGATTTGTCAATCAAAGCTAATGTTGAACCGATTCCCGGTCTTCGTATAGATGTAGGTTTTCAACGAAATTATGCGTCAAATACTCAATATCAATATCAGTATGAAGGAATGCCACGCACTTTCTCCGGTTCGTTTTCTATGACAACGATAGCTTTGGGAACGTTGTTTGAAAAACGAGGAAATATTGATAATAATTATTATAGTAAAACGTTTGAGCAATTCAAAGCTAATCGTTCTCGTGTGAAACAAGTCTTGGAACAAAAATACGCAGGAACGATTTATCCTTCGTTTGGATTTATGTCGGACGGTGAAGCTTCTTCTTTGGCCGGAAAACCTTTTGATCCGGTCAATGGAACGTTTTCGGAAAACTCTGCAGATGTGCTTATTCCTGCATTCCTTTCGGCATATACAGGAACGTCTATTACGCAAACAGAGTTGATTCCGGGATTTTTAAGAATGTTGCCTAACTGGCGTATTTCGTATGATGGTTTGTCAAAATTGCCAATTGTCAAAAAATATTTGAAAAATCTAAATATCACTCACGCATATACGTGTAAATACAGCATTGGAGCATTTTCTTCGTATGCAAATTTTGTGAATATAGGTGGCGATGTGAATACCGGATTTGTTCAAAATGTAGAAACCGGACTTCCAATTCCGTCTTCTCAATTTGATATTTCTGCGGTTTCAATTTCAGAAAATTTCAGCCCATTGATTCGTGTCGATGCAACATTGAAGAATAGTTTGACCTTTTCGGGAGAATATCGTTGTGGAAGAATGCTTGCGTTGAATGTGGCAAGTATGCAGTTGGTGGAATCTGGGAATGGAGAAATGGTATTTGGAATCGGATACAAAATATCAAATTTTAATGCAATTTTGAAAATAAAAAATAAGGAAACAAAAGTAAGTAATGATGTAAATCTTCGTCTTGATTTTTCAAAACGAAACACTTCTTCTTTGATTCGAAAATTGGACGATGAGTCGATTACGCAAGCGACTTCAGGAGAGGATTCTTATGCAGTTCAATTTTCTGCGGAATATATTTTTAGTTCGAAATTGAATTTTAGATTTTTCTATGATTGGCAATCAAACAAACCATTGGTTTCGACTTCATATCCAACGTCCAGTCATAATTTTGGAATCAGTGTGAAACTTTTGTTGACCAGATAATTTTTTTTCTGTTTTCTTTATGAAACGATTTTTAAGTTTTCTTTTTTTGTGTTTTGTTTGTTGTAGCATGTTTGCTCAACAATTGCAACAACCGGTGAAATGGTCGATTTCTTTGTCTGAAAAAGAATCTTCTTCATCAACGATTTTGTTTTCGGCATTGGTTGAAGAAGGTTGGCATGTTTATACAACATCGCTTCCTGATGATGGACCTGTTCCGACACAAATAATTTTTGATTCTTTGTCAAATGTCATTCTTGTTGGAGATTTGGAATCTGAAATTCCGATTGTTACAAAATACGATGAGGCTTTTGCGATGAATTTGTCGTGGTATGATGGGAATGTGAATTTGTCTCAATTGATCAAAATAGAAGATTCGACGGATTTTTTTATTCGTGGATATGTTCGTTTTATGTGTTGCAATGAAGAGAGTTGTATGCCTCCGAAAAATGTGGAATTTGTTTTTTCTTCAAACGAAATATCTTCATCAACAATTGATGATGTAGAAGAAGATTTGGGATTGTTTCGTTCGTTGCCAGATTATTGGCAACCTGTATCAGAGGAGAATGAGACGGATTCTTTATCAAAAAAATTATCCTTGTGGTATGTCTTTTTTGCAGGATTGTTAGGCGGAATATTGGCATTGTTTACACCTTGCGTTTGGCCGATTATACCGATGACGGTAAGTTTTTTCTTAAAACGTTCTCAATCTCGTCGGCGAGGAATTTTTGAAGCAACGTTTTATGGATTGTCTATTTTTGTTATATATTTGACGTTGGGCGTTTTTGTGACTCTTGTGTTGGGTGCAGACGCTTTGAATGTTTTGTCAACGAATGCTTTTGTAAATATTTTTTTCTTTGTTTTATTGGTTGTTTTTGCCGTATCATTTTTTGGCTATTTTGAAATAGAATTGCCGTCATCTTGGGCTAATGTTTTGAATAGCAAAGCTTCTAATACAACAGGAATAATCAGCATTTTATTCATGGCATTCGTGCTGGTGATTGTGTCATTTTCTTGTACGGGTCCGATCATAGGAACATTGTTGGTGGAATTATCCACAATGCAATCGATACTTTCTCCGTTGGTAGGAATGGCGGGTTTTGCGTTAGCATTGGCGTTGCCGTTCTCGTTGTTTGCAATTTTTCCTTCTTGGATAGATAAAATGCCTCGTTCGGGTTCTTGGATGGGCATGATAAAAATTGTATTGGCATTTATAGAATTGTATTTTGCTTTGAAATTTCTTTCGGTTGCAGATTTAACAATGGGGTGGGAAATTTTGCCACGTAATGTATTTATTTTATGTTGGATCATTATTTCACTGTGTTTCTCATTTTATTTATTTGGAATTTTGCGTTTCCCGGCCGAAGGAAAAGTGAAAATATTTTTTGGCAGAAAAATCTTGGCGTTAATTCCTTTGTTGTTTGCAATTTATTTAACAACCGGATTTTTTGGCAATTCGTTGAAGCAAGTTAGTGCATTTTTGCCTCCACAACCTACAGAAAATCATGTTTTTAATGATTATGATGAAGGAATGGCTTTTGCTCAAAAGAATAACAAAATGGTTTTTCTTGATTTTACGGGATATGGTTGTGTTAATTGTCGGAAAATGGAAGGAGCGGTTTTTTCAAACGAAAAAGTGAAGGAAAGATTGGCGGATTTTGTTCAAATTCAATTGTTTGTAGATGATCGAACAACGTTGCAAAATCCTTTTGTCATTTCTGAAATAAATGATACGATTATGACGGTTGGAGAAAAATGGAGTTTCCTCCAACAATATAAATTTAAGGCAAATGCTCAACCCTATTATTTGATATTGTCTTCAGAAGGAAAATTGCTTTCAAAACCTTATGCTTACGATGAAAATATTGAAAAGTTTTTGAATTGGTTGAATAGTGTTGAATAAAAAAAGACTGACATATTTTCTTTTCTTAAAGATTGAAATGCTGACATTTTGTCAGTTTTTTCTTTTTGGCAATGAAATTGTTAAGTGAGCAATAGTTTTGAAAATAGATAAAATTTTAAGTTTTTTTAATAGAAAAATTATGAATAAGAAAAAGAATCAAACAGAACAAAACGTTAATCAAGCGACAGAAGAACAAGTAAATGAATTGAATACGGAACAAATTCAGGAAGAACAAAAAGTTGAGAAAACAGAAGAAGCGGAAGTAGAATCGGCAGAAGGACCTTCTGTAGAAGAAAAATTGGCGGAAATGGAAGATGCACATCTACGTTTGCGTGCTGAATTTGAAAATTATCGTAAACGTACGATGAAAGAAAAAGCTGATTTGTTGAAATCTGCTTCAGAACGTGTTTTGGTAGAAATTTTGCCTTTGGTCGATGATTTTGAACGAGGAATCCAAGCTTCAGCAAAAGCGGAGGATATTGATGCAGTTCGAGAAGGATTGTCTTTGATTTATGATAAATTTGTAGCATTTCTTAATAGTCAAGGCGTGAAAGCTATAGATGCCATTGGTCAGGATTTTAATACCGATTTTCATGAAGCAATTACGATGATTCCGGCACCTACGGAAGATATGAAAGGAAAAGTAATTGATTGTACGAAAAAAGGTTATATGTTGTCGGATAAAGTAATTCGTTATTCTCAAGTTGTTGTGGGAGAATGATTTTTTTGAAATTAAAAGAAAACCCCTCTATTTTTTTAGATTATGTCGAAAAGAGATTACTATGAAGTGTTAGGCATTAGCAAGTCTGCTACGGCCGATGAAATAAAGAAAGCTTACCGCAAAAAAGCCATAGAATTTCACCCTGATAAGAATCCGGGAGATAAAGTGGCGGAAGAAAAATTCAAAGAAGCCGCAGAAGCTTATGAAGTATTGAGCGATCCGCAAAAACGCCAACGTTATGATCAATTTGGTCATGCCGGAATGGGCGGAAATGGTGGTTTTGGAGGATTCAGTGGCGGAATGAACATGGATGATATATTTTCCATGTTTGGAGATATTTTTGGCGGTCACATGGGCGGTTCGAGAAGTGGTAGAGGATCTCAACGAGTTAATCGAGGAGCAGATCTTCGAGTAAAAGTGCGTTTGTCTTTGAAAGATATTGCTTCAGGAGTAGAGAAAAAGTTTAAAGTAAAAAAATATGTAGTTTGTTCTCATTGTCAAGGGTCGGGTTCGGCTGATGGACAAACTGAAACTTGTCCGAATTGTCATGGAACAGGTTCTGTTACACGAATGCAACAAACCATGTTTGGTGCTATGCAAGTGCAGTCTCCATGTCCGCATTGTAATGGAGAAGGAAAAATCATTAAGAAGAAATGTCCGCATTGTAATGGAGAAGGAATCGTGCGTGGAGAAGAAGAAGTGGAAGTTAAAATTCCTGCAGGTGTAGTGGAAGGAATGCAACTTTCTGTGCGAGGAAAAGGAAATGCGGCACGTCGAGGAGGAGTCAATGGCGATTTGTTGGTACTCATAGAAGAAGAAGAACATGAAGAACTGATTCGAGATGAAAATGATTTGATTTATAATCTTTTGTTGGATATTCCAACAGCAATACTTGGAGGTTCTGTTGAAATTCCGACAGTAGATGGGAAAGTGAAAATGACAATTCCTTCGGGAATTCAACCTTCCAAACAATTGCGTTTGAGAGGAAAAGGCTTGCCAAGCGTAAATGGTTATGGAACAGGAGATTTGATTGTTCACGTCAGTGTTTATGTGCCGGAAAATTTAAACAAGGAAGAACGAACGTTGATCGAAAAACTGAAAGGTTCAGAAAATATGAAACCATCATCTTCAGTAGCTCGAGATTTATTCCGTAAGTTTAAAAGCATGTTTAACTAAAAAAATAAAAAATGACATTACGACATTTACTTTGCTTGTTGATTTTTTCTTTTTCTTCACTACTCTTGTCGTCTCAATCATTTTCATTTAAGACGACATATCGTATGCAACGAGTGGCGGATTCTCTTTCCGGAAAATGGAAAAATTCTTCCGCTCCGGAACCCTTTGTTTCTGAAATAAGTGTTGATTCGAATACCAAAGAAATTAGTATTACTTCGAAAAATAACATAGAAAAATACACGATACTTTCCTATCTTGGAGAAATTGAAGACGAAAAAGGAATAAGTCGTAAATTTAAATGTCAAAAAGAAAACGAAAACGGAGTTTTTTCTATTCAAAAAAATATTAATGGACAAACTTATTGCATCATGGAATTTCCCCGTTTGTTTCAATTGTATTTTTTGGAGTAAAATAAAATATTTATCGTTTTTTAAATCAAAAAAAACTTTGTATCTTTGTGCCGTTTTTTTGCAATCTTTATGATTCAAAAAGAATATATTTTTAATTAATTTATTGTTTAACCCCGTTGAAAGAAATTTTTTTACTTTCGACATAAAAAAAGAAAATTGACATTATGTCAGAAAAAGAAATTATTGAAGAAGCAGTTTCTTCAAAAGTAAATGGTGCACCAGCATCAGTATCTACAACAGAGGCATTTGATTGGGATGCTTATGAAAATGGAGCAATCAATACTTCTGTTAGCAAAGAAGATCTTGAAAAAGCTTACGATCAAACACTTACTCTTGTAAAAGAAGGAGAAGTGATTGAAGGTACAGTTATTTCAATGAACAAACGTGAAGTAGTGGTTAATATCGGCTTTAAATCAGACGGTGTTGTTCCAATGAGCGAATTTCGCTATAATCCTGACTTAAAAGTTGGAGATAAAGTAGAAGTTTATATTGAAAATCAAGAAGATAAAAAAGGACAATTGATCCTTTCTCACAAACAAGCACGTCAATCTCGTTCTTGGGAACGTGTCAATGAAGCTCTTGAAAATGATGAAATCATAAAGGGTTATATCAAATGTCGTACTAAAGGCGGTATGATCGTTGATGTGTTTGGTATTGAAGCATTCCTTCCAGGATCTCAAATTGACGTTAAACCAATTCGTGACTACGATGTATTTGTAGGGAAAATAATGGAATTTAAAGTTGTGAAAATCAACCATGAATTCCGTAATGTTGTTGTTTCTCACAAAGCTCTTATCGAAGCAGAATTGGAAGCTCAAAAGAAAGAAATCGTTTCTAAACTTGAAAAAGGTCAAGTTCTTGAAGGTGTGGTTAAAAACATTACTACATACGGAGCATTCATTGATCTTGGAGGTGTAGATGGTCTTATTCATATCACGGATCTTTCTTGGGGTCGTGTAAATCACCCAGAAGAAATTGTTTCTCTTGATCAAAAATTGAACGTGGTTATTCTTGACTTTGATGAAGATATGAAACGTATTGCTCTTGGTCTTAAACAATTGACACCTCATCCTTGGGATGCTCTTGACGCAGATCTTAAAGTAGGCGATAAAGTGCAAGGAAAAGTCGTTGTTATGGCTGATTATGGAGCATTTGTAGAAATTGCTACAGGCGTAGAAGGACTTATTCATGTTTCAGAAATGAGTTGGAGTCAACATCTTCGTTCAGCACAAGATTTCTTGAAAGTTGGAGACGATGTAGAAGCTGTAATTTTAACTTTGGATCGTGAAGAACGAAAAATGTCTCTTGGAATCAAGCAACTTAAAGCAGATCCATGGGAAAATATAGATGAAAAATATGCGGTAGGATCAAAACATACAGCTAAAGTACGCAACTTTACAGGTTTTGGAGTGTTTGTTGAAATCGAAGAAGGCGTAGATGGATTGATTCATATTTCAGATCTTTCTTGGACTAAAAAAGTAAAACATCCAAATGAATTTACTCAAGTTGGTGCAACAATAGAAGTTGTTGTTCTTGATATTGATAAAGAAAATCGCCGTCTTTCATTAGGACACAAACAATTGGAAGAAAATCCTTGGGACGTGTTTGAAACTGTTTTCACCGTAGGATCTATTCATGAAGGAACAATTGTAGATCTTCAAGAACGTGGAGCTGTGATTGCTCTTCAATATGGAGTTGAAGGATTTGCGACTCCAAAACATTTGGTAAAAGAAGATGGTTCTCAAGCTCAAGTTGAAGAAAAATTGAATTTTAAAGTGATAGAATTTAATAAAGAATCAAAGAGAATTATTCTTTCTCATAGCCGAATTCATGAAGATGCTGCTCGTGAAGCAAAAGGAGAAGAAACAGTTGCTGCTAAAAAAGTAGCAAAAAAAGCGAAAAAAGAAGCAGCTCCTGTAACTCAAATTGAAAAAACAACTCTTGGCGACATTCAATCTCTTGCAGATTTGAAAGATCAATTAGAGGGTGGAAAATAAATTGTTAGAAAAAAACATAAAAAACTACAATAAAGAGTAAAGAATTATTAACTTTTTTTTGTATTTATTGTAGTTTTTTTTTATGTTTGCAACGTGAAAATAATTTTAACATAAATTTATAAATTCTTAAACAATTATGAAAAAGTCAGTTATTCTTTCTCTTGCTGCTCTTTTTGCAATCGTTTCTACAGGTTGTAACAAGAAACTTACTCAAGATGTAGCTGCTAACCAACAAGCTATTAGCAAGATTCAATACGAACTTTCTCGTCAAGCTGAAGAAATTAAAAAACTTCAAGATCAATCTGCTAATGATTCTATCGATGGTGTTGCGATCAAAGACATTATTATTGGTCAACAATACCAAATCGAACAAATGAATAAGCAATTGACAAAAGCTCGTAAAGATCTTTATCGTCACCTTCAAGAAGTAGGAGGTCTTATGGGAGATTCTGCTCAATTCGATCTTCGTGAAGATGGATTCAAAGTAGGTTCAGCAAAACTTTCTGCAAAAGCACAACAAGCATTGGATAATCTTGTTCCACAATTGCAAGAAAACAAAACTTGGTCAGTAAAAGTGTTTGGACACACAGACAACACTGGTTCTGATAAAGTAAATGATGCTCTTTCTGTTAAACGTGCAGAATCTGTTAAGAAATATCTTTCTAAAAAAGGTATCGAAGCAGAACGTATTTCAGTTAAAGGAATGGGATCTTCAAAACCAGTTGTTTGCAATGACGATGCAAATAACAGATCTAAAAACCGTCGTGTAGAAGTTATTATTGTAAAATAATATATTTCATTAATTGTCGTAAAAAGTGCGGAGATTTTATTCTTCGCACTTTTTTTATTTTTCTTGAATCTATTTTGCTTATCTTTGCGGTGTTTATATTATTAAATATTTAGAAAGAGTGTCTTCAGAGGTTCAAATAGCGAAACAGCGTCTTGGAATTATAGGAAATTCTCCACTTCTTAATCGAGTTGTAGAAGTTGCTATTCAGGTAGCTTCTACGGATCTTTCTGTACTTATAAATGGAGAGAGTGGAGTTGGAAAGGAAAATATTGCAAAAATTATACATCAGTATAGTGCTCGAAAACATTTTCCTTTTGTTGTTGTCAATTGTGGAGCTATTCCGAAAGGGACTGTCGATTCGGAATTGTTTGGTCATGAAAAAGGTTCTTATACCGATGCAAAATCCGATCGAAAGGGATATTTTCAGGAGGCAGAAGGTGGTACGATTTTTTTAGATGAAGTTGGAGAATTGCCTTTGGATATACAAGTGAAGTTGTTGCGAGTGTTAGAATATGGAGAGTATATGCGTTTGGGTTCGAGTAAAGTGACGCATTCGAATGTTCGAGTTGTTGCAGCAACAAATGTTAATATGCAAAAAGCGATTGAAGATGGTCGTTTTCGAGAAGATTTATATTATCGATTAAGTACAATACCATTGTTTGTCCCTTCGCTTCGAGAAAGAAAAGAAGATGTCAATTTGTTGTTTCGGAAGTTTGCTTTAGATTTTGCAGAAAAATACAAACGACCACCTGTTCGTCTTTCTGATGAGGCTCAACAATTGTTGAGAGAATATTATTTTAGTGGAAATATTCGTCAGTTAAAAAATATTGCGGAGCAAATTTCTGTGATAGAAGGAGCGAGAGAAATTTCAATTGATGTGTTAAGAAATTATTTGCCAGAAATAAATCATTCTTCAGAAATTGTATTGTCTAAAATTCAACAAGAACAATTTAATACGGAAAGAGAAATCCTTTATAAAGTTCTTTTTGATATGAAAAAAGACATGAATGATCTTAAGCAGTTGGTGAATGAGATTATTTCTAAAACGAATATATCTGTAGATTCTTCGATTTTATCAAAACAACAAGGTGATTTTTCTTCTTATCCAATGTCTGCAGATTTGCCGTCAACAAAATTGTTGGAGTCTTCTTCGGCTCATTTGCCATCAACTTATTCAGCACCAATGGATTCTAGTTCTGTGATTCAAGAATTGGAGGATTATGAGGAAGTGAAATCTCCGATTACACTTGAAGAAGCTGAAAAAGAGGTGATTAGAAAAATGCTTAATCGATGTGGAGGAAGACGAAAGGATGCGGCTAAAGCATTGAATATTTCAGAACGAACTTTGTTTCGAAAAATAAAGCAATATGGATTATGAAAATAAAATTAAGAATATTTTCGTTGGTTTGTTTTTTGATGTTGTTGGTGGCGAGTTGTACGGTAAGCTATAGATTCAATGGAGCATCAATAGATTATTCACAGATAAAAACATTGACAATTTCTAATTTTAATAATTTAGCTCCTTTGGTTAATCCGTCTTTGGCTCCGTTATTGAATGAATCATTAAGAGATGCGTATTCAAAGCAAACAAGGTTGGTTCAAGTAAGGTCTGGAGGCGATTTGGAGCTTGAAGGAGAAATAACGGGATATGTCTTGACTCCGATGTCAATCGCCGGCGACGGAATTGCATCAGAAACTCGATTGACAATCACCGTGAATGTTCGTTTTTCCAATCGGGTTAATCCAAATAAGGATTTTGAACGAAGTTTTTCTGCGTATCAATCGTTTTCTAATACGCAAACTTTGGTTCAAGTTCAAGATGAACTTTGTCAGACTATTGTAGATGAATTAGTGGAAACTATTTTTAATCAGACGGTTGCGGATTGGTGATTTTTTTTGAAAAGAAGTTTGTTGTGTTGTAGATTATTATGAATATCTGATAGAAGAGTTGTATGTTTTTTATGTTGAATAATATCTTTTCAAAAAAAAGTTTTATCTTTGTGCTTGATTTTTAGAAAAGTGTTGTTGTATTTAAATTGTGTTAACAAATAAAATTTGATATAAAATGTTTAATTTTTTAATTGCTCTTGTTGTTATTGCTGCTATTTGTTTGATTCTTATTGTTTTGGCTCAAAATCCTAAAGGTGGAGGTTTGTCTCAAACTTTTGGTGGAGGAAATCAATACATGGGAGTTGAAGGAACAAATAAATTTCTCACAAAGGCAACTTGGACGCTTGTGATTTTTATGGTTGTTGTAAGTGTTTTAGCAGCTGGATTTGCGTCTTCTTCTGATGTTGAATCATCTTCAAAAGTTGTGAATGAAGCAAGTAAAGCGGTGAAAGAACAGACTGAGTCTGCGACAACGAATTTGCCAGGAGTTCCTGCAGAATAATGAAGTTTATACTCATATTTTTTGAGGGAATTAAATATTAAAAACGGAGGATTGAGTCTTTTTTTGAAGGAAATCTCTATTCTCCGTTTCTTTTTTAATAGATTATAAAATGAAAAAACAACTATTATTATTGATTGTGAGTATGTTTGTTGGAAGTCTTTATGCTGAAGATGTTAAAAATGAAAGAATTCGTCCAACAGAAGAAATTACATCTCCTTATTTTTCCATTCAATTGCTTGCGTTAGAGCAGTATCAACCCGACACATTGTATTTTCAACATGTTTCAAAAGTTCGTCAATTTTGTTGTATCGATGGATTTAATCGGTATTTGGTTGGTCAATATGAATCGTATGAACAAGCAATGGATTCGTTGAGTGTGTATAAACAAAAGTATAATGACGCATTTGTTGTTGATACGCGACGATTGAAATTGTCAGCACAAATTGATACCGTTCAAGTGGCTATAGTTAAGCGTTTGAATGAAATGAAAGTAAAGACGTTGAATCAGCAAAAAGAAACAATAGTTGAGGCGATTGCAGATAGTGTGATTCAATCAAAAATTGAAGAAGATGGAATTTTTGTGATTCAATTGAGTGCAACGCGATTCCCTATGAGTAAATATTCTTTTGAAGGAGTTGGAGATGTGTTGGAGTTTTTTATGCCGGGAGATGAAATGTACAGATATACGACGGATCGTGTTGTTGGTAGCGAAGTTGAAGAATTATTGCAAAAAGTGCGGACACTTGGATATCACGATGCAATTGTTGTTGAATTTTCTTTGTATAAAAATTATTTAACAAATAATAATTAATTTTAAAAACTAAATTTTATGAGAATTAAAATTTTTTTAATGACTTTATTTTTGTCGTTTTGTTCTCTTGTTATGTCTCAATTTTCGGTTAAACAAATTGATGCCAATGAGTTGCCTGAAGAAGTGACTTATAAGGGAGATTTTGTTTCTGCAATTTCGTGGAAAGACAAAGGTGGTTTGCACTATGTGATACAAGCAGAAACTCCAATGCTTATGACGAATGCTGCTCGAGAAGCAAGTTTGCCGGTAAAATATGTGACTAATCCTAATAGCGGAAGAATAGATACTATTCGTAATTATGAGATTGTTTACAATAATGGGGTCGCAGATACGGTACGAAATATAGAAGCTGATTATCGTATAAAAGCACTTAATGTGTATCATTATGTTGTGAGCAAAAAGGAAACTTCGTTAGTTTGGAAAGATCGCGATTTTGTTTCGGATTGTGCTGCAAAAAATTTAACAATTAACTTTTTTTGTGATCCGGTTGTGACGGACATTGACAAAGACAAAATAGGAGAAATTTGGATTATGTTCCGTTTAGGTTGTCGAGCAAACAACAATGTTCCATTAGCAATGAAACAGTGGCTTTATATGGGAACAGAAAGATATTCGATGAGAGGATTGCAAGCAATAAAAAGAGGTGAAAAATTGGCGGGAGGAGAAGTTCGACAAGACGATAATTATCGTATGTTACCTCCGGATTTTAAAGCGTATTCAAAAAAACTTTGGATGAGTTATATGTTTGAAGTTCAAGAGTGAAAATATCTATTTAAAGGACAGACAAGAAAGTCTGTCCTTTTTTTATTAAAAATTTTTTTTATTAAATAAAAAGTCGTACTTTTGCACTCCCAATTATTATCCTATAATATAAAATGCTTCAGTCTAATGGCAGTGTATCAATGGATTAGCCTACATTGATGAATGTTTTTTGGAAGAAGTGTAACAAGTGAAAATTTAACAAATTACAGTAAAGTGGATACATTAAGTTTTAAAAGCCTCTCTGTAAATAAAGAAACAGCTCAAAAAGAGTGGGTTGTCGTAGATGCTACAGATATGGTATTGGGTCGTATGAGCTCAAAAGTTGCAAAACTTCTTAGAGGAAAGTACAAACCAAGTTTTACTCCACATGTGGATTGTGGAGATAATGTCATTATTATCAATGCAAGTAAAGTGAGACTTACAGGAAATAAAATGACTGATCGTGTTTATCTTCGTCATACGGGTTATCCAGGCGGTCAAAGAGAAATGACACCTGAACGTTTGATTAAAGAAAATCCGGTAAAATTGATCGAAAAAGTTGTAAAAGGAATGCTTCCTAAAAATCGTCTTGGAGCAAAACTTTTATCAAATTTGTATGTGTTTGCTGGTGCAGAACATAATATGGCTGCACAACAACCTAAAGTAATTGACCTTAATTCGCTTAAATAATTATGGAAGTAATAAATGCCCTTGGTAGAAGAAAGGCTGCTGTAGCTCGCGTATTCGTAAGCGAAGGTAATGGCCAAATTGTAATAAACAAAAAAGATCTTGCAACATATTTCCCTCAAGAAACTCTTCAATATATCGTAAAACAACCATTGAATACATTGGGCGTTACAGAGAAGTACGATATAAAAGTTAATCTTGATGGAGGTGGATATAAAGGACAAGCAGAAGCACTTCGTCTTGCAATTGCTCGTGCTTTGGTTAAAATTAATCCAGAAGATAAACCAGCTTTAAAGGCAGAAGGATTTATGACTCGTGACCCTCGTGTGGTAGAACGTAAAAAACCAGGACGTCCTAAAGCTCGTAAAAGATTCCAATTTAGCAAACGTTAATATCAGTTTGTTTATTTATCGGATAAATGTACGTTTAGTATCTAAATTGAAGAGACGTTTTAACTTACTCTTCGATTGCTTAGAACTAAGCAAAAAGAATGTAAACGACTAAAAAAAATAAAAAAAATGTCAAAAGTAGAATTTCAAGATTTATTAGACGCAGGTTGTCATTTTGGACACCTAAAAAGAAAATGGAATCCAGCAATGGCTCCTTACATATTTATGGAGCGTAATGGTATTCACATTTTTGATTTGCATAAAACAGCAGCTAAAATTGATGAGGCAGCCGCTGCGATCAAACAAATTGCAAAATCTGGTAAACGTATTCTTTTTGTTGCAACAAAAAAGCAAGCAAAAGAAGTTGTTGCAGAACGTGCTGGCTCAGTTCAAATGCCATATATCGCAGAACGTTGGGCAGGTGGAATGTTAACAAATTTCCCTACTATTCGTAAGGCAGTAAAGAAAATGACAGCTATTGATAAAATGGCTACAGATGGAACGTTTGACAATATGTCGAAACGCGAAAAGTTGCAAATTACACGTCAACGTGCTAAATTGGAAAAAAATTTAGGTTCAATTGCTGATTTGAATCGTCTTCCTGCAGCATTGTTTGTTGTTGATGTTATGAAAGAAAATATCGCAGTGCGTGAAGCTAAACGTTTGGGAATTCCAGTATTTGGTATTGTTGATACAAATTCTAATCCTAATGATATTGACTTTGTTATTCCTGCGAATGATGATGCAACAAAATCAATCGATATAATTCTTAAAACTATGGTGGAAGCAATAGCAGAAGGAGTTGCAGAACGTAAAGCAGAAAAGTCAGAGTCTGAAGAAGCTGAAGCTCCTAAAGAAAAGAAGACACGTGTGGCAAGAAAGAAAAAAGTTGATGTTGCTGAAGCATAATTAAAATTGTTTAATTGAAAAAAAAGAAGAACTATGGCAGTATCAATGGAAGATATTAAGAAATTGCGTGCAATGTCAGGAGCAGGTCTTGCTGATGTAAAGAAAGCTTTGACAGAAGCAGATGGCGATTTCGATCAAGCTATGAAGTTAATTCGTGAACGTGGACAAGCTATTGCAGCAAAACGTAGCGATAGAGAAGCTTCAGAAGGTTGTGTTTTGGCAGGAACAAATGGGAATTTTGCGGCAGTTATAGCACTTTGTTGTGAAACTGATTTCGTTGCGAAGAACGCAGATTTTGTTGCTCTTGCGAAAAATATTCTTGAAGTTGCTCTTTCTACTCAACCTTCATCTGTTGAGGAATTGAAAAATGCAACAATAGAAGGACGTACAATTGCAGAACTTGTAGCAGAACGTTCTGGTGTTACAGGCGAAAAAATGGAACTAAGTTATTATGAAACAGTTTCAGGAGAGACTGTTGTTGCATACAATCACTTAGGAAATAAATTGGCAACTGTAGTTGCTTTTGCAGAAGCAAATGTAGAAACTGTAGTTGCTCGTAACATTGCGATGCAAGCAGCTGCAATGGCTCCAATAGCACTTGATCGAGATAGTGTTTCTGCTGAAGTAGTTGAGAAAGAAAAAGAAATTGCTCGCGAAAAAGCTCGTCAAGAAGGAAAACCAGAAGCAATTCTTGATAAGATTGCAGAAGGTCGTTTGAATAAATTTTATCAAGAATCAGTTCTTTTGGAACAAGCATCAATTGCAGAAGATGCAGGAAAAGATTCTGTAGCAGCATATTTGAAAAAGAATAATGCTACTTGTGTAGCGTTCAAACGAGTTACTCTTAACGAAGAGTAATTTTTGACAAAATAAATAAAAAAGGATGTTACTTTTTGAGTAGCATCCTTTTTTTATTTTTATGTTATTGGGCATTTTTGTATAAAAAATTAGAATAATAAGAATTTTTTTCACTATAATTCTCTACCTTTGTTCGTAGATGTTTTTTTCTAAAAAATTAATGATTATGGTGAATTTTATAAGTAATGATCCGTATTTATTACCATTTGAATCCGCTATTAAAGCACGTTGTCAATATGCTATTGATAAGGAATATGAGTTAGTTGGAAAAAAAGGAAATCTAACAGATTTTGCAAATGGACATTTGTATTTTGGACTTCATCAAACGAAAAAATCTTGGATTTTTCGTGAATATGCTCCTAATGCAACGGAAATTTATTTGATAGGAGATTTTAATAATTGGACTCAAGCTCCAGAATATCAATTAACTCATATTGGTAATGGAATTTGGGAAATAGAGTTGCCGATTTTTTCTATTCGACATGAGGATTTATATAAATTGATGGTTCATTGGAAAGATGGATTTGGAGAGAGAATCCCTTCTTATGCCCGTCGTGTTGTGCAAGATGAAAGTACAAAAATCTTTTCGGCACAAGTTTGGGCACCGCCTCGTCCGTATGAATTTAAAAAGAAAAAATTTAAACCAAATACATCTCCGTTGATGATTTATGAAGCTCATATAGGTATGGCCGGAGAAAGTGAAGGTGTTTCAACTTATAATGAGTTTCGTGTTTTTGTGCTTCCTCGTATTGCAAAAGCAGGATATAATTGTATTCAATTGATGGCGATTCAGGAACATCCTTATTATGGTTCGTTTGGATATCATGTGAGTAATTTTTTTGCTGCATCTTCACGTTTTGGAACTCCAGATGAACTAAAAGAGTTGATAGATGAGGCTCATTCTATGGGAATCGCTGTGATTATGGATATTGTTCATTCTCATTCGGTTAAGAATACAAGAGAAGGTTTGGCATTGTTTGATGGTACGCCATATCTTTATTTTCATGATGGTCATCGAAGAGAACATCCGGCTTGGGATTCTTTGTGCTTTAATTATGGTAGCGGAACAGTTCTTCATTATTTGTTATCTAATTGTAAATTTTGGTTGGAAGAATATCACTTTGATGGATTTCGATTTGATGGAGTGACTTCTATGTTGTATTTGAATCATGGTTTGGAACAGGATTTTAACGGATATGAAGATTATTATAATGGCAATCAAGATGGAGATGCGATTTGTTATTTGACATTGGCAAACAAATTGATCCACGAAGTTAATCCTTATGCTATTACAATTGCTGAAGATATGAGTGGAATGCCTGGATTAGCAGTGAAAATCAAAGATGGAGGAATGGGATTTGATTATCGATTGGCGATGGGGATTCCTGATTTTTGGATTAAAACGATAAAAGAAGAAAAAGATGAATGGTGGCGAGTTGGTCATATTTTATATACATTAACCAATCGTAGGGTAGATGAAAAAACAATTTCGTATGCAGAGAGTCATGATCAAGCTTTGGTTGGAGATAAGACTTTGATTTTCCGTTTGATAGATGCCGAAATGTATACCCACATGTCGCGTCTTGTTGGAGGGTCTACTTATATGGTTGATCGGGGATTGGCGTTGCATAAAATGATTCGTTTAATTACGGCATCAACAATAAATGGAGGATACCTCAATTTTATGGGGAATGAATTTGGTCATCCGGAATGGATTGATTTTCCACGTGAAGGAAATGGTTGGAGTTATAAATATGCTCGTCGTCAATGGAATTTGGTTGATGATATTGATTTGAAATATAAGTGGTTAGGAGATTTTGATAGAGAAATGATAGAATTGATCAAAGATGTCAAAAATTTTCAAGATACGGAAATTGTGGAGGTTTGGGATAATCAAGGAGATCAGGTTTTGGCTTATCAACGAAAAGATTTACTTTTTGTGTTTAATTTTAATCCTGAAAAATCATTTACCGATTATGGTATTCTTGTCAAAAAAGGAGCATATAAAGTCGTTTTGAATACGGATAGTAAAGAATTTGGTGGGTTTGGATTGACGGATGATTCAGTTGTTCATTTTACGCAAAAAAATGCGACAAAAGTAAAAAGTAAAGAATGGCTTTATTTGTATCTTCCGGCTCGTTCGGCAGTTGTTCTTCGAAAGCAAAAATGATTTTTTTTTGAAAAAAAAATAGTAAATTTCTTTTGTTTAAAAAAAAAAGTGTACTACATTTGCACCGTCGTAGATGAGTGTTGACGACAAAATTTTATTAAAAATAAGTTTTTTATATGCAAAATTTGCAACGCCCATATTTTTTCTTTTTTTATTATTACTTTTACTTTTTTAGTAAGAGCGGGTGTTCTTGTGTATATGTGAATTAGTATTTTTATAATAAATAATAGAAAAGAATCCCGCTTTCAATTTGATGATAGCGGGATTCTTTTTTTTTTGAAAAAATGATATGAAACGTAGAGTTGCAATTCAAGGTACTTATGGATGCTTTCATGATTTAGCATCGCATTTGTTTTTTAAAAATGAAGAAATTGAAATTGTTGAATGTGCTTCTTTTAAAGAAGAATTTAAAGTTGTAAAAGAAGATGAGTCAAT
This sequence comes from Paludibacteraceae bacterium, assembly GCA_017646805.1. Classification (GTDB taxonomy): domain Bacteria; phylum Bacteroidota; class Bacteroidia; order Bacteroidales; family Paludibacteraceae; genus UBA4363. Next base: position 17,242 of record JAGCLW010000004.1, on the reverse strand, counting down.
GTATGCGTTGGTGGCAATAGAAAATACGATTGCCGGTAGTTTGTTGCAAAATTATGAGTTGTTGCTTAAGAGTGGATTGACTATTGTTGGAGAACACAAATTGCGAATCAAACATTGTTTGTGTGCGTTGGAAGGACAAAAAATAGAAGATCTTCATGAGGTAATTTCTCATCCGGTGGCATTGATGCAGTGCGGTGATTTTTTGGATCGAAAACCACATTTAAGAGTCGTAGAAGGAGGAGATACTGCAGGTTCGGCGAAAAAAGTAGCTAACGAAAATTTGAAAGGAGTTGGAGTTATTTGTAGTACTCATGCGGCGAAACTTTATGGATTGAATGTAATCGAAGACGGGATAGAAACGAATAAACATAATTTTACACGATTTCTTGTTTTGGCACATAAAGATGAGCCTTCGCTTCATCCGGTGATGAATAAAAGTTCTATCGCTTTTGCCGTTCCTCACGCTTCAGGTGCATTGTCAAAGATTTTAACCATTCTTTCGTTTTATGATATTAATTTGACAAAAATTCAATCAAATCCAATTATTGGAAAAGAGTGGGAATATTTCTTCTATGTGGATTTATGTTATGAAGATTACGAACGATATTGTCAAGCGATTTTAGCAATCAAACCATTGTCTATAGATTTGCGAATTTTAGGAAATTATGCTATTGGTGAACAAACAATTTAAAAAAAATAACAATTATGATTACTCCTGCTAATCGATTAAATACAGTTACAGAATATTATTTTTCTACTAAATTGCGTGAAATTGCTCAATTGAATGCCGAAGGTTGGGATATAATTAGTTTAGGCGTAGGAAGTCCGGATATGCCACCATCGGAAGAAACGATACAAGCTCTTTGCGATGATGCAAAATGTCTTGATGCTCATGGATATCAAAGTTATGTCGGTATTCCGGAACTTAGACAATCGTTTGCAAAATTTTATAAAAAATGGTATGATGTTGAACTTAATCCAACAAATGAAATACAGCCTTTGATTGGTTCTAAAGAAGGAATTATGCACATTTCGTTGGCATTTTTAAATGTTGGAGATAAGGTGCTTGTTCCTAATCCCGGCTATCCAACTTATAGTTCGGTGTCAAGATTGGTTCAAGCAGAAATTATTCCTTACGAATTAGACGAAAATAATGGTTGGATGCCGGATTTTGATGTTTTGGAACAAATGGATTTGTCAAAAGTAAAATTGATGTGGGTCAATTATCCGAACATGCCGACCGGAGCGAATGCAACAAAAGAATTATTTGAGCGTCTTGTCGCTTTCGGAAAAAAACATAACATTCTTATCGTCAATGACAATCCGTATAGTTTTATTCTTAACAAAAAACCGCTTAGTTTGTTGTCGGTCGAAGGAGCAAAAGATGTTTGTCTTGAAATGAATTCGCTCAGTAAAAGTCATAACATGCCGGGTTGGCGTATGGCAATGGTGGCTGGGAATTCGCAATTCATACAATGGATTTTGAAAGTAAAAAGCAATATGGATTCGGGAATGTTTCGACCAATGCAAAAAGCAGCAGTTGTGGCATTGAATAATTCGGACGAATGGCACGAACAAGCAAATTATGAAACTTATCGTCGTCGGCGAGATTTGGCCGGACAAATCATGAAGGCAATTGGTTGTACGTTTGACGAATCGCAAGTCGGAATGTTTCTTTGGGGAAAAATTCCAAATGAATACGCCGATGCCGGAGAACTTTCGGACAAATTGTTATATGAAAAAAGAGTCTTTCTCACTCCGGGATTTGTTTTTGGAGATAAAGGACAACGATATATTCGTCTTTCACTTTGTGCAAAAGAAGAAAAATTACAAGAAGCTTTAAATCGAATTTTAAAATAAAAAAAATAATATGGATACATTAGATCTTTTACCATTAGAATTGGAAAATGTTGGTTTGGCAGAACGTCCTATGGTGATTGCCGGACCTTGTAGTGCCGAAACTGAAGAACAAGTTATGCAAACGGCACACGAACTTGCTGCTCAAGGACTAAAAATTTTTCGTGCCGGAATTTGGAAACCAAGAACAAAACCGGGAGGTTTTGAAGGTATAGGATCAGAAGGTCTTGCTTGGTTGAAACGAGTTAAAAAGGAAACTGGAATGTTCACGGCTACCGAAGTTGCCACTGCTCATCACGTATATGAAGCGTTGAAATATGGTGTGGATATTTTATGGATTGGAGCTCGTACTACGGCAAATCCTTTTGCTGTACAAGAAATTGCAGATGCGTTGAAAGGTGTGGATATTCCTGTTTTGGTAAAAAATCCTGTCAATCCGGATCTTGAATTGTGGATTGGAGCGTTACTTCGACTTAATCGAGCAGGAATCAAACGACTTGGTGTGATTCATCGTGGTTTTAGTTCTTATGATAAAAAGATTTACCGAAATCTTCCTCAATGGCATTTGCCGGTGGAAATGAAACGTCGGTTTCCTCAGTTGCCGATTTTCTGTGATCCAAGTCATATCGGAGGCAAAAGAGATTTGATTCAATCTCTTTCTCAACAAGCGATGGATTTGCAATTTGAAGGTTTAATTGTAGAATCACATTGCAATCCTGACTGTGCGTGGAGTGATGCTTCTCAACAAGTTACGCCAGAGTCGTTGAGAGCGATTCTTGATTCGTTGATTCTTCGTGATATGAAACAATCGACCGAAAGTTTGGAAGATCTTCGTAAGCAAATTGATGAATTGGATACTCAATTGCTTGAAGTTTTGGCTCGACGAATGCGAGTTTCGGACGAAATAGGATTGTATAAAAAAGAACATAATATTTCGATTTTGCAAACGACACGTTACGATGAAATTCTTGAAAAACGTTGTCTCATGGGCGAACAAATGGGATTGAGTGCTGCGTTTATGAAAGTTGTACTCGAAGCAATTCACTCCGAATCGGTGCATCGTCAAATGCAAATTATGAATAAATAACAAACGAAAAAAGTGCAATAAGAAATGAAAATTTTAATTGTTGGAGCAGGTAAAATGGGAACTTTCCTTACCGATGCTTTATGCTTCAAACATGAAGTCGCTGTATTTGATACCGATATTAGCAAACTTCGTTTTGTGTTTAATACGCAACGATTGAGCAAGTTGGAAGAAATTAAGAATTTTGATCCCGAAATGGTAATAAATTCTGTGACAATTAAATATACAATTGACGCATTTCAGCAAATAATGCCTTATATTTCGTCGCAATGTATTTTGTCTGATATTGCTTCTGTAAAAACCGGATTGCCGGAATTTTATGCAACATGTGGTCATCGATTTGTCTCTACTCACCCGATGTTTGGACCTACGTTTGCCAATCTTACGGATTTGATGAATCATAACGCAATTATTATCTCGGAAAGTGACCACATGGGAAAAACCTTTTTCAAAGATTTTTATGGTTCGTTGAGGCTCAATTTGTTTGAATATTCGTTTGAAGAACACGAAAAAACAACGGCTTATTCATTGTCTATTCCTTTTGCTTCTACGTTGGCGTTTTGTTCGGTAATGAAACATCAAGATGCTCCGGGAACGACTTTCAAACGTCACATGGATATTGCTCGTGGATTGTTGAGTGAAGACGATTATTTATTATCTGAAATTCTTTTCAATCCATATACGGGAGATCAGTTGGAAAAAATTTGCAACGAAATGAATCTTCTTTTGGATATTTGTCGAACGAAAGATAAGGAGCGTTTTCAATCGTTCATAACCAAAGCACGAGAAAATATCAAATAAATAATGTCTTTTGTAAAAAAAAACGATATTGATTTTTTTCAATATCGTTTTTTTTTTTAGAAATTGTCAAATGTTTTTTTTGATTGAAAAATCATTTTTTTGTTTTGTTTTGAGAAAATTTCAATTTCTTGGGCATGCAAATAAAGTCTATCAGCCGGTAGTGTGCCGTAGAGTCGGTCGCCCAAAATGGCACAATTCAACCCCATTGGGTGTGCCGCATGAACGCGTAATTGGTGTGTTCGTCCGGTGATGGGACAGAATTTTACGATTGAGCGATTTTCGTTTTCGTCAATGACTTGAAAGGTTGTGACGGCTTTTTTCCCTTTTTTGAAATCCACTTTTTGATACGGTCGATTTTCGATGTCGGCAATGAGTGGCAAATCAATTGTTCCTTTTGTTTGATTGATTTTTCCTTCCAAAATAGCGATATAAGTTTTTTTGACTTTTTGTTCGGCAAATTGTTGTTGAAGGTATTTGTGCATCGCTTTTGTTTTTGCCATTACGACAATTCCCGAAGTGTGCATATCCAGTCGATGAACGATGAGCGGAACGTCGAACAGATTGTATCGTTCGCGAATGATTTTTTCCAACGAAATGACATTTTCTTTCCCATCTACGGTTTGCAAACCTGCTGGTTTGTCAACGACGAGAATTTCGTCATCTTCGTGAATGATTTTGATGTCGGCGTTTGACGAAAGAAGCGGATTCGGTTCGACGTCTAAGCCTTTCATCATGAATGATAAAATCGGTTTGCATTTGTTTTGACATGCCGGGTAAAAATTTCCGTGTTTCCGAATGTTGTCGGACGAGTTTTTGCCAATCCAAAATTCTGCCATGCAAATAGGTTTATAGTTTTGATTATAAGCATATTGCAATAGTTTTGGTCCGGCACAATCTCCAGCTCCGGCAGGAGGCAATTGATTGTTGTCGTTGTAATGAATGGCAAACAGATTGGAGATTGAAATTGTTTCTCCGTTGGCATTTTGTATTTTGAATTGGTCAAAAATCCATTGTTGAAGATTAAAACTCATTTTTTTTCGCAACGATTGCAAGTCTTTGATTTGTTGAGAAAAAACGTCAATTTCTTGTTCAAGATTTTGAATATCAATGTCGAATTGTTTTTTTTGTCGTTTGAGTTCTGCTTTTTCAAATTGACTTTCGCGAATAAGTTGTTTGTTTTCTTGTTCAGAAAGAATGGATTTTCGTTTTTCGTCTCGCAATCTTTTGTGTTCGTCAAATGAGAGTTTTAGTTGTGTCAGTTGTTGAGATTGTTGTAGTTTTAGTTTTTCAAGTTGTTTAATTTTAGTTTGAAAAATTTCATCGCATTTCAACGCATCAATTTTTTGGTTGATGAGCGAAATTTCATTTTCTTTTTTTTTGAAGTAAGAAGACGGTTGGGTGATGTCGTATATTGGAGGGACGAATCCTTTTGCGGTACTTTTTTGATTCCATAATCCGGAAAATCCGGCTAAGTAACCGATTTTTCCGTTTTGATCAGAAACGACAAGTACACCAAACATTTTACCTTCAAGAAGTTTTGTATTTGTGTGTGATTGCAAAATTTCGGTTTCGATTTCTTTTGCGGCAATTTTGCACAAATCGTGTGGTTGGTAAAAAAAAGGGTAGGTAAATTGTTTGGGAACTTCGATGTTTGAAATATCAGTCTTGAACGTTCTCACTATTTTTTGTTTTTTTTCTTTTAGGTGGAAGACCCAAATTTTTTCGTTTAAGATATTCCGTTTTTTTTCGTTCGTAGTCTTCGTATTGCTTTTCTAAATAATTGTCAGCCATTATAAACTCCTTTTTCTTTACCGATTTTTATCATGTAATTGTAGGCGGCATCGTATTCGTTTGGAATAATTCCGTCGAGGATTGCGTCTTTGATTATCATTTTGATTTCGCCGACCAACGAGCAAGGCGTTAGGTTGAATGTTTCCATGATTAGTTGTCCTGAAATGGGCGGTTGAAAATTGCGAATGCGATCGCGTTCTTCAAGATCTTTCATTTTTTGTCGGACAATTTGAAAATTATTGAGATAACGTTTTACTTTTTCCTGATTTTTTGACGTAATGTCAGCTTCGCAAAGAAGCATCAAATCTTCAATGTCGTCGCCGGCATCAAACAATAATCGTCGAATGGCGGAGTCTGTGATTTCGTCTTCGCTTAGTACGATAGGACGCATGTGGAGACTTACCATTTTTTTTACGTATTTCATTTTTTCATTCATTGGCAATTTCATTTTTCTGAAAATGCCGGGAACCATTTTTTCGCCAACGAAATTGTGATTGTGGAAAGTCCAACCCAAACGTTCGTCAAAACGTTTGCAAATTGGTTTGCCAATATCATGAAAAATAGCCGCCCAACGCAACCACAAGTTGTCGCTTTTTTGAGCGATGTTGTCCAAAACTGTCAGCGTGTGTAAAAAATTGTCCTTATAACTTTGATTTTCAATGGTTTCATTCTTTTTCAAAGCTTGCATTTCGGGGAAAATTATTTCCAACAAACCGCTTTCTTCCAGCAATTTAAATCCAATGCTTGGTTTGTTGCTAAGAATGATTTTGTTTAGTTCGTCAATGATGCGTTCTTTGGAAATGATGGCAATGCGTTTTTTGTTTCTCTCGATGGCTTCAAACGTTTTGCTTTCGATATAAAAGTTTAGTTGTGTGGCAAAACGAATGGCTCTCATCATACGCAAAGGGTCATCGCTAAATGTGATGTCGGGATCCAATGGCGTACGTATGATTTTCATTTCCAAATCCTTTAATCCGTTGAATGGATCTACCAATTCTCCAAAATTTTGTTCGTTGAGCGACAATGCTAAAGCGTTGATTGTGAAGTCTCTACGATTTTGGTCATCTTCAAGAGTTCCATCTTCGACAATAGGTTTTCGGCTATCTCGTTGGTAGGATTCTTTGCGTGCACCGACAAATTCAACCTCTATATCTTTTTTGTGAACTTGAGCCGTTCCAAAATTTTTATAAACAGCCAAATGTGTTCCTTTTCCTAATTCTTTGCTGACAGCTTCTGCCATTTCTATGCCGCTCCCAACAACCACCACGTCAATATCTTTTGATGGACGTTGCAAAAGAATATCTCTGACATAACCTCCGATGACATAAGTTTCAACGTTGAGATTTGTAGCACATTTTTTTATGATTTGAAAGATTTTATTTTTTAAATGTTCTTTTAGATTCATGTTTTTGTAAAATGTATTTTTTTTCAATTCGCAAAATTAGTAAAAAAATCTTACTTTTAAGTTATGCAAAATCTTTCTTCTTCTTTTTCCGTAAAGGGTTTTGTTGAGAAATTTTTCTTTTTTGAAAATTGTTTATTTGTGGTTTTTTCATTCGATTGAAAATGTTATCTTTGTGCGATAAAAATTTTTTAAGTTTTTTTATGAAAAAGATTCTTTTAGGAGTGGTCGTCTTGTTGGCTATGGTTTCTTGTAAGCGAGAAAAGTCGGAAAGTGAATTGGCGGAAGAACGATTGGGTATGATACAACAATGTTATTCTGAAAAGCTTTATTCTTCGGCTCTTAATCATATAGATACGCTCAATACGTTGTATTCAAAACAAGTGAAATATCGGAAACAAGCTCGTGAAATTTTTCTTCAAATTCAAATTGAAGAGCAAGAGCGAAATCGCATTTTTATTGATAGTTTGTTGGTCGAAAAGCGAGAAGATTTTAATCAAAATGTGTCAAAATTTAAGTTTGAAAAAGATGAAAAATATCAAACCGTCGGCAATTATATTTTGAAAAGTCAAGATTATACGATGCCAAACGGAGGTGTGATGTTGAAATCTTTTGTGGAAGAAAATGGTCGTTTTTTGATTCATAGTCTTTATGTGGGAGAATATGCGTTGAAGCATATTTCGATTCGTTTGAAAGTTGGCGATATGTCGATAGAATCTGAAGATGTTCCGGTCGCTTCGGGATATAATTATACATTTAATGATGGAGAATATGTGAACGAAACGGTTATTTATCGTTCGGATCGAAACAAAGAAATTGCTTCATTTGTGGAAGATCATTTTCAACAAACGATAAAAGTTACTTTAAATAATGGCAAACGAGGTTATACGTATGTGCTTACACCAACCGAAAAAAATGCTTTGATTGATGCGTATGCATTGTCGGTACGTTTGACGGATTTGAGAGAATTGGAACGAAATTTGAATATAGCAAACAATAAATTATCTGTGTTTCAACAAGAACTTCAAACGTTGAAAACGGAATGATTGTCGGATTTTAATCGCTTATTTTTTATGAAAAGAAATGTTTTAGTACTACTATTTTGTTGTTTTCCTCTTTTTGTATCAACTTTTTTTGCACAAAAAGCAACGTTGAAAGAAATCAACAAAAAAGAATTTAAACAATTGGTTTGGGACATGACGAAAAACAAAAAGTTCGTTTTTCAAGGAGACAAACCGGTTGTGATTGATTTTTATGCAGATTGGTGTGCTCCTTGTAAAAAAGTACATCCGATTTTGGAAGAATTGCAATATGAATATGGTGATAAATTGATTATTTATCGTATCAATATTGATAAAGAAGCAAGCCGAAAACCTGATTATCCAAATTTATTTAAGTTTGAATCAATTCCAACGCTTTTGTTTATTAAACCAGGGCAAAAAACACGTCCAAAACCAATAAAAATCGGTGGGATAACCAAAGATGATTTGAAACGAATGATCGATGTTTATTTGTTTGAATAAGGAAAAAGAATAAAAAATTTTTAATATTTTTCAAGAGAAACACTTCTTACAAACTTGTAAGAAGTGTTTTTTTTCGTTTTTTATCTTTGTTTCAGATAAAAAATATTTTGTTTTTTTCTTGCGTCAAAAACAAAATATTTTTTGCTAAACGCTTGTTTATTAGTGTTTTTTTTTGTTGAGATTTTAGTTTTTTTTAATTATTGTTTTATTTTAATTTATAGATTATGAAAAAAATGTTTGCTATTGTTTGTTTTTTTGTTTTTGGAATAGGAGTCGCAAATGCTGATTCTCGTTGGTTTTTTGCTTCTGGGGAAAATGGGTTGCCGTATTTTTATTCTATTAAAGTTCGCAATTATTCTAATTGTATCATTTCTTGTAATGGAACTACGGTTTTTTCGTCTGGAGAGCAGATGTTTTTTGAAGATGAATTGTTTATTTCTACCTCTTGTTTCTCCTCTTTGAGAGCTTCATATTATAAAGATGGTTCAACGTTAGTTGTTCTTATAGAAAAAAATTAATAATTATGAAAAAAGGTTTTAAAATTCTAATTTTTGTATTAGGACTTTTGGTTATTTCGTTTGTGTATGGACTTGTAAGACAAGCAGGCTGGCAAGGAGTTTTTGTTAGTATCTGTGTTAATATCTGTGTTTTGGGTGCTATTTCCTTATTATATATGGTTTGTTTTAAAAATTAAATAAAAAAATATGTTTGAAAATACTTGGAATTCTATTTTAGATTGGTTTAGAGAACGAAATGAGCGTTCGATATTGATAAGGCAATTTAATGAATCCGCTCGCTCGTCGTTTTATAATCTTATGGTGCCAACATTGCTGAAGGCCTCAATTTCTCGAGGCGATTCAAATTATAAACATCAGTTTTCTCATTGGTTGAATTCAGGTTTTAGAATACAAACTTTTAAGGGAAGACAACTTTCAAGAGAAGAGATTGTTACAATAGGGAAGGTGATTCTTTCTGATGAGGTTTTGATTCGAAAATTAGTTGTTTTGGGATTTGACACGTTGGAAGTGTGTTGTGATGTTGGTAATTATGGTTGTAAATGGCAGTTAAAAACATTTTTACAATTAGAGTCTTAATTTTAAATGTATAAGTATGAATAAAGATTCTGCAGAAAACAAACAATTTGTTTGTATGAAGAACCCGATTGGAAAAGATTTGGTTTTGGAAAAGAATGACTTCTGGACTTGTAATGGATGGACCATAATTGCAGGGATTGAATTTATTTTGATAATTATTGTGTTGTTGTTTAAACGACGAAATTCAAAATTTGAAAAATTACGAAATTTAAAAAGAGAGATTTCAGGAAAAGAAGTTGATTTTACGAATATTCTTAATAGTGCGTTTAATTCTAAGGAATTGTATGATATGTTGAAAGTTAAATGTCATCCGGATCGATTTATAGATTCAAACAAAAATGCACTTGCGAATGAGATATTTCAAGAAATTTCAAAAAATAAAAATAATATTAAGAAATTGGAAGAATTAAAAGTGAGAGCAGAAAAAGAATTGAATGTTAAATTTTAAAAAAGTTATAATTATGAATGATTATACAATCTTTACAATAAGTATCTGTTTGATCTTATCATTATTGATAGGTGGCTTAGCGGAAAAAAGAAAAATTGGTTTTTTGTGGGGATTTTTACTTAGTTTTTTTTTGAGTCCACTTATCGGATTGATAATAACTCTTTGTTCAAAAAAGAAAAATAATAAACGATTTAAAGAAGAAAATTAAAAGATTATGAAAAAGATTTTATTTTTTATTGGAATTACTTTTTTCTCTTTATTTATTCCTCAAGTTTTATGGGCAGAGACAGATTATTATAATGTGGATTATAATATGGAAGATTTAGAAGATTTGATAGAATATTATAATATAGAAAATTTAGAAGAGTTTTTAAAACCTAGTAATGTCTCTGAAGAAGAATTACAGAGACGTAAAGAATTATTTGAACGTGACCCAGAGCTTGCATATATTTACTTAGTAGACGATATAGCTAATAATAGATACACTCCAAAACAAATGGCTGTACTGGGTGTAATTCATCGAGATCGTAATAAAGCCATAATGGACCAAAGGAATGCTGAAAGAGCTGCAGAAAGAGCTGCAGCACAGGGTGACCCTATTTATGAAAAATACGGTAAATACACTGGCTTTTTACCTTCTGAAGGGGCTTATCAAGACGCTGTAGAAAGCCTGAAAGAGGAGGAATTTAAAGAAAAAGTATTACCATTAGTATTAGGATTAGGATTGTTTTTAGTAGTAGTTGTAATGATTAAAATTTTTATTCGCAAAATTGATTTTAAAGAAGAAAATTAAAAGATTATGAAATACGGTTGTGGAATAGTATTTTTAGTATTAGCTATTGTAGGTATTATTGCATTATTTATTGGGATAATTAATGGGCAAGATATTCCTTCACATATAATTTCTGGAATAATTATGGACCTTGTTTTAGGATTATTTTTAATTAGTAGAGCAAAGGCAGATGAAGAAGAGAAAAAGGATGATGATGAATGGGAAAATTCTTAAGTGATGTGTTTTAAATAAAAAAAACTCCCTGAAAATTATTTTCAGGGAGTTTTTTTGTTCTCTTTTTTAAGGGTTGTTTTTTATACAACGAACGCTTTCTGCGGCATATTTATGATAATCGTTGAGATAAAGCGTGTTTTCGTTGCAAATCAGACCACGATTGTAGGCGATGGATTTGTCTTCTTTGTTTGACGTAGAACTCCAAAAAAACGCTTCGTAACCAACAAATACGTTTTCTCCGGCATCGGAGTAAGCTGCCGGTACAGCATCAAAACCGTAATCGTTTGTCCCCCGAAAAAATCCTACCGGTTCTTCGTCCCAACCTTCAATTGTTCGTAGAGCTGTCCCTACATTTTTTCCATCTTGAGCAATAAAAGCATCAAGTTGTTCCCATTCTTCTTTTGTCGGGATATGAAATCCATTTGGGCAAATACCTTGTCGTTGTTCTATAAAATCAGTCAGATTTTCGGCTTCTTCGTTTGTTGCTCCAACAGCCGCAGCCCAATTGTATAAAAGTCCCATTTTTTTCATTTCTTTTTCTGTCAGAAAATCAACGTATTCAGAAGTCGTTGTGTCTACCGAAAGATAAAAGGGAAGATAGGTTTTTTCAGAAAATTGAGGAATTGTTTCTCCTGCACGTTCACTTTCGGAGTCATATTTAGTTGCTTTCATGTTTTCTGCCATCCAATATTGTTCTCCGATTTTAACAACGGGATAAATATTGCCTTCGCAATCTTTGACCGTTTCCACAGCAAAAGGATTTTCAAATTCTTCTGCCGTGTTTTTACAAGAGGTTATTCCTAATAAAGATAGAATAATCAATGTGTTTAAATAAAAATTTTTCATAGGTTTTATCGTTTTATTTTAATGTTTAAAAAAAAGGTCAAGAATTTTCTTGACCTTTTTTTTGTTATTAAAGAGTGACACCACGTTTGAAGATTGCAATTTCTCTTGCTTCTTTCTTTTCGTGATTTACAAATTCTCCGTTGGCAACTTTTATTACGTATTGGATAAATTCTTCGCAAAGGTCTTCCATTGATTTTCCTTGAAGAAGGCTTCCGGCATTAAAGTCGATCCATTGAGGTTTCTTTTCAAAAAGTGGAGTGTTTGTAGATACTTTCATTGTTGGAACGAAACTTCCGAATGGTGTTCCACGTCCGGTGGTGAAAAGAACCATTTGACAACCTGCTGCACCTAAAGCTGTTGCAGCAACGAGGTCGTTTCCTGGAGCTGACAAAAGGTTAAGACCTTTTGTTTTGATGCAATCTCCATACATTAATACATCTTTGACATAAGCTTTACCGCATTTTTGCGTACAACCCAAAGCTTTTTCTTCCAAAGTTGAAATTCCTCCGGCTTTGTTTCCTGGAGAAGGATTTTCTCCTACAGGTTCTCCATGAGAAAGGAAGTATTGTTTGAAATCGTTGATTAAGTGTACTGTTTTGTTGAACAAATCAACAGATTCGCAACGATTCATGAGGATTGTTTCTGCACCAAACATTTCAGGAACTTCTGTTAGTACTGTAGTTGCTCCTTGAGCCACCATAAAGTCAGAGAATACTCCAAGCAACGGATTTGCGGTTATACCAGAGAATCCATCAGAACCACCACATTTCAAACCAATTTTTAATTCGCTGATAGGCAATTCTGTACGGACATCTTTGCTTGCTTTTTCGTACAAATCCTTAAGAACGGCAACTCCGTCTGCGATTTCATCGTTTACTTGTTGAGAAACAATGAATTTTACACGATCTGTGTCGTATTCTCCGAGAAATTCTTTGAACACATCAGGTTGATTGTTTTCGCAACCGAGACCAAGCACAAGCACACCTCCCGCGTTAGGGTGTTTTACGATGTTACGAAGAATCATTTTTGTGGCTTCGTGGTCGTCTCCAAGTTGAGAACATCCGTAGTTGTGTTTGAATGCTTCAATAGCATCAACTTTCATTTCGCCATTTAGAGTTTTCTTAAATTCACGAATGATTGTATCTGCGATTCCGTTTACACAACCTACAGTAGGTACAATCCAGATTTCATTTCGAATACCTACATCGCCATTTTTACGTTTGTAACCTTTGAATGTAAGATTTCGATTAGGAATATTTAAGTCAACTTTGATAGGATTGTATTCATAATCAAGAAGACCTTCAAGGTTTGTTTTTACGTTTGAATCGTTTACCAAAGCTCCTTGTTTAAGATCTGTTTTTGCATGTCCGATTGGGTAACCGTATTTAATTACATTTTCTTTTGCTGCAAGATCTTTGAGTGCAAATTTATGTCCTGCACCAATTTCATCTTGAAGTGTAATTTCAATTCCGTCAATGGTTACTTTTGTTCCTTTAGCAAGAGTTACGATTGCTACTGCAACGTTGTCTGCCGGATTAATTTTTAAGTAATTTGTCATAGTATAATAAATAAAATTGATTGATATTTATATTTTTTTTGAAAAAATACGATTAACTATCTTTGCAAAGATACATAAATATTTTATTTTTTTTTAATTTTTTTTTCGTTTGTATCAAATAAAAAAAAGCAGAGATTTTTCTCTGCTTTTTTTGTTTATTTTTTTATTATTAAAGGATTGTTTTTACTGCTTCCAACATTCCTTTTTCTTGGATAAGATCAAGATATTCTTTTACCATGGCAGTCATTCCAGGTACAGTTTTGTTCAAGTCTTCTTTCCAAACGTAATCAAATGCAAGAACTCCTTCTGCAACTTTTTGAGTATCTCCGGTAGCCCAAAGTTCTGTTAATTTGTCCATGATTTTTTGATCGTCGTTTGGTTGGATTGGAGCTCCATCTTCACGTACGCCTCCTTTGTAGTATGTGATGATTGCTGCAAGTCCAAATACTAATCCTTTAGGAAGTTCTCCTTTGCGTTTTAAGAATTCTTTAACTCCAGGAAGATCACGTGTCTCATATTTAGGGAATGAGTTAAGCATGATAGATGTCACTTGGTGATCTACGAATGGGTTTTTGAAACGTTCTACCACGTCTGCTGCAAATTGCATCAATTCGTCTTTTGGTAGATTTAATGTTTCCATTAATTCTTCGTATTGTACTTTTTCGATGTATTTTCCAAGTACTGGGTGATGACATGCGTCACGCACGATATTTACACCACTAAGGTATGTTACAGGGCTTAATACTGTGTGAGGACCGTTGAGAAGAGTTACTTTTCTTTCATGGTAAGGAGCTTCGCTTTCAACGAATTTTACTTGAAGTCCTGCTTTTTCTGCAGGGAATTCTGCTGCGATTTGAGCACGACGTTCAGCGTCTTTTACTTCAATTACCCAAAGGTGGAAAATTTCTGCTTGAACAACAAGATCGTCTCGGTATCCGATTTTTTCGCGAATTTCGTTAATTTCGTTGCGTGGGAATCCAGGAACAATACGGTCTACAAGTGTTGCACAAACTGTACAAGCTTCGTCAAACCATTTTTTGAAATCTGCACCAAGATTCCATAGTTCGATGTATTTGTTGATACAATCTTCAAGGTGATGTCCGTTCAAGAAAATCAATTCGCAAGGGAAAATGATTAATCCCTTAGATTTGTCTCCATTGAATGTTTTGTATCGACGATAGAGTAATTGAGTTAATTTTCCAGGATAAGAAGATGCAGGAGCGTCTTCTAATTTACAAGTGTCGTCAAAAGCAATACCCGCTTCTGTTGTGTTACTGATTACAAAACGGATTTCTGGTTGGTCTGCCAAAGCCATGAAAGCTTGGTTTTGAGAGTAAGGATTAAGTGCTCTGCTGATAACGTCAATACGAGTGATGTCGTTTACAGGTTGTCCTTTTTCAAGTCCTTGAAGGTTAACGTGATACATGCAATCTTGACCGTTTAACCATTCAACCATACCTTTTTCAATAGGTTGTACAGCGACTACACTACCATTGAAATCTGTTTTTTGATTCATATTGTAGATAATCCAATCTACAAAAGCACGAAGAAAGTTTCCTTCACCGAATTGAATAACTTTTTCAGGAGCAACTGCTTTTGGGGCAGTTCTTTTGTTTAATTCTTTCATGTTATTAGATTTAATAATTATTTTATTGTTTGATAATTTTTTTCGTCTAAAGGTTTGATTTAAACCGATGACAAATATATATTTTTTTTCTGAAAGTTACAAGAAAAACGATTTTTTCTAACAATTTTTAATAAATTCAAAATGTCATTTTGTTGGAATGTAAAAGTTTTTCGTTTTCTCTTCGTTTGTAATTGTCTGCGGCTAAGAATAGAGTTTGTCGAAAATTATATTGGTTGTCTTCTGCCGAATTGTCTTGATTTGAATTGTTTTGTCGGCTGTTTAAAATGAGTTTGTTATCGACAAGAGTGTATTCTATCCATTGGTTGCAGATGGATTGTAGTATTGTTTTTTTGCTTCCTTGTTGTAGTGTGATGATTGCATCAAAGTGTTGATGCTTTTGTTCGTTTAAAAATGTAGATAGATTTGATTCGCAAACGCAACAGATGTGATCTTCTATCATTTTTTTGCTTATCTCTAATGTTTTTGATGTTGTATCAATGATGGCGATTCTTGGGTATTGAATGCCAAAATCTTCACAAAGAATGTTTTTGAATTGTTTGATTTTGTCAATAAGAAATTCTTGTTCTAAGGTTGTTTTGCTTAGATCGAGGAGTCGAATGTTGTTTGTTACAATAATTTCGGTATTGGAATTTTCGGTGCTTAATAATTTTTCGCGAAGATTGTCTTTGTAGTGATGTTCTACAGAATTTTCCGTAGTGTTTTTTTCGATTCCAAACAAAACTACGTCAATTTTATTGTTGAAGTAATCTTCAATTGCTGTTTTTATCGACGAATCGTCTTCGGTAGAAAAGTTTAGTATATTGATTTTTTTTCTTTTTAAATCATTGATTGAATTGCAAAAATTGTATTTGAAATCTTGCATATCGCTACCACGGAGTCCGTCGATTGCTTGTTTTTTATTTCCGTAAATGACTACGGTATGGTGTTCGATTACGGAGGTGTCGTAAATGGATTTTACCATTTTCAGATAATCCATTTCGTTTTTTTCTTTTCCTTGTAATATGGCTATTATCATAAAAAAAATTTTTAGTTGTCAATGGTTATTTCTTCCATCATTGTAGGTAGTTGTGCTGTAAGAATCGCAGCTTCAAGTGTTCTGATTGCGGTTCTTTTCTTTTGTTGAGGGGCATAGATGCATCCTTCGATTGTGATGATTCGTTGATGAATTTCGTCAATTGCAGTGTGACTGATGAAAGGACCTCCCATCATGGCGTCTCCGTAAACTTTCCATAATCCACGAATTTCGGCACAATAGCGTCCGTTTTTAGAGATTTTTTTTAGTTGAGGAATGTCATAAATGCGTTCGGTTCCCATGCAAGAACCTTCTGCCGGTCCGGGAATTAAAGGACAAATTATTTCGTCGCGTTTTTTTAATAAAGAATCAAGTTCTAATTGTTTTTCGGAATAGTAGGGGTAACTATAGATGATAATATCTTGTCTGACATCGGTAGTTCCGGAAGACAACCAAAGAGCATTCTCTTCTTGTTTGTACATGGTGATGCTTGATGGAATTTGCATGCTGATATTGAATTGATCGTAAACGATTTTCATCAATTCTTTATTGACATTGTTTTTCATCACATTGGTAGTGCGTGAGATTTCTGCTTGTACAAAATAATTGTTGATTTCATCTCCTTGTTTTTTGATGAGTTCGACAAATGATTCTTGATTTGGAGCCGTAATTCGAGCGATTGATTGTGGTGATGACCATTTGTCTTTGATCAACATTATTTTTGCTTGAGTGTATTGTGTGCTGTCAATGTCTACGATGATGATGTTGCGAGTTGGTTTTAGCAAGCTGTTAAATTCTTCCGGAGAACATTTTGAAATACTTAGTGTTGGTTCGGCTTGTGGCATTCCGATCATGTCTTTGCTAAGTAAAGAAAAAAGGGCTGTTCCACTATCCGTTTTCCAATACTTTTTAGGCATTACGACGAGGATTTCATAAGCACTTCCTGTAATACTTGTTAGTATTTTTCCTCCTTTCTCACAAGAAGTGAATAGAAAGAAAAATAGAATTAGGGGAAGAAAAATTTTATTTGGTTTCATAGTTGATAAAAATTTTTTAAGATAGAGAATTTTCTTTTTTTATTTTTGTTGAAAGCATGCCACATGCGGCATCAATGTCTTCGCCACGAGATTTTCGAATAGTAGCAATGATTCCATTTGTATTTAAATAGTCTC
>JAGCLW010000030.1 GCA_017646805.1 Paludibacteraceae bacterium | reverse complement strand
GGGATCCACCTCTTCCCATTCCGAACAGAGAAGTTAAGCCCGAACACGCCGATGGTACTGCGTATAGTGGGAGAGTAGGTTGCTGCCGATTTACAGGAGGTTTGTCAAGATAGACAGACTTCCTTTGTTTTTTTATAGGTTGCTTTGTTACTAATATATCAGCCATTTTTAATAAATAATTTAACTTTACATTTGATATGAAAGAAATAAATCCTCAAAGTACCAATAGAGCACAGCAATTTGAAATATGGAAGAACGCTCCTAATCCTATGCTTATTTTTGTCAAAAAGATAGATGTGACAAACTTGATTAAAATTAGTAGAAGGAAACATTTGAAATTCAATATGTTATTGGATTATTGTATTGGTAAAGCTGCTGTTAATCAGAAGGAGTTTTATTTGTTGCCTATGGGCGATAAACTTATGCAGTTTGATAAGATAGCTATAAATACCATTGTCAAAAATCATACTGGTGAGGTGAGTTCCTGCGATATAGAATTTGCAGAAGACTTTGAAAAGTATAATCATGATTATCTAACATATACTTCTCAAGTAGCCAATAGTTGCATGGACCGAGATCTATCTGAAGAGTGTATGGTGATAGGTACTTCTGCTATCGTTGATACTGAATTGGAATTTGCTGGTGGTATGTATAGTGGAATATATAACAATCCATTTATTATTTGGGGACGTTATTCTAAGCTTTTTTTTAAGTATTATTTGAATATCTCTTTCCAATTCCATCACGCACAAATGGATGGTATGCATGCCGCTCAGTTCTTGAATAATTTGCAAAAAACGATTAGTACTTTAAGACTGAAATAATCTTATATAATTATAGCATCCGTGCTACTTTTTTTGTGGGTGATAGTTGAAAATACGTAAATTTTGAAAGTGTTTATCTTTTGTTTATCTTTGTTTTTCTAAAAAAAAGTAGAAAAAGATGTCGTTTCGTTATTTTATAACATTTTCGTATAAGGGAACAGCTTATCATGGTTGGCAAAAACAACCGAATGCGATTTCGGTGCAAGAGGTTTTGGAAAAATCATTGTCGATGATTCTTAATTCATTGGTGGAGGTTGTTGGTGCCGGTCGTACAGATACGGGTGTTCATGCCAGAAAAATGGTGGCTCATTTTGATCAGACGCAAAAGATTGAAAATGAGGAGAATCTTGTTTTTCGATTGAATAGTCTTTTGCCGAAAGATATAGCTGTAGAGAAAGTGGAGTTGGTGTCGTCGGACAAGCATGCTCGTTTTTCTGCTCGTAGTCGCACGTACGAGTATCATGTGATGCAGGAGAAGAATCCGTTTGGTATTGAGTTGGCAACACGAATTATTGGTGATCTGGATTTTGATTTGATGAATGAGGCGGCATCGCATTTGTTGCAATATACGGATTTTACGAGTTTTAGTAAGTTGCATACGGATACAAAAACGAATAATTGTAAGATAACAGAGGCGTATTGGAAAAAGCGAGAAGGTATTTGGGTTTTTACGATTACGGCAGATCGTTTTCTTCGCAATATGGTTAGGGCGATAGTTGGGACATTGTTGTGTGTTGGTCGAGGGCGTATGACGATTGCGGAGTTTGATGAGATTATTTTGGCTAAAGATCGTTGTAGAGCGGGGACTTCAGCTCCGGCGGAAGGTCTTTATTTGGTTGATGTAAAATATGATTAAAAAAAAGTGTAGTAGGATAAAATTGCACAAATTTTATTAAAATGTATCATTTGTATGTTTTGCAAGTGTATTTTTCTTTTTGCTGAATTAAAACCACTATCTTTGCACCACTTTTTTTGAATTGAAAAAATAAAACTTTATGATACAAAAGGTTCTTGTTGCTAATCGAGGAGAAATTGCAATTCGGGTGATGCGTTCGTGTAAGGAGATGAGTGTTAGTACGGTTGCGGTTTATTCGGAAGCAGATCGGACATCTCGTCATGTTTTTTATGCAGATGAAGCATATTGTGTGGGACCGACGCCATCGAACGAAAGTTATCTTGTGATAGATAATATTATTGATGCGGC
The DNA here is from genome assembly GCA_017646805.1 of Paludibacteraceae bacterium. Classification (GTDB taxonomy): domain Bacteria; phylum Bacteroidota; class Bacteroidia; order Bacteroidales; family Paludibacteraceae; genus UBA4363. The sequence goes on along the minus strand of JAGCLW010000030.1, from coordinate 34,194 downwards.
AAAGAAAAGTGGAGCAGATGCGATTCACCCTGGATATGGATTTTTGTCGGAAAATGCAGAATTTGTTCGTCGTTGTGAAGAAGAAGGAATTATTTTTATTGGTCCTTCGGCAGATGCGATGATAAAGATGGGAGATAAAATTTCGGCACGACAAACGATGATAGAAGCCGGAGTGAAGGTTGTTCCGGGCGTTCAAGAAGATTTGAAGAGTGTGGAACAAGTGAAGCAAGTCATTGAGCAAATTGGTTATCCAGTTATTTTGAAAGCGAGTGCCGGAGGAGGAGGAAAAGGAATGCGAATTATTCGTGAAGAGAGTGAGGTTGAAGAGGCATTTAATTTGACAAAAAGTGAGGCAAAATCGTCTTTTGGAGATGAAACGGTTTATATTGAAAAATATATAGAAAATCCACATCATATAGAATTTCAAATTCTTGGTGATAATTTTGGAAATGTGATTCATCTTTGTGAACGAGAATGTTCCGTTCAGCGTCGAAATCAAAAGATAGTGGAAGAATCTCCATCTCCGATTATGTATCCGGAGCTTCGAGATGAGATGGGTCAGCAAGCGATTTTGGCAGCGAAAGCTGTAAATTATTCGGGAGCCGGAACGATAGAATTTTTGGTGGATGACGATTTTAATTACTATTTTTTGGAAATGAATACTCGTTTGCAAGTGGAGCATCCGATCACGGAAGAAGTGCTTCGTGTAGATCTTGTAAAAGAGCAAATCAATATCGCCAACAATCTTCCTCTTCGATTAAAACAGAGTGATATAGAACAAAATGGATATTCGATAGAATGCCGTATTTGTGCAGAAGATGCAGAATGTAATTTTATGCCGAGTCCGGGAATTATAAAGCAAATGACGGAGCCGTTGGGTCTTGGTATTCGAGTAGATAATTACGTGTATGAAGGATATGAAATACCGATGCATTATGATCCAATGATTGGTAAGTTGATCGTTTGGGCAAAAACACGTTCGTTTGCGATGAAGCGTATGCGTAGAGCTCTTTATGAATATAAAATTACAGGAGTGAAAACGAACATCAATTATCTTCGTCGTATTCTTGATACATCGGATTTTGTACGAGGAAAATACAATACCGGATTTATTGAAAAAAATACGGAATTTTTGATGCAAAACAAGTATGAAGAAACGAAAGAAGAAGTTGAAGATATAGCGATCATTGCGGCTTATATGGATTATATTTTGAATTTGGAAGAAAATGTCATAAAGACGGGAGATAATCGTAAGATTTCTCGTTGGCGAGAATTTGGAAAACGAAATGCGATGCTTCGTATTTAAGAATAATTATAGTTTAAACACGAAAGGAAAGTAGCTATGGAAATTCATATAGGAGACCGTATCGCGGAAGTAGAATTGCTTAGCAAAGAAGATAATTTGGTTTCGATTAAAATAGATGATAAGATCTACAATCTTGATGTCGTAATGGCAGAAAATGGGGTTTGTTCTATTTTGCATGATGGAAAATCTTTTACTGCAGAGCTGAAAAGAGCGGAAGGAAGTAAGAAATACAATGTGAACACAATGTTTAATTCTTATCCGGTCGAGATTGTGGATTCGCAAGCGAAATATCTTCGCAATCGTCGTAAAGATGAATTTGATGACTCGCAGGATCGTATTTTTTCACCAATGCCAGGTAAGGTTGTAAAAGTTTTGGTAGAAGTAGGACAAGAAGTGGAGTCGGGACAACCGGTGATTGTTGTTGAAGCCATGAAAATGCAAAGTGAATATAAGGTAAAAAAAGATTGTGTCATAAAAGAAATTCTTGTTCAGGAAGGCGACACAATCGATAGTAATCAAACTCTTATTACGTTAGAATAAAAAAGAATATAACTATGTTAAATGATAGTCAACAAGCATTTCTTCAAAAGAATGAAGCTGCAGAAATTGGGGGAGGAAAGGATCGTATAGCTCGTCAACATGCAGGAGGGAAAAAAACTGCTCGCGAACGAATCGATCTTCTTTTAGATGCGGGAACGTTTTGTGAGATAGATAAATTTGTAGTACATCAATGTACTAATTTCGGAATGGAAAAAGAGAAAATTGCCGGAGATGGTATTGTTGGTGGTTATGGAAAAATTGATGGGCGGTTGGTTTATGTTTATGCGTATGACTTTACAGTTTACGGAGGTTCGTTGGGTCGAGTTGCCGCAAACAAGATTGTAAAATTGCAAAAGATGGCTCTTAATATGGGAGCTCCGATTATTGCTATAAATGATTCGGGAGGAGCAAGAATCCAAGAAGGCGTGGAAAGCCTTGCCGGATATGGTGATATTTTTTATCAAAATACAATAGCTTCTGGGGTTATTCCTCAGATTTCGGTTGTCATGGGACCATGTGCAGGAGGAGCTTGTTATTCTCCGGCATTGACGGATTTTATCTTTATGGTCAAAGAAAAAGGTCACATGTTTGTGACAGGTCCGGAAGTTGTGAAAACCGTAACACACGAAGAGGTAACAAAAGAAGAATTAGGTGGAGCAAATACGCATTCTTCCAAAAGTGGAGTTTCTCATTTCTTGGGAGAGACAGAAGAAGAAACGTTGATGATGGTGAGAGAATTGTTGAGTTATTTGCCATCAAATAATATGGAAGACGCGCCGTTTGAATGTTCGGATTTTTCGGTAGAAGACGATCCTTCGTTGAATGAAATTGTTCCGGAAGATCCAAACAAACCGTATGATATAAAACAGTTGATAGAGGGAGTTGTAGATGATAAATACTTTTTTGAAGTAATGCCTCTTTTTGCTCAAAATATAGTTGTCGGATTTGCTCGTCTTACAGGAAAAACAATTGGTATTGTAGCAAATCAACCAGCATATCAAGCGGGAGTTTTGGATATAGATGCTTCGGACAAAGCAGCACGATTTATTCGTTTTTGTGATTGCTTTAATGTTCCATTGGTCACGTTTGAAGACGTTCCGGGATTTCTTCCTGGAACGATGCAAGAACATAATGGAATTATTCGTCATGGAGCAAAAATTGTTTACGCTTATGTAGAGGCCACAGTTCCGAAAATTACGGTAATCACAAGAAAGGCTTACGGCGGAGCTTACATTGTGATGAGTAGCAAACATACCGGTTCGGATGTAAATTTTGCTTATCCGTCAGCTGAAATTGCTGTAATGGGAGCAGCTGGAGCAGTAAATATTCTTTATCGAAAATCGACAGAAGAAGAGAAAGCAAAAGCATTGAAAGATTATGAAGCGAAATTCTCGAATCCGTATCGTGCGGCAGAATTAGGTTATGTTGATGAAATTATTTTGCCACAGCAAACTCGTCAAAAGTTGATTCAAGCATTGAATATGACGCAAACGAAAAATCGTGTTAATCCTGCGAAGAAACACGGAAATATACCATTATAATTGTTGAAATATATTGAAAAAACGAACTTGAAAAAATTTTTTCAAGTTCGTTTTTTTTGTTTAAAAAATCGTTTCAGTTTAGTATCTTTGTAATCCTTTTGGTGGAATTTTGATTTTTTTTGAATGAGAACATATATTATAAATTTAGTTTTTCTTGTATTTATGATGCAATTTTTTACACAAAAAGTTGTGTCTCAGAATTATAAAATTGAAAAATATATCAACGATGGTCAAATAGAATTGGCGATGAAGCAAATTGAAAAATCGTTAAAAAAAGATAAGGAAGATCCGATAGCATTGTTTTATAAATCGCAAATTTTTGTAGATAGAACGGGTGATTATTATAGTCCGGATTCGGCATATATTTTTCTTTGGCAGTCTCGCAAATTTTATAATAGAGAAGAAAATAAAAAGAAATTAAACAAATTTGGTCTCACATCAAAATCTTATCGGTTGCTTAATGATACGATTTGTTGGAATGCTTTGCTTGATGCAAAAAAAATCAATTCTGTCGGGATTTTTGATAATTATTTAAAATCTTTTCAAAAGGCAAATCCGGAATTTATTAAAGAAGCAAAAAAAAGTAAACGTGCGTGTGAATTTTTGATTGCAATCAATGCAAATCATGAAGATAGTTTGCGTTTGTTTATAGAAAAATATCGTCGAGGAAATGATGTCGATTCGGCTTGGGCGAGTATTCATGTTTTAAAATTTCGTGAAATACAAAAGACTCAATCTATGGAACAAATGGAGTCTTTTTTGGAAAAATATCCGCTTAGTCGTCAGTATGAAGAAGTTCGTTTGATGCTTGATGAAAAAGAGTATGTAGAATATACGATTCCAGGACAATGGGAAACGTATATGGATTATATTGCATCGCATGAGTACAGTGAATTTTTTGAACAAGCAGAAGATTCGTTGTTGTCGATGTATAAACGGACGAATGATTCAAAAATTCTTCGTAGTACGATAGATTATTTTCGTGGAACGAAACGAGAAGATGCTTTGCGATTGTATCATGATTTTTATGTTTCGGACGGAGAATTGGTTTCGCTTGATGAGTTTTACGAATATTATGACGATGAGATTTTTTTAGAAAAAAAAGAAAAAGAATATGAGATTGCTCGTATTGCAGATAAACTTCATTTAGAAAAAAAATTTGATCCGGCATGGACAAAAGATTATAATGCGTATATTCGAATGGCTCCAACTACGGATTTGGCATTTGTGGCACTTCAGCGTTTGATTTCGCATGCGATCAATCGGGAACAATGGAATGAGGCAATTCAAACAGCACAACAATATACTAATGTCATGACCGGAAAAAATTTGGAATTATTGTATGATTTGTTGGAATTGTTGCAAAGACCCAAAGATCCAAAAGTAAAAATTTCTTTTCTTGGCGATCATATCAATACGGCAAACAGAGAATATTTGCCTTCAATTTCTGCAGATGACCAATATTTGTATTTTGTAGGGCGAGATCGACAAGATAATTTGTCACCAACGTATATAAAAAAAGATAGTCTTTCTTCGCGTCGTGTAAGTACGGAAGATGTGTTTGTTTGCAAACGAAAAGGGAAAAATAAGTGGGGAAAACCGGTTTTGCTTAAACAACTTTCTACGGCAAATACGCATGATGCGGTAGAATGTATGTCGGTAGATTTGTCCAAATTATTGGTTTTCCGAAACGGAAAACTTTATTTGTCGGAAAAAACAAAAGATGGTTGGAGTCCGCTTAAGGATTTTCCAATGGATTTGAATTTTGAAAATTGGCAAGCCGATGCCGTCATTAGTTCCGATGGTAAAGCGATTGTCTTTTCTGCCATTTCGGAAGAAAATTACAATACAACATTGAGTGATCAATTTATTTATCATGGTAATTTGCAACATCAAACGGATATTTATGTGATTTATCAAGATGAAAAAGGAGAAATGGTTGGTCCGATAAATTTGGGTCCGGAGATTAATACACGTTTCTCGGATCGAACACCATTTCTACATCCGGATATGCAAACGCTTTATTTTTCAAGTGACGGACATGGTGGATTTGGAAATAAAGACATGTTTGTTTCTCGTCGATTGAGTGATACGTGTTGGACTTGTTGGAGCAAACCGGAAAATCTGGGGAAAGAATTTAATGGACCGGAAAATGATATGGGATATACCATTTCTACAGATGGCGAAACGGCTTATTTCAGCAAAGGAAATGTTGGTCGAGAAGATTTGTACAGTGTTTCGTTGCCTAAGCATTTGCAACCACAGCCGGTGGCAATGATAGAAGGAAAAGTATTGTCAAAAGAAGGCGAACCTTTGGCGTCGGCAAATATTATTTGGGAAGATTTGTCTAACGGAAAAAAAATGGGTTCAGCAGCAGTTAATCCCGCAGACGGAAGTTATTTCTTCGTCTTGCCAATGGGGAAATTGTATGGATATTATATAGAGGCCGAAGGATATTTTTCTGTATCTAATAATATTGATTTGAGAAAAATAAATTCACAAGTAAAACGAACCGAACCAATTATTCGTTTGCTTACGTACAAACAAATGAAAGAAGATGGCGTGGCATTCCCGGTGAAAAATTTATTTTTTCAAATGTCAGATAATCAACTAAGTAAAGAATCGGAACCCGAACTAAAACGTTTGGCATCAATTTTATCGCAAAATAATTTGCAAGTTGAAATTATCGGACATACCGATGCGGTTGGTTCTGCGGAAGAAAACATGTCGCTTTCTCTTCGTCGGGCTTTGGCGGTAAAAGAGTTTTTGGTGAAAAATGGTTGTACCGAAGAGCAAATTTTATTTAGAGGAGAAGGAGCGAATCAACCCATTGCCAAGAATGACACAGAAGTAAATCGAGCAAAAAATCGTAGAGTGGAAATAAAAATTAGGTAATCAAAAAATAAAAAAATAAAAAATGAATGAAAATGTAAATAAAATGTCATCTTTTATCGTTATGGATATTTTGGAAAAAGCAAATGAAATGGCTCTTTCCGGAATAGATGACATAATTCATTTGGAAGTTGGAGAACCGGATTTTGATATGCCTAAGTGCGTTGTTGAGTCGGTTCAAGAGGCATTAAATAAAGGACTGACTCATTATACTCATTCTTTGGGAGATAAAGAACTTCGTCAAGAACTTGCGAAAAAATATAAACAAGAATATGGCGTTTTGATAGATCCCGATTGTATTGTATTGACATCGGGTTCTTCTCCTGCATTATTGATGGCATTGATGGTTTTGTGCGAATCGGGCGGAGAAGTTATTTTGTCTAATCCGGGATATGCTTGTTATGCCAATTTTGTTTATGCTTGCGGAGGAATTCCCGTTGAAGTTCCGCTTTCGGCAGAAGACGGATTTCAATATCATATAGAAGAAATTAAAAAAGTAGTTACGGAAAAAACACGAGCTATTTTTATCAATTCTCCGATGAATCCAACAGGAACGTTGTTGTCGAGCGAAATGATGCAAGAATTGGCGAATTTGAACATTCCGATTCTTTCGGACGAAATTTATCATGGATTAGTATACGAGGGAGAAACGCATTCGATGCGAGAATTTACCGAAGATTGTTTTGTGTTTAATGGTTTTTCCAAACGATATGCAATGACCGGTATGCGTTTAGGATACCTGATTTTTCCAAAGCAATATTTGCGTCAAATTCAGACTATAGCACAAAGTTTTTTCATTTGTGCTCCAAGCGTTTCGCAATATGCAGCGATTGCGGCGTTGCGAAAAGCTGACGAAGAAGTCGAAGAAATGCGAAAAAAATATAACGAACGGAGAGTTTTTTTGATTCAGCGTTTGCGTGAAATTGGATTTAAAATTCATGTCGAACCGCAAGGCGCGTTTTACGTTTTTGCCGATGCACGTCATTTGACAAAAGATTCGTATCGTTTTGCAATTGATATTTTGGAACAAACGCACGTCGGCGTAACTCCAGGAATTGATTTCGGTTCGAGAGGAGAAGGTTTTATACGTTTTTCGTATGCCAATTCAATTGAAAATATTGCAGAAGCAATGGATCGAATTGAAAAGTATTTGAAAGAGAAAAAATGACCGTATTTTTTTACTATCTTTGCACCTTTATTTGTTTAGCAAAATTTTAAAATTATGAATATATCGTATAATTGGTTAAAAAATTATATTTCGCTTGAAAAATCAGCCGAAGAAGTAGCTAAAGATCTTACGTCTATAGGTCTTGAAGTTGGTGCTGTAGAGACTCGTCAATCCATAAAAGGCGGACTTGAAGGTCTTGTTGTTGGAGAAGTATTGACTTGTGTAGATCATCCAAATTCGGATCATTTGCATTGTACGACAGTAAATATTGGAGAACCGGAACCATTGAAAATCGTTTGCGGAGCACCTAATGTGGCTGTTGGACAAAAAGTTGTTGTGGCAACTATAGGTACGATTCTTTATAGTGGAGAAGAAAGTTTTACAATAAAAAAATCTAAGATTCGAGGCGAAGAATCCTTCGGAATGATTTGTGCTGAAGACGAAATCGGTGTTGGCGAAAGCCATGACGGAATCATTGTTCTCCCATCAGATGTGCCGGTAGGAACTTTGGCAAAAGATTATTATCAAATCGAAACAGATACGATTATTGAAGTTGATATTACACCAAATCGTGTAGATGCCGCGTCTCATTATGGTTGTGCCAGAGATTTAGCAGCACATTATTCTGTTTATGCTCCTGAAAATAAGTTGATTTTGCCTTCGGTAGAAAAGTTTGGTGTAGATTGTAATTGTCGTCCGATTGAAGTGACGGTGGAAAATCAAGAAGCATGTCCGCGTTATTCTGCAGTGACAATTAGCGGAGTTGAAGTAAAAGAATCGCCATCTTGGTTGAAAAATGCAATTTTGGCAATAGGACAGCGTCCGATCAATAATGTCGTTGATGCAACAAATTATGTTCTTCATGCGATGGGACAACCAATACATGCTTTTGATGCGGATAAAATAAAAGGAAATCATGTAATTGTAAAAACGTTGGTGGAAGGAACCAAATTTACTACACTTGATGGCGTTGAACGTTCGCTTAGTGCGACAGATCTTATGATTTGTAACGAAAGTGAACCAATGTGTATGGCCGGCGTTTTTGGAGGTCTTGATTCTGGTGTTACAGAATCTACAAAGTCGGTTTTTATCGAAAGTGCGTATTTCAATCCTGTTTCGGTAAGAAAAACGGCTCGTCGTCATGGTTTGAATACAGACGCATCGTTCCGTTATGAACGAGGTTGTGATCCGAATAATACGTTGTATATATTGAAGTTTGCGACATTGATAATTCAATCTGTTGCAGGAGGAAAAGTGTCTTGCGATATTATTGATATTTATCCAAAAGAAATTGCTCCGGCAATAGTAAATCTTACGTATGACAAAATCAATTCTTTGATTGGAAAAAATATTGAAAAAACAACAATAAAAACAATCCTTTCTTCTCTTGAGATGAAGATTTTGAAAGAAACAGAAACTGATCTTTCTCTTGAAATTCCTACTTATCGCGTAGATGTGACTCGAGATGTAGATGTGATTGAAGATATTTTGCGAATTTATGGATATAATAACATTGAATTGGATTCGTCGGTTCGTTCAAGCATGAGTCATGCCGTTCGTCCGGATAGTTATAAAATGCAAAATATTGTAGCCAATCAATTGACTTCGTGTGGATTTAATGAGATTTTGAATAATTCTCTCACTAAAGTCGGTTATTATGAAGATTTAAAAGAATACACGATAGATAAGTGTGTCTCATTGATGAATCCGCTTTCGCAAGATCTTGGAGTTATGCGTCAAACAATGTTGTTTGGAGGATTGGAATCGATTGCATACAATCGCAATCGTCGTAATTTGGATTTGAAATTTTATGAATTTGGCAATTGCTATTATTTCAATACAGAAAATAAATCGGAAGAAAATGTTCTTTCTGCCTATTCAGAAGACTTTCATTTAGCTCTTTGGCTTTGTGGAAACAAGACGAAAGAATCGTGGGTGCGAGCCGAAGAAAAAACAACAATTTACGAACTTAAGGCTTATGTAGAAAATCTTTTGCGTCGTCTCGGAGTTTCTTCGTTTATTTATGATGAATTTGAAAATGAATTACATACCAAAGCACTTTCTATATCAGTAAATAAAGGTGGAAAAATCATCGCAACAATTGGATCGGTTTCTTCCAAAATTTTGAAAAAAATGGATATTGATACGGAAGTTTTCTATGCAGATATCAATTGGAATTATCTTTTGAAAGCATTGAAAAAACATAAAGTAACCTATGCTGAAATTTCAAAATTCCCAGAAGTAAAACGAGATTTCGCTTTGCTTGTAGATAATTCAGTGAAATTTGCTGATATAGAGCGTATTGCTTTTGAAAGCGAACGAAAAATATTGAAATCAGTCAATTTGTTTGATGTTTACGAAGGAAAAAATCTTGAAGCAGGGAAAAAATCGTATGCTGTAAGTTTTATTCTTCAAGACGAAACCAAAACGCTTGCCGACAAACAAATAGATGCGATTATGTCAAAAATTCAAGTGAATCTTGAAAAACAATTAGGAGCCAAATTACGTTAATGAAAAATATTTTGCCAACGATTGATTATAATAAAATTCCGTCGCCTTGTTTTGTCTTGGACGAACGTCGTCTTCGTGCAAATCTTTCTTTGATAAAAAAAGTAAAAGAAGAAGCCGGAGTGGAAATTATCATGGCATTCAAAGCTTTTGCCATGTTTCCTGTTTTCCCGATTATTAAAGAATATATTTCTAAAACAACGGCAAGTTCTTTGTCGGAAGCAATGTTGGCAAAAAATGAAATGGGGAGTTTGGCTCATACGTATGCTCCGATTTATACAGAAAATGAATTTGATGCAATTTTGGACTGCAGTAGTCATGTGACATTTAATTCATTGTCAATTTACAATCGTTATCAAGACAAAATCCAATCGTATAAAGCACATCACATTTCTTGCGGATTGAGAGTGAATCCTGAATATTCCGAAGTAGAAACGGATCTATACAATCCATGTGCTCCGGGTTCTCGTTTAGGTGTAACGGCCGATTTATTAGGCGACAAATTACCGGAAGGAATAGAAGGTTTGCATTTTCATACCTTGTGCGAATCGTTAAGTTTTGATTTGGAAAAAACATTGTCTGCGGTAGAGACAAAATTTTCTCACTTATTTTCACAAATAAAATGGATCAATTTTGGCGGCGGACATTTGATGACACGATCAGATTATGATGTAAATCATTTGATCGCATTGTTAAAATCATTTCGATCTCGTTATCCACATTTGGAGGTGATTCTTGAACCGGGAGCAGCTTTTGTTTGGCAAACGGGAGAATTGGTGGCAACGATTGAAGATATTGTGGAAAATCATGGAGTAAAAACCGCTATGCTTAATGTTTCATTCGCCTGTCACATGCCGGATTGTCTTGAAATGCCTTATAAGCCGATGATTTTGAGAGCGAAAGACGTTACTGACGGAGAATTCGTGTATCGTATGGGTGGAAATTCTTGTTTGTCAGGCGATTATTGTGGAGAATGGGAATTTGATCATTCGCTGAAAGTTGGTGAGCGTATAGTATTTTTAGATATGATTCATTATACGATGGTAAAGACGACAATGTTTAATGGTGTTTCGCATCCATCGTTTGGTCTTTGGACTTTAGATAATCAATTTAAATTATTAAAAACATTTTCTTACGAGGATTATAAAAGTCGCATGGGATAAAAAAGATAAAAAAAAGATAAAAAAATATGTTTTTCAAAAAAAAGTTTTATCTTTGCACCCGCAATTGAGAAACGATTGCGATGATTCAGTAGCTCAGCTGGTAGAGCACATCCCTTTTAAGGATGGGGTCCTGGGTTCGAGCCCCAGCTGAATCACTTTAGAGAGCAACCTTATGGTTTGCTCTTTTTTTGTTTTTTATTAAGAAATAATATGTGGTTATCGATTATTTTGTTGGCGGCTGTATTTTTGGGTTTGTATGATATAGCTCAAAAAAGATCATTGAATAACAATTCGGTGATAATGGTGTTGTTTTGTTCAATTTTAACATCGTCAATTGTTCTTACTCCTTGTTTGTTGGTTTCTGTATTTTCTCCGTCAATTTTGGAGAAGACACCTTTTTTTGTTCCTTTTGTTGATTGGGAAACACATCTTTTTATCGTTGTGAAATCGCTGATTGTTTTGTCTTCTTGGTTGTTTGGATACGCAGGCATGAAAAATTTGCCTTTGACGATTGTTACTCCGATAAAAGCAACGCAACCGATGTGGACGGTTTTGGGAGCAATGTTGATTTTTGCGGAGCGATTAAATTTGGCACAAACGATTGGTGTTGTGGTGATTTTATGTTGTTTTTATTTATTTTCAATGGTTGGAAAACGGGAGGGAATTTATTTTCGTTCAAATAAATGGGTGTGGTGTTTGTTGGCATCAACGTTGATTGGAGCATCAAGTGGTTTGTATGATAAATATTTGATGTGTCATTTTGATAAAATGGCAGTATTGGTTTATTATACGTATTATCAATTGATTGGAATGGGAATGATTTTGTTGTATTTTGTTTGGAAAAACAAAAAATCCGAGATTGTTGAAAATCGAACATTTCAATGGCGATGGAGTATTCCTTTTATTGGAATATTTCTTTCATGTTCGGATTTTTTATATTTTTATGCGTTGTCTTTGCCCGATTCTTTGATTGCTGTGATTTCTCCATTGCGTCGGACGGGAATGATTCTTGCCTTTGCTTATGGAGCAATTTGTTATAGAGAGAAGAATAAACGAGCAAAATTATGGTGCTTGATAGGAATGGTTGTTGGGGTTGTTTTTCTTTATGGCGGAACGATGTAAGTATTAAATATTTCATTATCTTTGTGGCATACTAAATTTAAATTCAGTGACAAATAATATTGTAATTATTCCAACATTTAACGAAAAAGAAAATATCGAGAAGATTATTCTTGCCGTATTTTCTTTGCCGACGCGTTTTGAAGTTTTGGTAATAGACGATGGTTCTCCTGATGGGACTGCGAATATTGTAAAAAAAATGCAGGAAGATTATGCCGATCGGTTGCATTTGATAGAGCGTGAAGGAAAATTGGGTTTAGGAACGGCTTATATTGCCGGTTTTCGTTGGGCGATAGAGCATCGTTATGATTATATTTTTGAAATGGATGCGGATTTTTCTCACAATCCGCAAGATTTGGAACGATTGCTGGAAGCTTGTAGCATAGATGGAGCAGATGTCGCAATTGGTTCTCGTTATATTTCGGGAGTAAATGTGGTGAATTGGCCAATGGGACGTGTGTTGATGTCTTATTTTGCTTCAAAATATGTAAGAATGATTTTGCGAATGAAAATCGCAGATACGACGGCAGGATTTAAATGTTATCGTAGAAAGGTTCTTGAAACGATTGATTTAGATAAAATTAAGTTCAAAGGCTATGCGTTTCAGATAGAAATGAAATACACGGCTTATCGTCTTGGTTTCAAGATCAAAGAAGTTCCGATTATTTTTACAAATCGTGTTTTAGGAACTTCAAAAATGAGTGGAAATATTTTTTCTGAAGCGGTAATCGGAGTTGTTCGATTGAGGTTTAAGAAAAGAAAAGATATGAAGAAATGAAATTGATTCATCAAGCTAAAATTGTAAATGAAGGACAGATTTTCAAAGGTTCTGTTCTTATTGAAAATGATAAGATAAAAAAAATATTTAAGGAAAATGTTCCTGAAAATATTTTGTTAAACTCAGAGGTGATTGATGCTGAAGGAATGTATCTTTTGCCGGGAGTAATAGATGATCATGTTCATTTTCGAGAACCAGGATTGACGCATAAAGCAACAATGGCAACGGAAAGTCGGGCTGCGGCAGCCGGAGGAGTTACGACTTGGATGGATATGCCAAATTGTAATCCACAAACGATTTCTATTGCTGCGGTAGAAGACAAAATTCGTATTGCAGAAGAAACGGCTGTTGGGAATGCGATGTTTTATCTTGGTGTGACAAATGATAATATTGAAGATATTGTTTCGGGGAAAATGGATCTTTCTAAAGTTTGTGGATTAAAACTTTTTTTAGGTTCGAGTACCGGAAATATGCTCGTTAATCAAAAAGAAAAAATTGAAAAATTATTGTCTTCTACGGATAAGTTGATCGCTGTTCATGCAGAAGATAACGATATAATCAATAAAAATATAGAGGCAATAAAAGCAGATTTTAAAGAGGAACTCGTTCCGATGTATTATCATGCGTTGATTCGAAATGTGGAGGCTTGCTATAAAGCATCTTCGATGATTATTGAAATGGCACATAAATACAATTCGAGATTGCATTTGCTACATGTCAGTACGGCAAAAGAATTGTCTCTTTTGGATAAAAAATCAGCCACGATAGACAAATTAGTTACGGCAGAAACTTGTCCGCAATATCTTTGGTTTGACGCTTCTCAATATGATAAATTTGGAGCACGAATAAAATGTAATCCTGCCATCAAGTCTTCGGTCAATCGAGATGCTCTTATCAAAGCGTTATCGATGGGAATAATTGATGTGATTGGAACAGATCACGCACCTCATTTGTTGAGCGAAAAAGAAGGCGATTGCTTGCACGCGGTGAGTGGAATGCCACAAATTCAATATTCTTTGGTTGCAATGCTTGAATTGGCGAAGCAAGGAAAAATGACGATAGAGCAAGTTGTAGAACGAATGAGTCATGCTCCGGCTACAATTTTTAGAATAGAAAAAAGAGGGTTTATTCGCAAAGGATATTTTGCAGATCTTGTTTTGGTTGATCGAAATAAGAAAACCAATGTTTGTTCGGACAATATTCTTAGTTTGTGTGGTTGGAGTCCTTATGAAGGAATGGAATTTTCGCACAAAGTTGTACGAACATTTTGCAATGGAAAAGAAATTTTTTATTGATAATAATTATATGAAAAAACTTTTGTTGATAATTTCGTCTTTGTTTGTTTTGTTGCCAATAATGGCTACGGAAGAACAACAATTAGCATTCCCGACAGCGGAAGGATTTGGTCGTTTCGCAACGGGAGGACGAATGACAGACCCTGCAATAGGTGCAAATGTCTATTATGTTACTCGTTTAGACGATTGTACGGATGCCAATCTTGTAGAAGGAACGCTTCGTTGGGCACTTAGAACGGGAGATGATACTCCTCGTACAATTTTGTTCAAAGTAGGCGGAACAATCAAATTGACGAGTAAGTTGAAATTTGAACATCCCAATGTTTCTATTTTAGGACAATCGGCTCCTGGTGGAGGAATTTGCATCTCTGGTGCAAATATTTACGTGTGTAAGAATAATGTAATTATTCGTTATGTACGATTTAGAGCAGGAGATGAGGCAAATTCCAATTATAGTGCGTTGGATATAGAAAATATTCAAAATTGTATTATCGACCATTGTTCTTTTTCTTGGTCTATGGAAGAAAATGTAACCATGTATGATAATAAATACACGACAATGCAATGGTGTATTCTTAGCGAACCGTTGTATTATTCTCGTCATAAAAAAGGCGAAAGAGGTTATGGTGCTCAATGGGGAGGAGAACATTCTTCTTATCATCATAATTTGTTTGCACATTGTGTTGGTCGGGTGCCACAAATAAATGGTGTAAATTCGGATCAAACATCAGGACATGATTTTTATGTGGATGAAGAAATTGTAAATAATGTGATTTATAATGCAAAATCGGGAGAAGCAACGTATAATGGAAGATTGATAGCAGCAAATAAACCGGACGCTTATGTGAATATAAATCATTATAAAAACTATTACAAACCAGGTCCGGTAACTTTGAAATCGGGTTCATCAAATCGTTTGTTTTGTGTGATTTATAATGGAAGTTGTACTGGTGTAAGTAAGTGGTTTATTGATGAGAATAAATATGAAACAAATTCTTATAGCGGAAGTATCAATCATGATAATGACGGAGTAAATCAAAATAATTGGAAAGATTATGGTACGAGCAGTGGTGGTATTAAGTTTAAGACTTCAATTCCAGATACTCTTACATGGGAAAGTTATAAGTTGGACGAACCTTCTGTAAATAGTGGAATTAAGACAACTTCTGCAGATATTGCATATAGCGATGTAATTGCCAAAGCGGGATGTCGTTTGCCGGTTCTTGATGAAGTTGATGCGAGAATCCTTGCAGAAGCTGCTGGAGAGCAAGAACCTTCGATTAAAAGTTCGATAACGGGAAAGACTTATTGTGGAGTGCTTGGTGTCGTAAATTCGCAAAATGACCTTAAGCCTGAAAATGCAGATGCAACTTGGTCGGCTTGGCCGGATTTGTCGGCCTTTGTTGATGAAAATGAAATTGTAGATACAGATGTTGATGGTTTGCCGGACGATTACGAAGATGCGAATGGATTAAATAAAAATGACGCTTCAGATGGTCGAGTAATTGCGGAAAATGGCTATTCTAATTTGGAAAACTATATGAATAGTTTGGAGAATGCGTTGGTTGCTCCGCAAAATTTGGTTGGGAAACGTACGGAAAATTCTATCGCATTGACTTGGCAAGACAAATGTAAAGATGAAACCGGTTTTATTTTGGAAAGAGCAGAAGTTGGAGAAGCGGATTTGAATTTTGAATCCGTAGCAACTTTGTCGGCAAACGAAACTTCTTTTAGCGATAATGCGGTCAGTGAAGAAAAAAAATATATTTATCGTTTGCGTTCAGTTCGGAATTTGGAAGAATCTAAAAATATTCGTACGACAGTTTATCCGATAAAAGGAGCCGGAGTTCAAAATGTTGAAAAGACATTGAATTTTACAATTTCGCCAAATCCGACAAAGGATTTTGTTAAAATTTCTTCGGAAGAAAATTTAGATAAAATTTCGTTATTTACATCTTCCGGAATATTGTTAGACGAACAAGTTGTGACGGGTCAATCGTGTGAATTTTCGCTTTCATCGGTAGCAAAAGGTGTTTATGTTCTTGTTGTAAAAAGTGAAGATGGAAATTTGTCAACAACGAAAATTATAAAAGAATAAAAAACTAAATTAAAATAAAAAATGAAAAAAACACAGCGAATAGTAATTTTGTTTTTATTGCTTGGAGGATTGCTTTCTTGTGATAAAATAAAGGAAGAAGACGTGGTTGAGCCAAAAATGCAAGAAGAACAACTTTTGGTAAAACAAATCGATCAAATTGATTCGGAGATTTCGGATATTTTTATGAAATTTAATTATCATCTGGAACTTTATGTCCAATATGAAGATGATGACAAATTGGTTCGGGTAGAAAATTTTGACGATTTAGAAAAGGAGCGAATAACGTATTCTTACAATATTGTTCGTTATCCGGAAACTAAACAACTGAAATACGTTTCGGAAATTCCTAACAATCACGGAGAAAATTGGGAAAATATCTATAATTCCCTTTACGATGAGAATGGAAATTTGATAAAATTTACCCGAATTAGTCGTTTTGATGTTTATGTTGAAATGTCAAATTATTATTATGATTCATCGCAAAAATTGATAAAGAAAACGTATGATTTATCTAATTTGTTGATGTTGGGTCAGTCACAAGAATCGATAACGATAGAAGATTATTTTGCTCGTCATTCGTATGAGCAACGAAAAAAAGCAACAGATTGGAAGTTTGAATAAATTGTAATTTTTTGTCCTGAAAAAAGGAATCTTTTTCCTGTTATTGTTGTTTTTTATGCCTTTGAGTTATTTTCTTGTATAATAAATTTTATCTTTGTAAAAATTTTTAACAAAAAAATAATGGTAGTAAAATTTGGAGAAAATGCAGGTTTGGTGTGGAATGCACTGAATGCAGGAAAAAAAACAGCAAAAGAAATTAAAAAGGCAACAAAGTTAACAGATAAAATGCTTTATGCCGCTCTTGGTTGGTTGGCACGAGAAGGAAAAGTGTCGATTGAAGAAGTAGATGGCGAACTTGTTGTCGTTTTGATTTAATTTTGTAAAAATCGCAAAAAAAAGGTGTGGATAATCTCTACACCTTTTTTTTGTATTGAAAAATAATAGATTCGTCGTTTGTTTTCTGTTCGGAATGTAAAAACACTTTTGTGTCGTACGAAAATTGGCTATTTTTTTGTACTTTTGCAGTTTAAAGAAAAAAGATAAATTATAAATCTTTAGATTTGGTTGAATGAAGTATTCTCTTAATATACTTTTTTTGTTTACTTTACTTTTGAGTCTCGGTTCTTGTGCTACTTCTAAAAAAGCAAATTATTTACAAGAACCGGGATTAGGCGTAAAATCGTATCCAAAAGCAGATTCTTTGTTTTTGGCACAAGAATATAAATTGCAAGTTGGAGATCAACTTTATATTCGCATAGTGTCGCCTAACGAAAATGCTTCGAAAGTGTTTCGAACAGGACAAATCGATGTTTTGGGAGATCAAGAAGTAATGTTGGAATTATATACTCATACGATATATGCCGACAGTTGTATTGATTATCCATACATTGGGAAAATTAAGTTGGCCGGATTGACTACACGTGAGGCAAAGTATAAAATGACGGAAAAATTGTTGGAGTCAATTCCAGAGTGCGATGTTGATGTGCGTTTGGTCAATAGTTATTATACCATTATTGGTGATGCAGGAACTGGAGTTTATCCTATAGGACGAGAAAAATTAAATATCTTTCAAGTGCTTGCTATGTCCGGAGATTTGCGTACATTTTCGGATAGAAAACGAATTCATATTCTTAGACCAACAGCAAACGGAACCGAAATAAAGACTTTTGATGTCCGTAGTAAAGATATTATTAACTCAGAATATTATTATGTGCGTCCCAATGATGTAATTTATGTTCAATCGTTTCATGGCCAATTTTGGGGAATTTCCTCATTTTCAGTGGCTTTGACAACAGTTACATCAACGCTTTCGTTTGGGGTGTTGATTTATAATCTTTGTACGCGTGATTGGTCAGAAACCTTTAAGAAGTAAAAATAAAACTTTAATGATAACAATTTTTCATCACATAAAATGGAAATTTTGTATAATGTCGTTTTTTTTATTGCTCAACGCGAGTTGCGTGACAAATTTTAGTACACGATATTTGCAAAATATCAAAAAAGATTATGCTCCGGCAACCGAAGTGGCGGCTGATTATCGAATTCAGCCATCAGATGAAATACAAATTCTGCTTTATTCAACAAACGATGAAGCTGTTCGTTTGTTTATGGGAACAAATGCTGGTACGGGCAATGTGATAAGTTATCGAGTTTATACAGACGGAACAATTGATATTCCGTATTTGAAAAAGGTGAAAGTTGAGGGTTATACGTTGAGAGAATTGAATCAATTCTTGGCAGAACAACTACGAGGATTTATTGGTGCAGAGGTATTTGTAAAAACGAATCTCAAACGTCGGGTATATTATATGATCGGACAAGGAGGGAAAGGCGAGTATCGCATTTACAAAGATCGTATGAATATTTTTGAAGCAATAGCACAAGGTGGCGAACCAAATGTGCAAGGAGATCGAAAAAATATTAAGATATTGCGTAAGGTTAACGGTAAGGAAAAAATAGTGAAATTTGATTTAAGAAGCAAAGAAATTGTTGATTCTGAATTTTATTACATTCAACCTAATGATATTATTTTTATTCCGCAAACGGCAGGTTCGTTTTTTAAAATTACATCGTTTGCCTCTTTCTTGGGTGTGATAACTTCTTCTATTAGTTTTGTTTTGGTGGTGCTCGATTTTGCCACTCGATAATTTTTTTAAAGAAAATTTTTATGTATCAGAATACATCGATGAATGACTCTCAACAGTCACAACAACATATTCCAACGATAATGTCAGATGCGAATGATAAAAATTCAACAAGTACTTCGGACATTATAACGTGGGTCATGCGATTTGTTCGTTATTGGTATCTTTTTGTAATAAGTTTTTCAATAGCATTTTATATAACAAATCGAGAAAATAAAAAATGGGTTCCAACGTATCAAACTCGAGCAATGGTTATGATTGAAGAAGGTCGTGGTTCGGGTTATGGCATGGGAGCCGCAATGCAAGGTTTTGGCGTTCAGGCAGGATATAGAAATGTGAATAACCAAATTATTATGTTTGGATCGCATGATCTTGTCGGAAAAGTTATCGACAAATTACCATTTACGATTGATACATATACGAAAGGAAAGTTTAAAGAAACCAATTTGTATAAGCAAGAGCCTGTTACGATTGTTCATGACTTTCTCGCTCCGGAAGCATATTCCACAGAATTTCAAATAAAAGATCTTGGAGATGATCGTCATTATGAAGTTTCTTGGTTGAGAGGAGAAACTTCGATACAACAAGTCGGAGAATATGGCAAACCATTGCAATGTTCGTTGTTTTTTATCACAGTAACAAAAAATGAGCGATTTTATTCTGGATATAAATTCTTTTTTAGATGTTATTCTCGTGAAGATTTGATAAACAATTATTCAAGTCGACTTTCATTTGATTTTGTGATGAAAGGAGCCTCGGTGATAAATGTTTCTATGCAAGGATCGGTTGCCGAACGCGATATAGATTTTATCAATTTGCTTTGCGAAACATTCATTGAACAAAATCTTGAACGTAAGAATCAGGAAGCAACCAAAACAATTGATTTTATTGATAATCAATTAGCAATAATTTCGGATTCTTTATCAACGGCGGAAGGCAATTTGAAGCAATTCCGTATCAATAATCAAATTGTAGATTTGAATAGTTATACGGGGACTTTAATTTCTGAAAATCGTTCATTTGAAACGAGTTATGCACAATTTAATTTGAAAAAAACTTATTTTAAGTATTTGACAGATTATCTTAACAATAACACGCAAGACGATATTATCGCATTGCCGACTTCTATTGGTATTTCGGACGCATCGCTCAATGGTTTTGTGCAAACGTATAATGAGATTCAAATAAAACGGGGAGAATTGGGTGAAAAAAACCCATATTATGCAAAATATACTTCTCAGTTGCAAACACTTAAAAGCAACATGCTTGAGGTTGTTGCAAATATGCAAAAGACTCTTAAAATTGAAGAAGATGATCTTTTGAGACGCAATGAGAAAGTAATTGCTCAAATTCAGCAGTTGCCAGACAAAGAAAGTCAATTGTCTAATTATCAACGAAAATTTAAGATACAAGATGATTATTATACATTTTTGTTGAAAAAACAAGCCGAAAGTCGCATTCAAAAAGCATCGAATACTCCGGATAATATTCTATTGGAGCGAGCACGAGTTATGTCGGTAACCAACGTAGATGTTAAAAGTAAAAACAAAACGTTGAGCTTCTTCATTGCGTTGTTGATACCATTGATGTTTGTATTGTTAAAATATTTGTTGAATACAAAAGTGGTTGAAAAACGAGATGTCGAAAAATTGTCTCCTTATCCATATTTTGGTTCGATTCGTCATACTAACAGCAAACAAAAAATTCCGGTGCAAAGCAATCCTCGTTCGGGATTGGCCGAAAGTTTCCGTGTGATTCGTACGCGTATAGAATTTTTGATAAAACGTCAGTCTCCATCTGTAGTTTTGGTTACATCAACGGATTCTGGCGACGGAAAAACAACGTTCTCGTTAAACTTTGCGGCAATGTATGCTCATACAAATCGAAAAACTTTGCTTTTGGATTTGGACTTGCGTAAACCATCGGTGATTGATCGTCTTGAATTGCCAAATGATAAAAAATTGGGTGTTACGAATTATTTAATTGGGCAAATTGAAGATTGGCATGACCTTATCATTCGTAATGAAAAATATAAATTTGATATAATTTCCGGAGGTTCAATTCCGCCAAATCCAGGCGAATTGATTCGTTCTCAAAAACTAACGGAATTATTGGATATTTTACGAAAAGAATATGACCACATTGTGATAGATACATCTCCGATGGGTCTTGTGGCAGATGCATATTCTTTGATGTTCTATGTTGATATCAATTTGTTTATTGTGCGTAGTGCAAAAACCAATCGTTATTTCTTCTCTTCTATTCTTTCGCAATTGGAAACAGACAAAACTCCGAATGTGTATATCGTTCTTAACGATGTAGATGGAAAACGTGTAAGTTATTCTAATTATCACGAATATGGTCGTCGTCCATATTATATGCGATCGGATCAATATCATACTTATACGAAAGATTATTTTGACGAAGATGAAGATTCTGTAGAACAGACATCTCGTTTTAAACGTTGGTGGAAAAATTTTCGTAAAAAAGAAGATTGAAAAATGATTTTTTGAGTAAAGTGTTATGAAACAACAAGATATAAAAATTGCAGTGATTGGTCTTGGCTATGTTGGAATGCCATTGGCAGTCGAATTTAGTAAAAAGTATAATGTGCTTGGTTTTGATATAAATTCCAATCGAGTAGCAGAATTAAGTCAAGCCAAAGATCATACGTTGGAAGTGGACGAATCTGTGCTTGCAGAAGCTTTGAATCGCGGAAAAACATCTGAGATAGGATTGTCTTTTTCGGCAGATAAAGCAGATTTGAATGATCGAAATATTTATATTGTAACCGTGCCAACTCCGATAGATCAATTTAATAATCCCGATTTATCTCCATTGCTTAAAGCAAGTCAAACTGTGGCGATGGCACTTTCAAAAGGAAATATTGTAATTTATGAATCAACGGTTTATCCTGGTTGCACGGAGGAAGATTGTGTGCCGGTGTTGGAATCATTTTCAGGATTAAAGTATAATACAGACTTTTTTTGTGGATATTCTCCGGAACGAATTAATCCGGGAGATAAAGTTAATACATTGACAAAAATCAGAAAAGTCACCTCTGGTTCAACTCCTGAAGTTGCAAAATTTGTTGATGATTTGTATGCTTCAATTCTTGAAGTGGAAACATTTAAAGCGGCAAGTATAAAAGTTGCGGAAGCGAGTAAAGCGATAGAAAATGCACAACGAGATGTGAATATTTCATTTATGAATGAATTGGCTCTTATTTTTGATAAAATAGGAATTGACACAAATGATGTGATAGATGCGGCCGGAAGTAAATGGAATTTTTTGAAGTATCGTCCCGGACTTGTCGGAGGACATTGTATTGGCGTCGATCCATATTATCTTGTGCATAAAGCGAAAGCTGTAGGTTATCATCCGGAAGTGATTTCTTCGGGTCGTCGAGTGAATAATAGCATTGCGGAGCATATAGCAAGCAAAGTTTTGAAACTAATGATTCAAAATGAATCAAAAATAAAAGGTGCAAAAATTTTGTTGATGGGAATAACATTTAAAGAAAATTGTCCGGATATTCGTAATACAAAAGTGGTTGATATTTATCGTGAGTTGAAAGAGTTTGGCGTAGAAGTAGATGTGTATGATCCTTGGGCAGAAGCGTCAGAAGTAAAAAGAGAGTATGGTATAGATATTCTTTCGAATGTAGAACAAGAAAAAGATTATCAAGCCATTATTTTGGCAGTTGCACACGAAGAATTTAAAAATTTTGATTTTAAAAAATATAAGCAACGAAATGCTATCATTTATGATGTAAAAAATGTGATAGATCGTTCGTTGGTCGATGGAAGATTGTAAAAATAGAATGATGTGTAAAAAAGGGACTGAAAGGTCCCTTAATTTTATTGTAAAAAAAGAAAAATGAAAAAACGAACACCAGAAGAATTGGGCACTGCTCCGATTTCTTCTCTTTTATTGAGTTATGCTTTGCCGGCAATTATTGCGATGATGGCTTCGTCGCTTTATAATATTATTGATCGTGTTTTTATCGGACAAGGCGTTGGTCCGTTGGCAATTTCCGGATTGGCACTTACGTTTCCGATTATGAATTTATCTACTGCATTTGGAGCTTTGATTGGTGCCGGAGGTTCAACTTTGGTATCGATAAAAATGGGACAAGAAGACATTTGGGGAGCAAAACAAGTTTTGGGAAATGTCATCATTCTCAATGTGATTCTTGGAACGATATTTATGATTGTCGGTTTGGCTTTTATTGATGAAATTTTATTCCTTTTTGGAGCAAGTAATGATACACTTCCTTATGCGCGAGATTTTATGCAAATTATTCTTTTGGGAAATGTCTTTACGCATCTTTATTTTGGTTTAAATAGCGTGATGCGATCTTCCGGTTATCCACAAAAGGCGATGTATGCTACGATTTTTACGGTTTTGATCAATTTGATTCTTGCTCCGATTTTTATTTTTGTTTTGGAATGGGGAATTAGAGGTGCGGCGTTGGCAACGGTTATTGCTCAATTATGTTCGCTTATTTGGATTCTTTTTCATTTTTCGCAAAAAATATATTTTATTCATTTTGAAAAAGGAATTTTTAAATTGAAAAAAAATATTATTCGAGGAATTTTTTCAATAGGAATGTCTCCGTTTGTGATGAATACATGTGCGTGTTTGGTTGTGATTTTTATCAATCATTCGTTGAAGTCTTATGGAGGAGATTTGGCAATCGGAGCTTACGGAATCGTCAATTCTATTTTGATGCTTTTTGCGATGTTGGTTTTGGGATTTAGTCAAGGAATGCAACCGATAGCCGGATTCAATTACGGAGCTCAAAAATATGATCGTGTAATGTCGGTTTTTAAACGAACAATGGCATATTCTACCATTGTCACGTTTTGTGCATCTTTTTGTGCAATTGCTTTTCCGCAGACAATCACATCGTTTTTTACGACAGATTCTCATTTGATCGAAATAGCAAAACAAGGTATGCAAATTTCGTTTTCAATGTTTGCTTTTGTAAGTATTCCGATGGTGGCAGGAAATTTTTTTCAGTCGATAGGAAAAGCAAAAATTTCTATCTTCTTATCAGCTTCTCGGCAACTTTTGTTTTTGATTCCTTTGATGTTGATTTTGCCTCAATTCTTCGGACTTATGGGTGTTTGGCTTAGTTTGCCGTTGAGTGATTTGTTTGCGATTTTACTTGCATTATTTTATATTAAAACCCTTAAATTTTAATCATCATGACATCTAAATTTGTAATATCGATTGGGCGTCAATACGGAGCCGGAGGGCGATCTATTGGTCCGAAGTTGGCCAGTCGTTTGGGTGTGAATTATTATGATAAAGAATTGATTCCTTTGGCGGCAAAGGAAATAGGTTTTGATGTTCGGATTTTTGAACAAGTTGATGAAAAAACGCGTTTTTCTCGATTTTTGCATTCAATAGAAGGAATGCTACATTCTTTTGGCGAAAATTATATGTCATCGGAAATGTTGTTTAAAGTGCAGAGCGATGTTATAAAAAAAATAGCAGAACGAGAATCTTGTGTGATCGTTGGTCGATGTTCAGATTATGTGCTTCGCAATCATGAAAATATGATTTCTATTTTTTTTACGGCAACAATGGAAGATCGAATACGTCGGGTGGCTTCGAGATTGGCTATTTCGGAAGATGAGGCCATCGAGAGAATCAATCATGAGGATCGAAATCGTGCTTCGTATTATAATTGTTTTACGGGAAAAGAATGGGGACGAGCAGAAAGTTACACCTTTTGTATCAATACTTCTTTTTTTGAATCCGAAGAACAAGTGGTCGATGCGATTTTAAAATTGATAAAATAATTTTATTTTGTTACTCAAGTATTTATTTCTTATCTTTGCCGTCGCAAAAAAAAAGAAGATTTTTAAACAAAAAAAACAATTTACTAATGGCAACTACTGCAGATATTAAAAACGGAATGTGTCTTGACTTTGAAGGTCAATATTATTTTGTTGTTGAATTTTTACATGTAAAACCTGGGAAAGGACCTGCGTTTGTTCGTACAAAATTGAAAAATGTAAAGACCGGTCGTGTAATTGATAAAACGCTTAATGCGGGAATTCGTATTGATGAAGTTCGTATCGAGCGTCGCGATTATCAATTCCTTTACAAAGACGATTTGGGATACAACTTTATGGATACCGAAACTTATGAACAAATTTCAATTGAAAAAAATCTTATCAATGGTGTAGATTTTTTGAAAGATGGAGAAATGGTAGAAGTTGTTGTTCATGCAGAAAGTGAAACAGTGCTTTATGTTGATCTTCCAACTCACGTTGTTCTTGAAGTGACTTATACAGAGCCTGGATTGAAAGGAGATACAGCTACAAATACGTTGAAACCTGCAACAGTGGAAACAGGTGCTGAAGTTCGTATTCCATTGTTTTTGAATACAGGAGATAAGATTAAAGTGGATACTCGAAATGGTTCGTATGTAGAACGAGTAAAAGAGTAAATTTTATAAAATTTTTTAGGAAAAGCAATTGATAAGGAATTATCAGTTGCTTTTTTATTTTTTTGGAGAAAAAAACTATTTTTGCAAGGATAAAAATTTTAGAGATGAAAACAGAAAATACATCAAACTTAGTGGTTTATAGAGCTTCGGCCGGAAGTGGAAAAACGTATATGCTTGCATTGGAATACATACGTAAACTTATAAATGCGTATTTTTCTACCGGATATTTGCATGAGCATCGTCATATTCTTGCCGTTACATTTACGAATGCGTCAACAAATGAAATGAAACTCCGGATTTTGAAGGAATTGTTTAATTTGAAACAAGGTCAAGATCGTCGGTTTTATGAGAATTTAATTAAAAATCAAAATTGGAAAAAAGAAGGTGAATCTGATGAACAATTGTTTGGAAAAGTACAGAATGCGGCATCAAAAATTCTTTCTTCAATTTTGCATGATTATAGTCGATTTAACGTCTTGACAATAGATGCTTTTTTTCAATTGCTTCTTCGGAATTTGGCTCGAGAATTGAATCTTGGAGCGTCGTTTTTGTTGGAAATAGAATCGGAAACTCCGATAGAAATGGCAGTTCGCCAATTTTTACAAGATAAGACAAAAAGTCAAGATGTTAGCGATGCATTGATGTCGTTGCAGACCAAAAATTTGCTGGAAGAAAAAGTAAATTGGGATATTCGTCAATCGTTGTTTGATTTTGCAAAAAAAATGTTGAATACAGAACAATATCTTGCCGTTGCAGATCATTTGTTTGAAGATTCTACATCAACAGATTTGTTGAAAGAAATAAAAAATAAATTGAATGAGAAAAAAAATGAGATTGACTCAGAGGTAACGACGAAGATTGAGACGTGGAAGACGTTGATTGTCGGCAACGAACCTAAAGACGGAAGAAATGCGTATCAGCAATTTTCTGATCGAATGAATCATCAGAGAATTTGGGAAATTTTGGATTCTAAATCTGTGCGTGGTTGTTTAGATGGAACGAAATCGTTGGCTACAAAAGGAAAATCGTATACGGCATTTTGTGAAGAAAATGAAGAAAAGATTGTGGGTCAAATGCAAGATGTCATTGCTTTTTTAGAAAAATATAGCTCGATTTATTTTGCAATAGAATGTGTCCTCGAAAATTTTGATAAATTATATCTCGTTAAAGGTATTTCAAATACTTTGAACGAACTTAATCGATTGAATAATATTTTTCTTCTATCATACACAAATATTGTTTTATCAACAATGATTAAAGATGGCGACGCTCCATTTTTGTTTGAAAAAATAGGCGGACGAATTCATCATGTGATGATTGACGAATTTCAAGATACGTCAATGTTGCAATGGCAGTGTTTTAAAGTGTTGATAAATGAAATTGTTGCGTCAAAAAATTCTTCCGGATTGTTGGTTGGCGATGTCAAACAAGCAATTTATCGTTGGCGGAATAGTGATTGGAAAATATTGCAAAATATTGAAACTCAATTTGATGCACAAAATGTTGATGTGATTTCGTTAGATACTAATTATCGTTCTTACGATAATGTGATTGATTTTAATAACGAACTTTTTGCCGTTGCAATTTTAGAAAATGAAAATTTGAAAAATAAAAATCTTGATTTAACTTCTATTTACAACGGTATTCGTCAGAAAAAAACGGGAAAATCGGGCGGTTTTGCTCAAGTTATGATTTTTGAAAATCAAGAAAATGATAACAAAGAAATTTTTGATAGTAAAGTCTATGATGAGATTATTGTTGAGCTGAAACGTTTGAAACAAAGCGGTGTGAAAGCAACGGATATTTGTGTGTTGTGTCGGTCGAATAGAGAAATCGATGCAATTACACAATATTTTAACGAAAAAAAACAAAATGAATCAGATGTGGAATTTTATTCCTATTTGACAATCATTGCCAATTATGCTTATCAATTGGATAATTCTTGGGTGGTTCGGTTTGTTATTGCAATGCTTCGCTATTTGGTTGATTCAAAAGATACGATTGCGTTGTCGACAGCGTATTTGTTGTGCAAAAAACAACTTGCTTCAATAGAAGAAATGAAAAAGTATTTTGAAGAAAATGGTTTTTTGCAGACAATAAATCAGATTGATTTGGTGTCGTTGTGTCGATATTTAATCGCTCAATTAAGGATTGCCAATCTCAACATAACATCGGAAGTGGATTATATTTTTACGTTTTATGATTCGTTATCTTCATACGTAACAAATCACGATTCGGATATTTTGCGTTTTTTGGATTTTTGGGATAAAAAAATGTATAAAACAGAAATAAACGTAGAAGGTTCGGGTCAGGAAGGAATACAAGCAATGACGGTGCATAAAAGCAAAGGTCTTGAAATGCACACCGTTATTTTGCCGATGTTGGGAAATAGTTGGAATTTGAGTAAATCAGGCGGATTGATTTGGGCAAAAAATAATTTTTCGGAAGAAGATAAATTTGGAAAAGATTTTGGTGAAAAACCAGAAATTTTTCCGGTTGTGTACAATTCAAAATTAGAAAAAACATCTTTCGTAAATGATTTTCAAAACGAACAAATAGCCCAAATTGTAGATGATTTAAATTTGTTTTATGTCGCAATTACACGTGCAAAATGTAATCTTTTGATTTTTTCAAAAAAATCCAACGAGAGTGCAAATTCCATCAATCAAATGCTCAATATTGATCCTCAAAATTTGGTCAATCTTGATAAAAAAAAATTAAAAATAAAAGGTTTTTCGGAAGAGAATCAAACTTGGAAATTTGGATTTTCATACGGAGAAATAGAACCTTCGCTGCAAAGAAATTGTCAGTTTGAAGAAACGTCCAATCCTTTTGATGAGAAAAAAATCAGCACTCAATTGATTGAAAATTATGAATTGAGAAATGAGAAAAATATTTGTTTTAAAGCAAGTCGAGAAAGCGAAAGTTTAATTTATGGTTTTGATTCGAGAGATGAAGGAACTTTTTATCATGATATTTTTTCTCGTATAAAATATGTGACGGATGAGGATTTTTCAACTTTAGATCAAATAAATAATCCAATAAAAAAAGCCGTTTCTTTTTGGGTGTCGGAAGGTCGAATTTTGCCCGAAAAAGAATTTGATTTCGTGAAAAAAATCGCTGAATGGTTGCAATTTGAAAAAATTAAATCATTTTTTACTTCTCGCTATATTGTCTTAAACGAACGTTCTTTTATTATTCAAAAACCATCAGAGTCGGATACTTTGACACATCTTCGTCCGGATAGGATTTTGGTGGATAAAGAAACCAAAGATGTAATCGTTTTGGATTATAAATTTGGTGATGTGGAAGAAAAAAGTTTAAAAAAATACCAACAACAAATCGAAAAATACAAGTCAATTTTAAAAGAAATGAATTTTTCTTCCGTAAAAGGTTTTCTATGGTATCCTAAAGCACAAAAACTTTTTGAAGTATGAGAAAAAAAAGAGAAAAATAATTTTGCCAATTTTAAAAAGTTGACTATCTTTGCACGCAATTTGCAAAAAATACCAATCAATGATGCTTATGAACGGGTTTTTAGCAAATGAATTAAGTAAAAAATAATCAAAAAATAAACGAAATGTCTAAAATTTGTCAAATCACAGGAAAAAAGGCAATGGGCGGAAATAACGTTTCTCACTCTAAACGTCGCACAAAAAGAACTTTTGATGCAAATCTTTTTGTAAAAAAGTTTTATTGGCCTGAAGAAGATACTTGGGTGTCTTTGAAAGTATCTGCCGCTGGTTTACGTACAATCAATAAGATTGGTATTGATGCAGCAATCAAAAGAGCTGCTCAAAAGGGGTACATTTTTCAATAATTTCTAATTTCGGAGGATTTAATAATGGCTAAAAAAGGCAAAGAAAATAGAGTTCAAGTAATCCTTGAATGTACTGAACATAAAGAAAGCGGAATGCCAGGTACTTCTCGCTATATTACAACAAAAAATCGTAAGAATACTCCTGAACGTCTTGAACTTAAGAAGTATAATCCAATCTTACGTAAAGTAACTGTTCATAAAGAAATTAAGTAATTCATTCTTTTATTTTTATATACCATGGCAAAGAAAGCTGTCGCAACACTTCAAAAAGGTGAAGGTCGTTCATACGCTAAAGTTATCAAAATGGTGAAATCACCAAAGACTGGTGCTTACGTATTCCAAGAAGAAATTGTTCACAATGATAAAGTGAAAGAATTTTTTGCAAATTAATTAGATTGTTATTTTTCCAAGTAGTTGTTCGCAAGAAAAGAATAACTTTGGGGAATGCAAAATATTATGTTTAAAGCTCCTCTTTGGGAAAAATCCTTAAGAGGAGTTTTTTTTTATTGTTATTTTATGGCATTATTTGGCTTATTTTCAAAAGAGAAAAAACAAACTCTTAATCAAGGCTTGCAAAAAACAAAAGAAGGTTTGTTTGCAAAACTTGCTCGTATTGTTGTTTGCAAAAGTAAAATTGACGACGACATGCTTGATGATTTGGAAGAAATGTTGATTACTTCTGATGTGGGAGTTGAAACAACATTAAAAATCATTGAGCGTATTCAAAAAAGAGTATCGATAGACAAATATATGTCGGCAGAAGAATTGAATGAAATTCTTCGTGAAGAAATTTCCAATCTTTTGATTGAAAATAATGCAAATGAAATTGATGCGTTGGATAATGCTCAAACGGGAGAACCTTATGTGATTATGTTTGTCGGTGTGAATGTAGTGGGAAAAACAACGACGATAGGGAAGATGGCGTATCAATTCAAAAAAGCAGGAAAAAAAGTATATCTTGGAGCTGCGGATACGTTTCGTGCTGCGGCGGTGGAGCAATTGTGTGTGTGGGGAGAGCGTGTCGGAGTTCCGGTTGTTAAGCAGGCAATGGGAGCTGATCCGGCTTCGGTTGCTTTTGATACGCTTTCGTCGGCAAAAGCCAATAATGCCGATGTTGTGATTATTGATACGGCAGGGCGTTTGCATAATAAAATCAATTTGATGAACGAATTGACTAAGATTAAAAATGTAATGAAAAAAGTTTTGCCTAATGCTCCAAATGATGTTATGCTTGTTTTAGATGGATCTACTGGACAAAATGCTTTTGAACAAGCAAAACAATTTACCAAGGCGACAGAGGTAAAATCATTGGCGATTACTAAACTTGACGGAACGGCAAAAGGTGGTGTGGTGCTTGGCATTTCTGATCAATTTCAAATTCCGGTACGTTATATAGGCTTAGGCGAAGGAATGGAAGATTTGCAGATTTTTGATCGTCGAGAATTTGTCGATTCTTTATTTTCAAAATAATACGAATGAAAGATTTTGTAAATCAAAAATAATTACTATCTTTGCAACGCTTTTCTGAAAGAAGAGTCGCTATAGATAGTGAAGGAGAGGTGGCAGAGTGATCGATTGCAGCGGTCTTGAAAACCGCCGTACTGAAAGGTACCGGGGGTTTGAATCCCTCCCTCTCCGCAACTTAAAACGTAAATTGTTAGATGATTGCAATTTACGTTTTTTTTTGTTGTGTCGTTAGAATGAGTGAAGGGTTGTGTGTGTGTGAAATAAGGTTGTTCTTTTTTTTGTTAATTGAAAAAAGAATTGTTACCTTTGAGAGGTGTTTTGTTATTTTTTGTAGATATGACGATTGCATTTGATGCTAAGCGAGCTTTTTTTAATAATCGAGGGCTTGGCAATTATAGTCGAGATACGATTAGGATACTATCATCGTATTATCCAACGGAAGATTTTTTTCTTTTTTCTCCAAAGAAAAAAAACGGAATAAGTTTTGAACGAGGAGAAAATTGTGAAATTATTTTTCCTTCGGGGATAATGTCCAAGTTTCCATCGTTGTGGCGGTCGCATTTTATGTTGAATGATTTGGCAAAAAACAATATTGCTGTTTATCATGGATTGAGCAATGAATTGCCTTTGGGAATAGAGAAGACTTCGATTAAAACCGTAGTGACGATTCATGATTTGATTTTTTTGACGCATCCGCATCTTTATTCTCCGATTGATAGAAGATTGTTTCGTTATAAATATTTGAAAAGTGCTCAAATTGCCGATGTTGTTGTTGCGATTAGTGAACAGACTAAACGTGATTTGATTGAAATTGGTGGTATTGATGAGAAGAAAATAGAAGTCGTTTATCAGGGTTGTAATCCGATTTTTTCTTCTGTACATTCAGAAGAAGATAAAAATTTTGTTTTGAAAAAATATAACTTGCCGGCAAATTATATGCTTTCGGTGGGAGCGATAGAAAGAAGGAAAAATCATCAGTTGATTCTTCGAGCAATGGCGAAAGGGAAAATAAATTGTCCGTTGGTTATTTTAGGTCGTCCTACGGAATATTTATCGGAATTAAAACGTTTGATTTCGGATTTGAAATTAGAAAAACAAGTGATTTTTCTCAAAAATATTCCTCTGTTGGATTTGCCGATGATTTATCAAAATGCGACATTGTTTCTCTATCCGTCTGTTTATGAAGGATTTGGAATCCCAATTGTGGAAGCGATGATGAGTAAAGTTCCTGTGATTACGAGTAAAGGTTCGTGTTTTCGAGAAACGGGAGGCGATGCCGCGTGTTATGTTGATGCAAATGATGAACAAGAGTTGGAATCTGCAATATTGTCGAGATTGGAAAGTGAAGATTTAAGGAAAGAAATGATACGAAAAGGAAATGAGCATATCAAAAAGTTTTCAGATCAATTTATTGCGGAGCAAATGATGTCAATTTATAAAAAATAACGAAATAATTTTTTTTTAACTTTTAATATGTTTTTACTATGAAAAAAATGTTATTTGCTTTTATGTTTGTGGCGACTGTTTTTTCGTTGCAAGCTCAAAATTGGCAAAATGTAGCGTTGAATAGTCAAATTACGCATCCTCAACCAATGACAGGTCTTGTCTTGTGGGGGGATAATGCAGAAGATTTGAAAGCTACATTTGGAAATACAATTACGTTGGAATTTTCTTATTGTTTGCCATCAAAGGTGGTTACGGGTTGTGAATCAGATGGAACAATTAAGTATGATTGGTCTTATTTTGAAGATATCCTGAATGGAGCAAAATCTCGTGGACACCAATTGATTGCTCGTTTCCGTTACGAATATCCGAATAATGAAGAAACTGCAGTTGTTGGAGCAACCGCAGTTCCTCAATATATTAAAGATCAAAGTGATTACAAAGAAACGTACAACGAAGATGCCGGTGGAGATGGAGAAACTTATTATGCAGATTGGAGTAATGAAGAACTTCAACGTTTTACGCTTCAATTTTATACGGATTTTGCAAAAAAATATGCAAATGATCCTCGTTTAGCATTTGTTCAAGTAGGTTTTGGACATTGGTCGGAATATCATATTTATGGAACTGATTTGGAGCTTGGAAAGAATTTTCCATCAAAAGACTTTCAAGAAAAATTTTTCGATCATTTAAATGATGTAATGCAGGGAATTCCTTGGGGAGTGTCTGTTGATGCAGCCGACGAAGAATACACTCCTATTGTTGGAAAATCAAAATTTAAAGAGATTCCTTTTGGACTTTTTGATGATAGTTTTATGCATGAAGGACATGAAGTTGCAAGCGGAGATGGTTATAATGAAGAAAATTGGGCAGCGATAGATAGTACTCGTTGGAAACGTTCGTATGCCGGTGGAGAAATTAGCTATTACGAAGAAGAAGATCAATATAACTTTTTGAATCCAGGAGGAATGTATGGTTACACGTGGGAAGAAATGGCAGCAAAATACCATATTTCTTTTATGACGGCTAATGACGCTCCGAATTCTGCTCCCGGATTTGGGACTCCGAATCGTTTCAAAGAAGCTTCTATGGCAACAGGCTATCGTTTCAAAGTTATAAGTTGTCGTACGAATGGTGAATCTACCGAACTCGTTGTGACGAATGAAGGGGTTGCTCCAATTTATAAAGATGCGTATTTCGCAATCGGAGAAGTGAGAGCAACACAATCGCTCAAACATCTTCTTCCCGGAGAACAAAGAGTAATATCAATTTCTGCTCCATTATTTGATGGAAAAGATTTGGTTATAGAGAGTGATGCGATTCTTGAGACTCAAGAAATAGAATATAATGCAGATTTGTCTGCATCATTATCAACAAATATTTCAAATCAAAAAACAATCATTTCAGAATGTTATTATGATATTTTAGGTCGAATTGTAGATTCAAAAACGCAAGGATTTGTTATTAAACATACGATTTATTCTGACGGAACACAAGTTCAAGAAAAAAAAATATCAATAATAAAATAAGATCTAAAATATTGAAATACAAAAAAGTACATCATTATGGTGTACTTTTTTTTTGTATAAAAACAAATAAAAATTTGGAGATTAAAAAAACGCATACTATCTTTGTAGTCCTTTTCCGCTTGTTTTTTGGTGTTTGTAAAAACAAAAAAATAATTCAAAAAAAGTTTGGAGGGAAAGAAAAAAGGTATTATTTTTGCACCCGCTTTTGGACGGAAAGGGGGTAAGTAGAGAAAGAGTAGGGAGCGAAAAGTAGATATGACAGAATGGGTAAGAGTCATATTTAGCGAAAAAGAGATCTTTGAAGAAAAAAAATGACAACGAAAGAAAAAGTGTAGTAAGACCGATACGAGAGTATC
>JAGCLW010000029.1 GCA_017646805.1 Paludibacteraceae bacterium | reverse complement strand
TATACGCAATTTTTGTATCATCGCACATATTGATCACGGAAAAAGTACGTTGGCAGATCGATTGCTGGAATTTACAAAAACGGTTTCGGGAAAAGATCTTCAAGCTCAAGTGCTTGACGATATGGATTTGGAACGCGAACGTGGTATTACGATTAAAAGTCACGCAATCCAAATGAGTTATGTGTATGAAGGCGAAACTTATACGTTGAATTTGATTGACACTCCGGGACACGTTGATTTTTCGTACGAAGTGAGTCGTTCGATTGCCGCTTGCGAAGGTGCGTTGCTTATCGTAGATGCAACGCAAGGAATTCAAGCACAAACAATTTCAAATTTGTATATGGCCATTGAGCATGATTTGGAAATTATTCCAATCATGAACAAAATGGATATGGATAGTGCAATGCCTGATGAAGTAGAGGATCAAATTGTGGATTTGCTTGGATGTAAACGCGATGAAATTATTCGTGCCAGCGGAAAAACCGGAATGGGCGTAGAAGAAATTCTTCAGGCGATCATCAAAAAAGTGAAACCGCCAAAAGGAGACCCAAATGCTCCGTTGCAATGTTTGATTTTTGATTCAGTATTCAATTCTTTCAGAGGAATTATTGCGTATTTCAAAATTGTAAATGGAACGATCAAAAGCGGTGATTTAGTAAAATTTGTAGCTACGGGAAAAGAATACGATGCCGATGAAATCGGTATTTTAAAATTGAATATGCAACCGACAAAAGTGCTTTCGGCAGGGAATGTCGGTTATATTATTTCCGGAATCAAAACTTCAAAAGAAGTAAAAGTTGGTGATACAATTACACATGTCAGCAAGCCTTGCGAATCGGCAATTGAAGGTTTTGAAGAAGTAAAACCAATGCTTTATGCCGGAGTATATCCAATTGAGACAGAGGATTTTGAAGATTTGCGTGCCTCAATGGAAAAACTTCAACTTAACGACGCTTCGCTTACATTTGAGCCGGAATCTTCAATCGCTCTTGGATTTGGATTCCGTTGCGGATTTCTTGGTATGCTCCACATGGAAATCGTGCAAGAACGTCTTGATCGCGAATTCAATATGAACGTAATCACGACGGTGCCGAATGTGCAATATCGTGTTTATACCAAAAAAGATCAAATGCTTGAAGTGCATAATCCTTCAGGATTGCCCGATATCACGATGATAGATCGTATTGAAGAACCATATATTCGTGCTTCAATTATTACAAAAACTTGTTACATAGGATCCATTATGACGCTTTGCTTGGGTAAACGTGGAGAATTGGTGAAACAAGATTATATTTCCGGCGATCGGATAGAACTTATTTATGATATGCCGTTGGGAGAAATTGTATTTGATTTTTACGACAAATTGAAAAGTATCTCAAAAGGTTACGCTTCTTTTGATTATCACATGACAGATTATCGTCCGTCAAAATTGGTAAAATTGGATATTCTTCTTAACGGTGAACCTGTAGATGCGTTGTCATCTTTGATTCATTTTGACAATGCCGTGACACTCGGACGTCGAATGTGTGAAAAATTAAAGGATCTTATTCCTCGTCAACAATTTGATGTTGCCATTCAAGCTGCTATTGGTGCAAAAATTATTGCAAGAGAAACCATAAAAGCGGTTCGCAAAGATGTAACAGCAAAATGTTACGGAGGAGACGTTTCGCGAAAACGTAAATTGCTTGAAAAACAAAAGGCCGGAAAAAAACGTATGAAACAAATTGGTTCGGTAGAAGTTCCGCAAAAAGCATTTCTTGCAGTTTTAAAACTTGATTAATAAAAAATAAATAATTGTCTGTATAACATAAAAAAGATAATACATAATTCAAAAATATAATCTATCTTTGTGTTTATAGATTTTTATTACGAAAATTAGTGTTCTTAACCCAAAATGTCTAACCTGCTTAAATCTTACTACTATGTCTGAAAAAACAAGATATACAGATGCGGAACTCGAAGAATTCAAACAAATTATTCTTGAGAAACTAAAAAAAGCGGAAGCCGATTTTGTAGAGTTGAAGAAAAATTTGACCAACAAAGAAGGCAACGATACGATGGATACTTCTCCTACATTTAAAGTTCTTGAAGAAGGAGCAAATACACTCAACAAGGAGGAAGCAGGTCTTCTTGCTGCTCGACAAATGAAATTCATTCAAAATCTTAAAGCGGCTCTTGTTCGTATTGAAAACAAAACTTATGGTATTTGTCGTGAAACGGGAAAATTGATTCCTGCAGATCGTCTTCGTGCCGTTCCTCATGCGACATTAAGCATTGAAGCAAAGAGCGGTGGAGCAAAATAAAATTTAATATTCATAATTTATTTCAAAAAAGGCTGATGCAATTTTGTTTGTATCAGCCTTGCTTGATGAAAAACAGTTTTTTTTCTTACAGTCAAAAAAAATGAACAAAAAGCAAATCACACTATTCTCTTGTATTTTTGCGTTCAGCATTATCTTTATTGATCAAATTATCAAGATTCTTATCAAAACCAATTTTGAACTTTATAGCGGATTTGAAATTTTTTCGTGGTTTCAAATTTATTTTATCGAAAACAAAGGAATGGCATTTGGTATGGAGTTGGGAAGCAAAATATTTTTGACAATCTTCCGTATCGTTGCTTGTGGAGCGTTGATTTTTTATATTTATACACTTATCAAACGAAATTTTAAACTATCTTATATTCTGACAATTACGGCCATTCTTGCAGGGGCAATTGGGAATTTGATTGATAGTATTTTTTATGGAAAAATATTCTCTCATAGTTTTGGACAAGTCGCAGAACTTTTTCCTCAAAATGGTGGATATGGCAATTGGCTCGAAGGGAAAGTGGTTGATATGTTTTATTTTCCTTTGATTAAAAATGATGTGGGAGAAGTTTTGTTTTTTCAACCGGTGTTTAATTTTGCTGATATAGCTGTTACGGTGGGCGTTTTTGTTGTTATTTTGTTTTTCCGTCAAAGTTTAGATTTGAGTTTTGAGGGGAAAAAAGAATCAGACAAACAATAATAATTTATGCGAAAAATCTTTTTTATTTTTTTTGTTTTCAGTCTTTTTTGTTCTTGTTCTTCCGGATCACTCGAAACTCCGATTCCTGAAGAAACTTTCGTCAATATCTTGACCGATTTGTATCTTGTTGATGGAGCTTGTCAAAGTCGAAATGTTGCGGCAGGAGATACGTTGAAACAAAAATTATTCAATTCGGTGTTGAGTCATTATGGTTTTTCGCAAACGGATTTTGATAGTACATTGACGATTTATTCTCAAAATTTAAAAGAATTTAATGACGTCAATGAGCAAGTTTTGTTTAATATCGAACAAAAAATAAAGTAATATTTTGAGACGATGCTTATTTTTTTTGCGTCGTCTTTTTTTGTAGAAAAAATATGCAACGATTTGCGGCACATTACATATATGATGGAGAAAAACCAATTCGTATGGGAGTGATAGAACTTGATGATAATGATATTGTTGTAAAGATTTATCAATTGGTTGATAATCAAGAAATTCATTCTTGTTCGTTTCATAACGGAATTCTCAAACCTCGCGAAACAAAACAAAGCATTATCGGTTTGTCTCTAAAAGAATTGTCTTTTGAATAAAAATTTGCGTACTTTTGCTAAATAAAAAAAGATGTATTTATGCGATTAGAAATAAATAATTTGAACGAAATCAGAACGATTGCAAAAAAGTTTTTGGAGCAAACGCAATCTTTTCGTGTCTTTATTTTGAACGGTCCGATGGGTGTTGGAAAGACTACATTTGTCAAAGCGATTTGTCAAGAATTGGGAGTGACAGATGCGGTTAACAGTCCAACGTTTTCAATTGTCAATGAATATTGCGGACGAGATAATTTGTTGATTTATCATTTTGATTTTTATCGTATCGAAGACGAAATTGAGGCGTATGATTTTGGTTGTGATGAATATCTTAATAGTGGGAATTATTGTTTTCTTGAATGGGCAGAACGTATTCCTAATTTGATTCCGGAACAAGCGTTAGTCGTAACGCTTTCGGAAGAAGAAAATGGTTGTCGAATGATTTCATTTTAATTTGCTATGACATTCTATAATAATACTTTGTTGGATTATCTAATTGCTTTGTCGTTTATTGTAGGAGCTTGTATTTTAGGGCGACTTTTAAGTTTTTTGATAGAAAAATACATTAAAGTTTTTACAACTAAAACAAAAAATAATTTTGATGATATTATTATTGATTTAGCAAAAGTTCCGGTTCATTTTGCAATTATTTTGGTTGGATTTTGGTTGGGAATTCATCATCTTAATTTGCCCGAATCTTTTTTGAAGAAAATAGATTATGCGTACGATTTTCTCATTATTTGTAACATAACGTGGTTTGTTTCTCAATTTATAAGCACGTTGGTTCGGCAATTTTTTAAAAGAAGAAAAACTGACAATCATACGATTTCGATAGCACAAAAAACCATAAGTGCTTTGATTTGGAGCATAGGTGTTATCACGGCACTGAATCGTGTTGGAATCAACATCAGTGCGTTGCTTACCGGAATGGGAATTGGAGGAATCGCCATTGCGTTGGCGGCTCAAGATACGATAAAAAATCTTTTTGGCGGATTCATGATTCTTGTTGATAATCCGTTTAAGATTGGCGATTGGATTATGATTGATGGGATAACCGGGAAAGTGAAAACTATTGGCTTGCGTTCGGTTCGTATTGAGCCGCTTAATGGTCGGTTGATTACGATTCCAAATTATAAAATCATAGATTCCAATTTGGAGAATATCAGCAAGGAACCTTTTCGAAAGATTGAATTGACTTTGGGATTGACTTATGATACTTCTCCGGAAATGATGAAACGAGCAATGGAAATTTTGAAACAATTGCCAACAAAGGTAAACGGAATCGATGGTCGAGTGGATACTTATTTTCTTAGTTATGGCGATTTTTCACTAAACATTGTTTGTTT
>JAGCLW010000028.1 GCA_017646805.1 Paludibacteraceae bacterium | reverse complement strand
TGTTTGTTTTCTCAAAATATTGCCGATTTTATGGGATATTCTTCTCATTCGGAATATATTTGGATGATGGTTGTTGTGGTGGCAATCGATGCTTTTACGGCGATTCCATTTGCGTATTTGAGATATAAACAAAAGGCGATTAAATTTGCGACGATTAAATTATTGATGATATTTATCAATATTGCGTTGAATCTTTTTTTCTTGATTGGTTGTCCTAAAATTTGGCAAATGAATCCGGAGTGGATTTCTTGGTTTTATAGTCCGAATTATGGAGTAGGATATGTTTTGATTACAAATTTGATTTCAACTTCGGCGGTTTTATTTATGTTGTTGCCTGATATTTTTGAGGCAAAATTTTCTCCTGATTTTTCTTTGTTAAAAAGAATGTTGCGATATTCTCTTCCGTTGCTTGGGTTGGGAATTGCAGGAATTATGAATCAGACGGTGGATAAAATCATTTTCCCGTATCTTTTTCCGGGAGAAGAAGGAATGCGACAATTGGGTATTTATGGTGCATGTTTTAAGGTTGCAATGGTGATGATGATGTTTACGCAAGCATTTCGGTTTGCGTATGAGCCGTTTGTTTTTGCTCAACACAAAGATAAAAACAGTAGAGAAGCTTATGCGGATGCAATGAAATTTTTTGTGATTTTTTCATTGTTGATTTTTTTGGCAATGTTTTTTTATCTTGATTTGTTGAAATTTTTGATTGCTCCGAATTATTGGGAAGGATTGAAAATTGTTCCGATTATTTTGATTTCGTATTTGTTTCAAGGAGTATTTTTTAATCTTTCTTTGTGGTATAAATTGATAGACAAAACATATTTTGGTGCTTGTTTTTCTCTTTTGGGCGTTTTGATTACATTGACCATAAACGTGATTTTTGTTCCAAAATTTGGTTATTTAGGATCTGCGTGGGCGTCGTGTGTTTGCTATTTTGTTTTGATGATTGTTTCTTATCTTTTTGGGCAAAAATATTTCCCTATCAATTATAAGTTGAAAGATTTGGCAATTTATGTTTTTGCCGGAATTTTGCTTTGTTTTGTTAGCGAAATTTGTGAGACTTCAATTATTTGGATTAATTATTTGTTGCGAGCATTTTTGATTTGTCTCTTTGTTGCTTTGATTATTAAACGAGATATGCCGTTGAATAAAATGCCTTTTATTGGAAAATATTTTGATTGATTTTCGATGGGTTATGTGATTGAACATAAAGATTTCGGGAAAATTGTATTGACTTTGAGGGCAAATCAACGTTCAATACGATTAAGGGTTACTCAAAAAGGCATGAATCTTTCGGCTCCGATTGGTATTACAAAAAAAGAAATAGAACGTTTTTTGATAGAAAATGCGGACGCTATTCAAAAATTAAAACAACGACAAGAAGAGCGATGTAAAGAACTCTTTTTTTCGCCGACTCAAGATGTGAAATTTTTGACTTTTCGAGTAGAAATAAGGGAAACAGAAGGTCGAAAATCTGTCGCATATTTATTGAAAGATGGGATTCTTCATATTTTTTATCCGGCAAAATATGATTTGAATCGTTTACAAGAATCATTTTTTTTCATTATAAAAAAATGTCTTCGGCAAGAAGCAAAACGTGTTTTGCCGGAGAAAGTCGCACAATTGGCAAAAGAGTGGGGATTTCAATATAAAAGTGTGAAAATTCAATCAAGCAAAACTCGATGGGGAAGTTGTTCGTCAACGAAGAATATCAATCTTTCGTTTTATTTGTTGCAATTACCCGAGTGTTTTGTCGATTTTGTCATTCTTCATGAACTTTGTCATACGCGAGAAATGAATCATGGTCCTCGTTTTTGGGAAGAATTAGATCGGGTGACTGGCGGAAAAGCCAAAGATTTGAGTAGAAAATTAAAAGCGTGTAAGCGTTTGTTGCCGGATTAGATGTTTTGTGAAAATAAAAAAAAGTGTTTCCGTTTTGGAAACACTTTTTTTGTTTTCTTTGCGAAGAATTTTAACGACGAAGACCCAATTCTTTAATCAACGCACGGTAACGTTCGATGTCGCGATCTTTCAAATAATCAAGAAGGCTACGACGTTTTCCAACTAACATTCTTAACGCACGAGCAGTACTATAATCTTTCTTATTTGACTTCAAGTGTTCAGTCAAATGGCTAATACGGTATGAAAACAATGCAACTTGCGATTCAACAGAACCAGTGTCAGTGTTAGACTTTCCGTATTTTCCGAAGATTTCTTGCTTTTTTTCTTTAGATAAATACATGATAAATTTGTTATTTTGAAATTTTGCGGGGCAAAGATACTCTTTTTTTCTTAATCCGCAAAATGTTTTTTTAATTGAATACGAATTATTCTTTAGGTAAAAGAGCTTTTTTTGATAGTTTGAATTTGCCTGTTTTTTCGTCTATATCAAGCAGTTTAACTTCAATTTTGTCTCCTTCTTTTATTCCTGTATCTTCAATTTTTTCGATTCGTTTATGATCAATTTCTGAAATATGAAGAAGTCCTTCTTTGCCTGGCATAAATTCAACAAATACTCCGTAAGGCATGATTGATTTTACTTTTGCTTGATAAATTTCTCCAATTTCAGGAACGGCTACGATGGCTTTTACGCGAGCAATTGCGTCTTCAAGAGATTTTTTATCTGTGGCTGCAATTTCAACGCGACCTGTTTCGTCTATTTCTTCAATTGCAATTGTAGCTCCGGTTTCAGTTTGTATGCCTTGTATGATTTTTCCTCCAGGACCAATGACAGCTCCAATGAATTCTTTTGGAATTGTCATGACAAATATGCGTGGTGCGTGAGGTTTAAGATCTTCTCTTGGTTCTGCGATTGTTTCTTGTATTTTGCCAAGAATATGCATACGTCCTTCTTTTGCTTGACGGAGAGCATTTTCAAGAATTTCGTAAGAAAGTCCATCGACTTTAATGTCCATTTGTGTTGCAGTGATACCATCTTTTGTTCCGGTTACTTTGAAGTCCATGTCTCCCAAGTGGTCCTCATCGCCAAGAATGTCGCTTAGTACGGCATAATTTTTCCCTTTGTTTTCCGAAATAAGTCCCATTGCAATTCCTGAAACAGGTTTTTTGATTTTTACTCCTGCGTCCATGAGAGCCAAAGTTCCGGCACAAACTGTAGCCATTGATGAAGATCCGTTTGATTCAAGAATGTCTGAAACAACACGAACAACGTATGGATAATCTTCCGGAATCATTGGTTTTAATGCACGATATGCTAAGTTTCCGTGTCCGATTTCTCGACGACCGATTCCTCTACTTGCACGGGCTTCTCCTGTACAGAATGGAGGGAAATTGTAGTGAAGAAGGAATCGATCTTTTCCTTGAACTAATGCTTCGTCTACAATTTTTTCGTCTAATTTTGTTCCAAGTGTAACGGTTGTAAGAGATTGAGTTTCTCCACGAGTAAAGACTGCAGAACCGTGAGGTCCAGGTAAGTATCCTACTTCGCTCCAGATAGGACGAATTTCTGTTGTTTTTCGACCATCTAATCGTTTTCCTTCATCAAGAATACAACGACGCATGGCTTCTTTTTCTACATCGTGGTAGTATTTGTTGATAAGGGCTGCTTTTTCTTCTAACTCTTCTTCAGAGAAAGTAGCTTTAAATTCTTCGCGAATTGCTTCAAAAGCTGCTCCGCGTTCGTGTTTATTTGTATTTCCGCTTGCTGCTACGGCATATGCTTTTTCGTAACAAGCATCGTGAACGGCTTGGCGAAGTTCTTCGTCGTTTTCTTCGTGGCAATAAACGCGTTTTTCTGTTTTGCCAACTTCTGCCATCAATTCTAATTGTGCTTGGCAATGAATTTTGATTGCTTCGTGAGCAACTTTTAATCCATTAAGAAGATCGTCTTCTGATACTTCTTTCATTTCGCCTTCAACCATCATGATATTGTCTAATGTTGCTGCAACCATAATGTCCATATCTGCGTTTTCTAATTGTGCAAATGTTGGATTGATGACAAATTCTCCATTGATACGTGCAACTCGTACTTCTGAAATTGGTCCGTTAAAAGGAATATCGCTGACTGCTAATGCTGCAGATGCTGCCAATCCGGCTAAAGAATCCG
This sequence comes from Paludibacteraceae bacterium, assembly GCA_017646805.1. GTDB lineage: Bacteria > Bacteroidota > Bacteroidia > Bacteroidales > Paludibacteraceae > UBA4363. Next base: position 4,029 of record JAGCLW010000028.1, on the reverse strand, counting down.
GCATATCTACTCCATCGGCAGAAAAAAGAGTGACAGTAACAAATGTTTCTGCATGATAATCGTCTGGAAAAAGAGGGCGAAGAGCTCGGTCAACCAAACGTGAAACTAAAATTTCCGCATCAGAAGGGCGTCCTTCTCTACGAGTAAATCCGCCAGGAAGTCGTCCTGCAGACGCAAATTTTTCTTTATAATCTACTGATAATGGCATAAAATCAGTTCCTGGAACAGCATCTTTTGCCGAACAAACTGTGGCAAGCAACATTGTATTGCCACAACGTACCATTACAGATCCATCTGCTTGTTTTGCAAGTTTTCCTGTTTCAATTGTAATCGTACGTCCATCACCCATTGTGATGGTCTTAGTAACTACATTCATCTTTTTAATAGTTTAGGTGTATATAAAAATTCTAAATCGTGCAAAGATAGTGTTTTTTTATGTTTTGTAATGTTTTATTTGTCGAAAAAATTTTTTTGAATAAAAAAAGCGAGGGGTTATTCCCTCGCTTTAGAATATTTTTTTCTTAAATTTTCATTAAGAAAGATTTGAAACTTTCAAAGTCTTTACTCATTTCAATACTTTGTTTTGTTCCTTTCATGAAAGATTGAAGTTTTTCTGGAATTTTTATTTTTTCGTTTAGAATTTCTTCTACTTTTTCAAGGAATTTTGCCGGATGAGCTGTTTCTAAAAAGACTCCGATTTCATTTTCTTTCAATCCATCTTTTAAAGCTTGGTATCCGCAAGCTCCGTGAGGATCAAGAATGTAGTTGGTTTCTTTTCGGCAAGTGTTCATTGTTGATGCAATTTCTTCGTCCGAATAGCGTGCTCCGCTTATTTCGTTTCGAATGGCATTTACATCGTTGTTATATAAATCAAGGATTCGTGCAAAATTGCTTGGATCGCCGACGTCCATGGCATTTGCCAAAGTGGCAATAGAAGGACGAGGGTTGTATTCTCCGGTTTGTAAATAATTGAAAAATATATCATTGGCATTGTTTGACGCAATGAAGCGTTTTATCGGCAATCCCATTTTTTTTCCAAATAATCCTGCTGTGATGTTTCCAAAATTTCCGCTAGGAACGCAAACGACCATTTCTTTTTCTTTTCCTAATTTTTTTAATTGGGCATAAGCATAAAAATAATAAAATGCTTGAGGTAGGAATCGTGCAACATTGATTGAGTTGGCAGAAGTCAACTTGTGTTTTTTATTGAGATCTTCGTCCATGAATGCATTTTTTACTAATGCTTGGCAATCATCAAAAGTCCCATCGATTTCGAGAGCCGTAATGTTTTGTCCCAATGTGGTGAATTGGCATTCTTGTATAGGACTTACTTTCCCTTTTGGATAGAGTACGAATACGCGAATTCCTTTTACTCCGAGAAATCCATTCGCTACGGCACTTCCTGTGTCTCCACTTGTTGCTACAAGAACATTTACGTTTTCGGTTCCTTCTTTTTTGATAAAGTATCCTAAAAGACGAGACATGAATCGTGCTCCGACATCTTTGAATGCAAGAGTTGGTCCATGAAATAATTCAAGAGAGTAGATGTTTTCTGTTACTTTTACGATTGGAGCGTCAAAGGATAATGTGTCGTATACGATTTCTTTTAGAGATTCTGCATCAACGTCTTCTCCAAAGAAAGCGTCTGCCACAACGTATGCAATTTCTTGAAAAGACAAGTTTTCGATATTGTCAAAAAATGATTGTGGAAGTGTTTTGATTTGTTCTGGCATGAACAATCCTTTGTCTGACGCCAAACCTTTTACGACGGCTTGTTGAAGCGTTGCTTCTTTGCCTATTTTGTTTGTACTATAATATTTCATATGTTGTTTTTTGTGAGTTGTTTCATGAATTCGTCATTGTGAAGTTCTCCGAAAATGCCATCTTTTACGGAGTCTTCATCATAAGTTAATACATTGTCAGCTTTTTCTTTTGGATCAAAAATCAGAAAAGGGACCGAATTTGCCGAATGTGTTTTTGTTCGACAAAACGTTGGGTGATCCGGAAGAATAGCAATTGTTACATCTTCGTCCCATTTGCTAATTTCTTCATAAATAGGTTTTACGACTCTGCTGTCAAGATATTCTATTGTTTTTTTCTTTAATTCGGCATCGCCTTCGTGTCCTGCTTCGTCGCTTGCTTCTATGTGTAGAAAAACAAAATCAGTTTCTTTTAGGGCATTGATAGCTGCTTGAGTTTTTCCTTCGTAATTTGTATCTGCCAATCCGGTTGCTCTTTCTACGTCGATTGATTGTAGTCCGGCATAAATTCCGATTCCTTTGATTAAATCTACGGCCGAAATGACAATTCCATTGCGAAAATTGTATTGGTCGAGAAGTGTTCCCATTTTTGGGCGGTAACCGGGCGACCAAGGCCAGATACTATTTGCCATATCTTTTCCTTCGGCTTTTCGGCGTAAGTTGATAGGGTGTTTTTTCAATAATTCTTGTGATTTAATAATCAATTCATTTATCAAATCAGCTGTTTGTTGAGCATCTTCTTCTTGAGGTTTTACAAGAACGTTTTTGTATGGCGTTCCGGGTACATCGTGAGGCGGAGTGCACGTAATGTGTTTGTTTGCTTTTTTGATGATTAGAAGATGACGATAAGAAATTCCGGTGTGAAATTTTACATTTTCGTTGCCTAATTCGTGATTTAGATATTCAATAAGTTCGTGAGCTTCTTCTGTTGAGATGTGACCTGCGGAGTGATTCTTTATTTTATCATCTTCAATGCAGATGAGGTTGCAACGCATTGCCATTTCATCATCTTTGATTGTGATTCCCATGCTTGCGGCTTCAAGTGTTCCACGTCCTTCAAAGACGGATTCAACATCGTAACCTAATAAGGAAAGGTGAGCGATTTCGCTTCCTGGTTGGAATCCTTCAGGAACCGTACAAAGCAAACCGCATCGACCTTTTTTTGCTAAAAGATCGATGGTAGGTTTGTTTGCTGCTTGTAGAGGGGTTTTGTTTCCTAAGGCAGGAATGGGTTCGTCTGCCATTCCATCGCCAAGAATAATGATATATTTCATTGTTTTTTTCTAAGTTAAATAGACTTAAAAATTTTTATTTATTTTTAAGAATCGTTCTTACTTGTTCAAGAATTTCGTTAATGTTTCCGCCAAAGACTTCTCCGCCGGAAGCATTTTTGTGTCCTCCTCCGTTGAAGTATTTTGAGCAAATTTCGTTTACGGCAAAATCTCCACGCGAACGCCATGATAATTTGACTTTTTCTTTGTCTTCGGAAACAAAGACAGAACAAGAAATTCCTGCAATTGATAATGGTTCGTTGACTAATCCTTCTGTATCTCCTCGTTGAAGGTTGAAGCGTTCGGCTTCTTCTTTGGTCATCGAAATGATTGCCGCGTGTTGTTTTGGATATAATTCAAGCTTTTTATGCAAAAGATAAGCGTATAGGCGTTTGCTATTGATCGAACAATTGTTATTGACATTGTCATAAATTTGATCTTTGTCAATTCCTCTTTTGAGAAGTTCGGCAATGATGTAATATAGTTCGATGTTGTTTGAGTTGTAAGAGAAATTGCCTGTATCTGTCATCAATCCGGTGTAGAGACACGTTGCAACGTTTGAGTCAATTTCTGATGCGTGTCCCATTCTGCAAATTAGGCGAAAAACAACTTCGCAAGTTGCAACCATTTCGGGTTGAGAAATAACGATGTTCCAACAATTTTGAGCCGGATCGATGTGGTGATCGATAAGGATTTTTTGTGTTGGAGATTGGTTTAAAATTTCTGAAAGAGAAGCCGTTCGTTTGAAATGATTAAAATCAAGACAGATGATTAAATCGGCTCCGTTGATAGCGGCATTTGCTATTTCCGGATTTTTTTTGTGAATGATAATTTTGTCGGTGTTGGGCAACCAACTAAAGGTTGTTGGGTATTCATCTGGAAGAATTACAAGAGGTTCTTTGTCGATTTTTTGTAGAAAATGATACATTGCCAACGAAGAACCAATTGCGTCTCCGTCTGGTCTTGTGTGACTGACGATGACGATTCGTTCTGCGTCA
>JAGCLW010000027.1 GCA_017646805.1 Paludibacteraceae bacterium | reverse complement strand
TTATATCTTTAAAGACAAAGATTTTTTTGAAATTCAATCGCAAGTTAATCTTGCCATTCTTGAAGATTTTAACCAAGCAGGATTGAAGTTTGCATTCCCTACTCAAAGTATTGAAATATTAAAATAAAAAACTCCGTCGCTTTGGCGACGGAGTTTTTTTTCTTCTTGAATGCTTTTATGATTGGAATTATTTTTATAAACATTTGTAAACAAAAATAATAATTGCTCCAACGGAAATTATCAATTTAAGAAATAATCCGGTGACAAATCCAATGAAAGAACCTAACCCGGTTCGTAAAGCATCGTTTGTGTTTTTTCCATCTAAAATTTCTCCGATTACAGCTCCAACAAATGGTCCGATAAAAATTCCGAAAGGAAGAAAAAACATTCCGATAAATGTGCCGACGATACAACCTATAGATCCTAATCTTCCTCCACCAAAATATTTTGTTCCCCACATCGGAATCAAAAAATCAAGCACTTGAATTAAGACAACGATAAGTCCAAGAATGAGTAAAAATTGCCAAGAAAATGTAGCAACTCCGCTAAAATGAAGCAATAATAGGGCTACAAAACTCAATGGCACTCCCGGTAGGGCAGGGACGATGCAACCTAAAAATCCGATGATTAAACATAGGATTGCAATAACCATTAAAAAAACAGATAATGCCGACATATTGTTTTTTCTTTTATAGTTAATTATTCATAATCAAATCGTTGGCTTGTTTGATTTTTTTATTCAAATTGGAAGCAAATACAAATTCGTCTAAATATTGATTTCCGGAATTAAAAATATTTGCCGAAGAACCTTGCCATTCTTTGTGTCCTTTTCGAATAAAAACAATGTTGTCTCCAATTTCCATCACCGAATTCATATCGTGCGTATTTACTACCGTGATCATATTAAATTCAACGGTAATGTCGTGAATCAAACGATCGATGCCGAGCGACGTAAATGGATCCAATCCGGAGTTGGGTTCGTCGCAAAATAAATAGCGAGGTTTTAGAGCTATTGCACGAGCAATTGCGACTCTTTTTTGCATTCCGCCACTGATCTCAGAAGGATAAAGATTGAAACAAGAAGGATCAAGATTTACGCATTGTAAACAAAATTTTGCTCGTTCTTCTTTTTCTTTTTGCGTCATGTTTGAAAACATTTCCAATGGAAACATCACATTTTTTAAGACGGGCATGAAATCAAATAATGCGGATCCTTGAAATAGCATTCCCATTTCTTTTCTTAATTCTCGCAATTGTCCGGAATTCATGTTTGGGATATTTCTTCCATCGTAAAGGATTTTTCCTTGTTCGATTTGGTGAAGTCCGATGACGCTTTTCATCAAAACGGTTTTCCCCGAACCACTTTGTCCGATAATCAGGTTTGTTTTTCCTTCTTCAAAGGTTGTTGAAATTCCTTTTAGAACTTCATTGCCATCAAATGTTTTATGTACATCAATTAATTCAATCATGGTTTGTAGAGAGTGTTTTTTCAGACAAGCATAAAGTTTGTAATTACAAGATTTGATAACAAAATAAGAATGCTACTATTTACAACGGCATTCGTACTTGCTTTCCCTACGTCAAGAGCTCCTCCATACGCATAATATCCGTAATATGAAGATACCGATGTAATGATGAAAGCAAAAACCAAAGATTTTACAATGGAATAAAAAACGTAATATGGAATAAACCACAATTGAATACCGCCAATATAAGCAACGGAGGATATAATATCAGAAAATACTCCGACGCAGTATCCACCAAATAAGCCTACTGCCATACTCATGACAACCAAACATGGAATCATCAAAACAAAAGCGACGATTTTAGGGAAAATCAAATAATTTGCAGAATTTATTCCCATAATTTCTAACGCATCAATTTGTTCTGTGATTCGCATGGAACCGATTTCGGAAGCAATATTGGAACCTACTTTTCCTGCTAAAATCAAACACATAATGGTAGACGAAAATTCCAATAGCAACGTGTCACGTGTTGCATATCCGGTCATTTCTTCGGGCAAAAGAGGATTGCTGGTGTTCAATTTTAATTGAATCGTCATGATTGCTCCAATAAAAATTGAAATGATGAAAACAATTCCCAAAGAACTAAGTCCGAGAGTTTCCATTTCAATGACGATTTGTCGAAATGTCATTTTCCATTTGTCCGGACGAGAAAAAACTTTTTTCATCAAAAGAGTGTATCGTCCGATTGTTTTAAAAAAATCAAGTATAAACACTTTTTTTTGTTTTTTCTAAATTTTATTAAAATGCAGTTACGATTCCCATAAAGTCTTCTGCTTTAAGAGCCGCTCCGCCGATTAAGCCTCCGTCTACGTCAGGATTTGCAAATAATTCTTTCGCATTGCTTGGTTTGCAACTTCCTCCATAAAGGATTGTTGTGTTTTCGGCAATTTCGTTGCCATATTTTTCAGCAATCAACGAACGTATGTAAGCGTGGATTTCTTGTGCTTGTTGAGGCGTTGCCGTCAAGCCTGTTCCAATTGCCCAAACAGGTTCGTAAGCAAGTACGATTTTTGAAAAATCTTCTGCCGAAAGATTGAATACTGAACCTTCCAATTGTGCTTTTACTACTTCATTTTGTTTGTTTGCTTCTCGTTCTTCTTTGACTTCTCCAATGCAGAAGATAGGAGTCAAATTGTTTTCCAATGCCAAAAGAACTTTTTCTTTCAAAATGTCGTATGTTTCATGATAATAAGCACGACGTTCGGAATGTCCAAGAATGACGTGAGATGCTCCTGTAGAAGCGACCATTGCCGCACTAACTTCGCCGGTGTATGCTCCGGAAACTTTGTCTGCACAATTTTGTGCTGATACTTTCAAAACAGAAGTGTCGATAGTTTGAGCTACCGTAGCAAGGTGAATGAATGGCGTTCCGATGATTACTTCACAATTTACTTTTGTGTTTTGAAGCGATTGTTCAACGGCTTTTGCTAATTCAAGTCCTTCTGCAAGATTTTTGTTCATTTTCCAGTTTCCTGCTACAATATTTTTTCTCATAATATGTTGAATTTTAAAAAAGGTTAATATTTTTTTGTTTGAAGAATTTTAATTTTTCTTTTTTCTTTTGTCAAAAAACATGACAATTGCGATTGAGAAAAGGTAAAAAAGAATGACCAATAGCACATTTTGTGTTTCATGAGGATTTGCAATTGTTGCAAATTCTGAACTTTCAAGAGGTTGTTCGAATTCCGGCAAAGTATTGACGCACCATTTGTTGAAAATGGTTGCATCTTTTATCAAAAGTACGCCTGGATTGTCACGAACAATTGTTTTCAGTGTGATTTTATCCGTTGTCGCAAAGATTACATTGTCAGAATCCAATTCCTCTTTGAATTTTTCAATGTCTGTTGGAATGGAAGCCGTGAGAAGTATGCATCGATAGTTTTGTTCATCGGCAAATTCCGCCAAGTCTCGTAATTGATTCATTACTTCTTCAGAACGATTCATCAAAGTAAGATCGTAGGCTACAATGATGAATGTATAGTTGTCGTCGGCAAGAATTTCTTCTGTAATATCTCCGTCTTCTTCTGTGTCAATCGTGAAGTCATGAATAGGAGGTTCATATCCTTTTTTTATCAGAGTGGTTTGTTGATCGACAAATTGCCACGTAGAATCGAGTTGATCGTATTCTTCTAAAGAAACAATTTGTTGCTCTCCATTTCGTTCGTAAATTAATTTGATGTCGTAGATGTCTTGTTCGGCATCGTCAGGAATGGACATTCCTTCTTCTATGTTGGCTCCAATGTGATATGGACGAAAATCTATGATTGGCAAATAACAATAACAATAGATGGATAATGCTATTGAAAAAATCAAAGAATAGCCGACAAATAACCATTGTTTTTGAGTGGAAATTGTAGATTTGAAATTTTTTGCCTGAAACAAAAGGTATGCAATGAAAATGCACAAAACAACATTTTTCCAGAATGTTGTCCAATTGTCAATGATTAAAGCATCTCCAAAGCAACCGCAATCTTGTACGGGATTTTCTAACGCAATCCATAATGTAAGTGGTGTCATAAAGAGCATTAGAAGTGCTGCAATCCAAGATGATTCTTTTGTTCGTATTCCAAAGATTAGACAAAGTCCGACAACTAATTCTATTGCGGATAAAACAACGGCTCCGGCAAAGGCTAAATCGGAAAAGATTGTCATTGCGTCTCCCATTGCGGCCAAATAATCTTGGATTTTGTACGTAAATCCCCAAGGATCAATTGCTTTGACAAATCCGGAAAAGGTAAAAACAGCACCAACAATAATTCGTGCGATCCAATATAAAATGGTTTTTATTGACATTTTTCTTCTTGTATTTTTATTAGTCCAAACATTGCGTAATTGATCATATCCATATAGTTTGCGTCGATTCCTTCCGAAATGATCGTTTGTCCGTTGTTGTCTTCAATTTGTTTTGTGCGATATAATTTCATTAGGATTAAGTCTGTATATGATTCTGTTCGCATCGAACGCCAAGCTTCATCGTAATCATGATTTTTGGCAAGCATTAAATCGCGAGTAAGTTTCATTTTTTTGTCATACCATTCCAATGCTGTTTCGACAGACATGTCGTCTTTGTCGGCAAATCCTATTTCAAGTTGAATTAAGCCCATGATGGCATAATTGACAATGCCGATCAATTCAGAACGAATACCTTCGTTTATTTTGGCTTCTTTTGTTTCGAGTGTACGAATTCGATTGGCTTTGATAAAAATTTGATCAGTCAATGATGAAGGACGAAGAATTCTCCACGCAGCTCCGTAGTCTTTTAGTTTTTTAGCATAAACGTCTCGACAAAGAGCAATTGCTTCATCAAATTGTTGTTCTGTGTTCATTTTTTTTCTTTTCTAAAATTATCGTTTTATGCTTCACCACCACTGAATGGGGAAATTATTTTTTCTAAGTCTCGTTTTTCGTTTAAAGTTTCAATTTTGCCAAATTGATTTTCATAACTTTTTATGTTGTCTTGAAGTGCAAATAGGATACGTTTTGCATGTTCGGGAGAGAGAATGATACGGGATTTTACTTTGGGATTTTCTCGACCCGGAACAGCTAACGCAAAGTCAATTACAAAGTCGCTTGGCGAATGTGTGACAATTGCTAAATTGGCGTATGTTCCGTCTATGACTTCGTCGGAAATGTCAATTTTATTCATTTTTTTTCCCATGATTATTTTCGCTTTTTTAGTGATTCACAAAGATAGAAAGATTTTAAAAGAAAACAAAGAAATAGAATGCTTAATCCTTGGCGAAAGGACATTTCTTGATATGGAAAAATGATTGTGAAAAAATGAGAAAAATCTTTTAATTTATTGGTGGAATAAATGCGTTTTCGATGTGTTCTATTTTGTAAGATTCTTTTTCCGGAATTAAACTTATGACATCGAATCGAACATCGAGGTTCAAGTTATTTTCCAAAATATAATAATGCGTTGCATTGACAAGGTTTTTAATCTTTTTTGCATCAACGGCTTGCGACGGCTCGTTCCAAAAAGAAGTAGATCTCGTCTTCACTTCAACAATCACCAACAAATTGTCTTTTTCTGCGACAATATCGATTTCAAGTTTCCCCGTTCGCCAATTGACATGACGAATTTTGTATCCGTTTTTTTCTAAATATTGTTGGGCAAAGAATTCTCCATCTTTGCCTAATTCGTTATGGTTTGCCATTGTGAAAAAAATGAGAAATGGGCTTGCATTGAAAGATTGCAAAGCTTGTTTTTTTGATTGTTATTCAGGTCGTTTGTTTTTTAAATATTTTTCAAATTCATCACGATATGCTTCTCCTATTGGAACTTCAAAATTGCCAAAGACGATGAAATTATTTTTTATTATTCGAATCTTGGAAATTTGAACGATGTAGGAGCGTTGTACTCGCAAAAATCGGTCTGAAGGGAGAAATTCTACAAGGGATTTCAACGTGGAAATTGTCACTATTGGATTTTCTTGATTTTCAAGAAATATCCTTGCGTAATTTTTCATTCCTTCGATATAAAGGACTTTGGATAAATCAATTTTTACCAGACGTCGTTCGCTACGGACGAAAATACAATTTTCATCAATAGGATTTTGGATTTCTTCTTCAAGCGTTAGTCGGAATCTATTGGCATCGGTTTTCATTTCGTACCACGTCACGGCTTTGCCAACGGATTGAAGAAAATCGGAATATGTGATTGGTTTTAGCAGATAATCAAGAGCATTGACTTTGTAGCCTTCTATGGCGTATTGAGAAAATGCTGTCGTGAAAATTATTTTGACATTTTCTCCAAATCGTCTTGCCAATTCTATTCCGGAAATTTCGGGCATTTGAATGTCCAAAAAAATCAAATCAACGGGTGTCGATTCTAAATCATACATGGCTTGTAGTCCGTTGGAATAACGACCAATTAAATGTAACATTGGCGTTTTTTTGATATAACTTTCAAGCAAATCGAGAGCCAATGGTTCGTCGTCAATAATTGCACAAGATAACGTGATCATAATATTTTTCTTTTTTATTATTGTTTTCGGATAATGATTTTTGAAACATACCATTCTTCATTTTCTGTTTTTTCCCAGATATGTTGTCCCGGATAAAGAAGTTCAAGTCTTCGAGCTAAGTTTTCAAGTCCAATTCCGGAATCGCTACGATTTGTGTCTTTTTTTGAGTGATTTGTGTTTGAAATGCAATAATACATTTCTTTGTCCGAGATTTCTTTGATTTTGATGCGAATGATACTTTTCTTTGAAGGCGAAACACCGTGTTTAAAAGCATTTTCTATCAAAGGAATAATCAGCATGTGAGCAATTTTTATCTCGTTGTTTTCTTTTACATCGTAATCTTCTTCAATTTCCACTTCTTTGCTAAATCTCAATCGCATTAGATTGACGTATTGATGAACAATCTTGACGAGATTTGATAGTTTTTCTTCGTTGTCGTTTGTATTGTAAATCATGTGGCGAAGCAGAATGCTCAGATTTTTTACCGCCTCTTGTGCTTTTTTTTGATCAAATTCAATCAGTGCATAAATGTTGTTGAGCGTATTGAGCATAAAATGAGGCGAAAGTTGGCAACGAAGATTTTTTATTTCAGCTTCCATTCGTGCTTTGTCGGCAAGAGAAGAGATATATTGTTCTCGTTTTGTTCGTAAAGCGATTTTGATAATTATTGTGATAAATACGATGGCGACAGAAAAAAATATGTCTCGCAAAAATGGAGAAAGAAAATCGTTTTCCGGTTTTAAAACACCAATATCTTGTTGTACTAAATCCAAAACTTCAGGCGTAATGAAATGAGGAATGTAGTAAAAATGTACAAAACTGTTTTTTAGAAAAATTACAATAATGTTTACTAAAATAAAAATGCTTTTATTTAATTTTCCGGGTTTAAATAAAAATTGAGGAATGAAAAATAAATAGTTGAGGTAAAATAGAATGATAAATTCTATGGGAAGAATGGAGTGTAGTTTAAAAAGAAAATCGTCAGGAATTTGAATGTCTATTCCTCGTTCAAAAAGAATAAATGGAGTGAAAAATAATAATCCCCAAGCCAAGCAATGGATAAACATCTCGATGGTAGTGAACGAGTATGATTCATTAAGTAGTTTTTTCATTGAAAAAATTTTTTTTAGCAAACAAATGTAAGAAAAAGCAAAATAGAAAGCAAAAAAGATAATGATAAAACTGAAGAAAATGATTATAAAACATGATTTTTGATGGATAAATCTTAAATTGGACTTGCTTTTTGAAATTTTTCATAAATCTTGAAATCGAATATTTTTATTTATCTTTGCAAAAACAATCGCTTGAGAAATATGTTGTCACAACAATTACAACAAAAACTTCAACAAAAACTTTCGCCACAACAAATTCAGTTGGTAAAATTGCTTGAAGTTCCTAATATAGAATTAGAAGAACGCATTCAGCGAGAATTGGAAGAAAATCCGGCTCTCGAAGAAGGTGTAGATGAGTCTTTGGAACAAAATAATACGGATATAGAAAGTGATCCGAATGAAGACAAATCAATTGATGATGATTTGGATTTTGAAGAATACATGCAACAAGATGATATTCCCGAGTATAAATTGCGGACAAACAATGTAAGTCGAGATGATAAACATGAAGATATTCCGTTTTCTATTGGAATATCGTTTCACGAACATCTTTTGGAGCAACTTTCGTTGCAAAATCTTAAGCCGGAAGAACGCGAAATAGCAGAATATATTCTCGGAAATATAGATGACGAAGGTTATCTTCGTCGAGAACCCGAATCAATGGCCGATGACATAGCTTTTCAATTGGGGAAAGAAGTCTCGGACGAATTGATTTATCGCATGATTAAAGTTGTTCGTTCGCTCGATCCTGCAGGAGTTGGAGCCTACACATTGCAAGAATGTTTGTCGTTGCAATTGCAACGTAAAGAAGCAACGAAAGCCATTTGTGTCGCACAACAAATAATCGACGAATGTTTTGAGTCTTTTTCAAAAAAACATTACGAAAAAATCATCAAACGATACAATCTTACAGAAAACGAACTTAAAGTCGCAATTAGCGAAATTGTTCGATTAAATCCAAAACCGGGAAATGCGTGGGGTGGTTTGCTTGAACAAAATAATGGCATTATCATTCCGGATTTTATTCTTGAAATAGAGCAAGGGAATCTGGTTGTTTTGCTCAACAACGGAGAAATTCCAAACCTTCGCGTAAGCAATATTTACAAAGAAATGTTTGAAACGTATTCTAATGACAAAACAAATAATAAAGAGCTAAAAGAAACCGTGCAATTTGTTAAGCAAAAATTAGATGCGGCAAAATGGTTTATTGATGCTTTGAAACAACGCAATCAAACATTGATTTCAACAATGGAAACGATTGTGGATTTTCAACGTGAGTTTTTTCTGAAAGGAGACGAAACGCTTCTTAAACCAATGATTTTGAAAGATATTGCCGAACGAACAGGGTTGGATATTTCTACAATTTCGAGAGTGAGTAATAGCAAATACATACAAACGGATTTTGGAGTTTTCCCCGTTAAATATTTTTTTAGCGAAAGTATGCAAACTACTGATGGAGAAGAAGTTTCTTCTAAAGAAATCAAAAAAATACTTACCGATGTAATTGCTGTTGAAGACAAGAAAAAACCTGTTACCGACGAAAAATTGATGGAGATTTTAAATGAAAAAGGATATAAAATCGCTCGTCGAACAGTTGCAAAATACAGAGAACAACTTAATATTCCTGTTGCCAGATTAAGAAAAGAAATTTAATGACAGAGAGTTTATCAAAAATTATTTCGGCAATTTTTCAGCCATTATTGGTGCCAACGTATGTGATCATTTGCATCTTGTTTGACGATTGTTTCAGTGATATTGATAGTTGGTATAAATGGTTTGTCGTTGGCGTTGTTTTTGGAATGTCGGCTTTTGTCCCGATTTTATCCATTTTCGTGATGAAATCGTTGGGAATCGTTTCTAATATACAACTCAACAATCAACGAGAACGAACACTTCCTTATTGCGTCACTTTTTTGTGCTATACTGCCACAATTTATATTCTACACATCAGTCTTTTCCCAGATTACATTGTCAATATTTTTATCGGAAGTGCAATTTCAATAGCATTATTGACCGTGATAAACAAATTGTTTACTAAAATATCGGCTCACATGTGTGGTATTGGAGGCGGAATTGCGGCACTTCTTGTGGTTCAAAAAATGGAATATTCGGAAACAAACTATTTCTTCATTTTGATTTCGATTTCATTTTTAATTGCCGGATTGATAGGATCTTCCCGATTGAAATTAAAAGCCCATACGCCAATCCAAATTCTTTTAGGTTTTTTGTTAGGCATTTTTTCTGTTTATCAATTTGCCCTTTTTTAGAAGAAAAGTAGAACGTGTAAAATCTACAAAAAACAAATTGATTTTTTCTTAAAAATTGTTTTTTCTGTGCAATATTTTAATGAAAATATCACTATCTTTGTGATGAATTTTGCGTTGATTTTAGTTTGACGCAAATATATTATTTTCCAAAAATCAAATTTGTGTGAAATATGGAAGAAATTATAGCTCCTATTGACAGAGATGTATTAAAAGCCGAATTGAAAAAATGTCGTTTGGTGCGTCCAACAAATAAGGCAGGAAATTTTGTATATGATGTATCTGCACACGAAGCTCCCAACATAATGCAAGAAATTGGTCGTCTTCGCGAATTGAGTTTCCGTACGAGCGGAGGGGGAACAGGAAAATCGGTTGATATTGATGAGTTTGATATAATGGAAAAACCCTATCGTCAGTTGATAGTTTGGGATCCGGATAATGAAGAAATCGTTGGCGGTTATCGCTATTTGCATGGAAAAGATACGGTTCTTAATCAAAAAAAACAACCGAATATTGTTTCTTCACACATGTTTCATTTCAGTGAAGAATTTATCAATTCTTATATGTCAATTACAACCGAGCTTGGACGAGCATTTATCCAGCCGGCATATCAATGTCGCGAAGCGGGAATAAAAGCTCTTTTTGCATTGGATAATCTTTGGGATGGATTAGGAGCTCTTATTTTGGATAATGATATAAAATATCTGATCGGAAAAGTTACGATTTATAGAGAATATAACGAAACTGTTAGAGAGTTGCTTTATGCTTATCTTGATCGTTATTTTCCAAACAAGCAAAATTTAGTTAATATTATTCTTCCATTTCCCCAAAAAGAAGAAATCACATTAAAAGCAGAAGAGTTGTTTGCGAATTTGAATTTGCATGAAGCATATAAAGTTTTACAACGAGTGGCAAGAGAACTTGGAGAATGTATTCCAGCATTATTTAATGCTTATATTGGTTTGACAGATTCTATGCAGACTTTCGGAACCGGAGTAAATGATGAATTTGGAGATGTGCTTGAAACCGGAATAATGATTAAAACGGAAGATATTTTAGAAGAAAAGCAAGACCGATATATTGGTAGTTATAAAAGTTATTTGGAAACATTAAAATAAATTGAAAAGAGCAACTTTGATTGCTCTTTTTTTTTATAAAATTGCATTAAAAAAATTTTTCTTCTACAAAAATAAATAGGCAATACATTTTCTCAAATAAAAATAGTATCTTTGACCATACTAAAAACAACTAAATAACTCCTTTTTTCTAATATTTAATTTTTGATTGTTGTTTTTTCAATAATCAATTTAATCAACAAAAAACTATGATTGCAGTAATGATTGTGATGTTTGTTGTCGGATATTTTTGTATCGCAATGGAACATCCTTTTAAAGTGAATAAAGCGGCAAGTGCGTTGTTGCTTTGTGCTTTGTTGTGGACGGTGTATATTTTTGCCGCTCCGGAATTGTTGGCTTGCGTAGATGCATTTAAACAATTTCAAGTAGAAAATTCTTCTTTGAATTTTCATGAACAAGTAATTAAATTTGTTACAAGTGTTCAGATTATAGAACATTTGGGAGATACGTCTCAAATTTTGTTTTTCCTTTTGGGAGCGATGACGATTGTTGAATTGGTTGATATGCATGGAGGATTTTCGATTATTACTGACCGCATTACAACCAAAAACAAACGTGCTTTGTTGTGGATTTTATCTTTTGTGACATTCTTCTTATCTGCTCTTCTCGACAATATGACAACCGCAATTGTGATGGTAATGTTGTTGCGTAAGCTTATCAAAGATCAAGCCGATCGTTGGTTGTTTGCTTCTATGATTATTATTGCGGCTAACAGTGGTGGAGCTTGGAGCCCGATTGGTGATGTGACAACTATCATGCTTTGGGTAGGAGGACAAGTTAGTACAACGGCTATTATTCCTTCGATTATTTTGCCTTCTCTCGTTTCGGTAGTTGTTCCTTTGCTTGTTGTTACATTCTCGTTGAAAGGAGAGGTTGAACCAAATTCTGCTATTCAAAAAGATTCCAATCATTTCAATCTTGCAGAAAAAATTAATAATCGCGAACGTCTTTCCATTTTTTGTCTTGGAGTTGGAGCTTTGATTTTCGTTCCGATTTTCAAAAGTATAACTCATTTGCCTCCATTTTTAGGAATATTGCTTGGATTAGGAGTTTTGTGGGTATATACAGAACTTCTTTATCATAAGAAAAAAGATATTAATGAGAAAGATAAAGGACGCATCTCAAATGTTCTTTCTCGTATTGATATGTCCACATTGTTGTTTTTCCTTGGAATTTTGATGGCGGTAGGAGTATTGCAATGTGCCGGAATTCTTACTGATTTTGCAGATATTCTTGACAAAGAAATTGGCAATATTTATATTATCAATCTTATTATTGGAATTTTGAGTTCTATTGTAGATAATGTGCCTCTTGTCGCTGCTGCAATGGGAATGTATCCTCTTGATGTGTATCCACAAGATAGTATTTTCTGGACAATGCTTGCGTATTGTGCCGGAGTTGGAGGAAGTATTCTTATCATTGGTTCTGCGGCAGGAGTAGTTGTGATGGGAATTGAAAAAATCAATTTTATTTGGTATCTTAAAAAAATCTCTTGGCTTGCTCTTTTGGGTTATCTTTGTGGAGTCGGAGCATTTTATTTGCAAACGCTATTGTTAGGAGCGTAATATGAAATAATTTGCGTGAAAAATTTTACGCAAAATTTGAAAATTTTGAAAAAAAGCATTTAATTTTATTCTATCATTTCAAAAGTTTGGCGACTAAAAAATGACAGATAAGAATAATACACAAATGCTTGTGCTTGAAAGCATGGACTTTTTAGCCTTTCTATTTGTCGGGTTATGCCAAACATTTTGAAATGAGAATCCTAAAAAGTGCCGTGCTTTTTTATGTGTTGTGTATAAGATTGATTATTGTAGGTAAATACAGACGAAAGAATCATGGAAAATATGTGGATTTTCGGGCTGAAAGGTTTTGATATATAATAAAAAGGATAATTAAAATAAAAAAAAGTTAAAAAGTGTTGTTTTTCTAAAAAAAAAATTATCTTTGTGAGGAGAGAATAAAAAATCTCAAAAATAGGAGTTTAATCATTTTTTAATTTCTACTACTATGATTCCTTTATTTGTTTTTGGTGCTATCTCTGTTTGGTGGCATGTGTTGGCGGTTTGTATTCCGTTTGTTTTCCTTACGATTATTCTTGCAATGGCGTTGCAAAACAAACAAAATTTTCAACCAAAAATTATTCGTGTGCGTCGTCCGATTAATGTCGTTGGATTTCGAATCAAAACGACAGAAGATAAAATGTTTGAAGATGATTATCAACTTTGGCATAAGTTTAGAGAAATTCGTGATTCTATTCCAAACAAAGAAGAAGAGCATTCTCATGTGACGATTCGTTGTAAATCGGAAGAAGATGGAGCTTTTGATTTTGGTATTGGAGCGATTGTGAATGACTTTTCTCAAGTTCCGGAAGGAATGAATACGTTGACGATTGATAATGGTTTTTATGTTGCGGTTCATGTGAAAATTCCTCATTCAAAACTTTGGATGCGTAACATGCTAAAAGCAGAACGTTTTATTCTTGAAGAATGGTTGCCGAATTCAATTTACGAAGTTGATCCGGACAATTATGTATATGAAGTAGAATATCACGACAAGCGTGTATCGAAGAAAAAAACTCGTGCGATTATTTTCTATCTTGCAGTCAGACAAAGAGCTGATGCTTATGAAACAAAAGCATGATGAATAAAAAAAGAGAGACATTGAAAAATGTCTCTCTTTTTTTTGAATAGTATCTTATTTTTTGTCCAGATAAAAATCTTTTGTTAGCGTTTTGAATTCTTCCGTATAAATGTGTCGTTCCAATTCAATAATGAGAGAGTCTTCGGTTGTAGGTACGTTTTCTTGTGAAAAACAAAGCAGACGGCGTTTCTCTTCTTTTTCTATAAGAGGAAATACTTTTGTTTGATGAGATAAGAATAATCCTTTTTGTTGAGCAAGATGACCGAATCGAATGGCTTCTTCTGTTGGAAGAATAACACAAAACTTTCCGTTTGGAGCTAATAAATGTAATGCACAATCAATGAGTTCTTCAAAAGAAAGAGCGTCGGTGTGTCGGGCTAACGAACGGTTTTCGGAAGGACATTTGAGATTGTTTTCAAAATAAGGAGGATTAGAAACAATAAGATCAAATGTTTCTGTTGCTTCGTTTGAAAATGATTGTATTGATGTGTTATATACTTTTATTTGCTCGGAAAAAGGAGAAGACAAAACGTTTTCCATTGCTTGAGTGCTACTTTCTTCATCAATTTCAACTGCGTGAATGATAGCTTTGGGAGAACGTTGAGCCAACATGAGGGCGATAAGTCCGGTTCCGGTTCCGATGTCGAGAATATTTTGCGATGAAGAACAATCTGCCCAAGCTCCTAAAAGAACACCATCGGTACCTACTTTCATGGAGCAACGGTCTTGATAGATCGTGAATTGCTTGAATTGAAAATAGGGGTTAGGCATTTGCTTTTTGATAAAGTTGATAAAGAATTTGTTTGGACTGTAAAGGCATATCGCTTTGCATTAGCCATTCAATGTATCCGCGATCTCTTAGACATGTTGTTTTGACACTTTGACCTTTGTATTTTCCGAAATTGAATACGATTTCATTTTCGTTGTTGTAGGTAAAACGATTGGATAAATCAACTATTTTTTCGGAAGAATAATTGGATAAAAAGTCGATGTCGTTTTCTAAGTCAGAATATTTATCTATTTGAGCTTGTAGAATTTCGTAAGTTGCTCGAGTGTCGGCAGAAGCACTGTGTGCGTTGTCCAGATTTTTGTGGCAATAATATTGATATGCGGCAGATAGCGTACGAGGCTCTTTTTTGTGATAAATTCGTTGCACATCAATAAATCGATGTTGAGTAAAATCAATATTGATTCCTGCACGGAGAAGTTCTTCGGCAAGCAAAGGAATGTCAAAACGATTGGAGTTGAAGCCGGCAATATCGGTGTTTGTAAATACTTCTGCAATGTTGTTTGCAAGTTCTTTGAATGTTGGTTTGTCGGCAACGTCTTTGTCGAATATGCCATGAACGGCAGATGCATTTGCAGGAATCGGAATTGTTGGATTGATCCGATATGTTTTTTCTTCTTCTTCGCCGTTTGGCCAAATTTTGATATAAGATATTTCGACTATACGATCAAAACTGATATTGGTACCTGTTGTTTCTAAATCGAAAAAAACGATAGGTTTTTCTATGTTTAGTTTAGCCATGTTTTTTTTAGAAAAAAGTGTTGTGTAATTGATTTAAAGCCATTTTTTCCATCGGAAAAACCATAAAATTGCTAAGACGCATAAAACCATTAGTCCGATGGCAAAGAAATATCCGTATTGCCAATTTAGTTCCGGCATAAATTTGAAGTTCATTCCATACATGCTCGCGATGAGGGTTGGAGGCATGAAGATAACGGATACGATTGTAAATATTTTGATGATTTTGTTTTGTTGGATATTAACTAACCCAAGGAATGTGTCTTGTAAATAATCCAATCGATCAAAACTAAAGTTGGTGTGTTCGATAAGAGAGTTGATGTCTTTGATGATCATTGATAATTTTGGTTTGAGTTCGGTAGGGAATAAATCGCTTTTTAGCATGTTGCTCACTACGCGTTGTTTATCAATGATATTTTCGCGAATTTGCATCGTTTTTTCTTGTAAGTTTTTGATACTGATTAGCATATCATCATCTACTTCGTCATCTTTGAGCGTTGATGATAATATGGTGATTTGTTGTGTCATATCTTCAATCATATCTGCGTCAAATTCTACGCGAGTTTCAAGCAACGATGTTAATACGTGATAACCGGAAGTGAACATTCGTGGGTTGGCATAGATGCGTCGAACTGTTTCGTGAAATGATTTTAGATTGTCGTATCGAACTGAGACAAGAATGTTGTTTTTTAGAATAAAAGATACAGGTTCCATTACGTAGTTATCGTGCATAAAATGGGAGTTGGCAACGATTGTATCTTCTGTTTGCATGTATCTTGCAGAAATCTCAATTTCTTCGATTTCTTCTTCTTCTTGAATATAAATTTTGAGAAATTCTTCCAATTGGTCTTCAATGTCTTCGGTGACATCATTGAGGTCGATCCAAATGAATTTAGAGAGAGGCACTGTTTTTAATGTTTCAATGCTTCTTGACATTTTTAGGCGACCTTCATCGTGGTAAAAAAGTTTTAATTCAGACACGGTAAAATAGTATTGATGGTAAAAAAAATAGGATTATTTCGCATTGGCAATTTGTTGTGTCAGTTCAATAAACTGATCTACACTTAGCCGCTCCGGTCGTTCGTCCATAATTGGAAGAGAAAATAATGCACTATCTTTTGGGATCAATATTTTTAGTGAATTTCTTAATTGTTTTCGTCGTTGATTGAAAGCCGTTTTGACAACGGTTGTAAATAGTCGTTCATCGCAGTCGAGAGAAGTTCGATTGTTGCGTTTCATGCGAATAACGGCTGATTTTACTTTTGGTGGGGGATTGAATACGTGTTCGTGAACGGTGAATAAATATTCAATATCGTAATATGCTTGTAGTAGAACGCTTAAGATTCCATACGTTTTGCTTCCGGGAGGTTCTGCCAATCGTTCGGCTACTTCTTTTTGTATCATTCCTACGCAAACAGGAATTTGATTGCGATATTCAAGGACTTTGAAAAATATTTGACTTGAGATGTTGTAGGGAAAATTTCCAATTACACAAAATGGTTTGTCGTAGAGTTTTTCCAATTTTAATCGTAGAAAATCGCCTTCAATAATGTTTAGTTGAGGATAATGAATGCGAAGATATTCTACTGATTCGTGATCGATTTCGACAACGGATGTGTTGTATTTTTCGTTTTGCAAAAGAAATTGCGTAAGCACTCCCATTCCCGGACCTACCTCTAACACAGGCATTTCTGTTTCTAACTCTAAAGCATCGCTGATTCGTTTTGCGATGTTAAGATCCGTTAAAAAGTGTTGTCCAAGATGTTTTTTTGCTTTTACTTGCATTTTTTTCGTTACTTTTGCAGTAAAGTAATAGTCCTTTTTTATCTGTGCAAAGATAGTAATATATTTGATATTTATTGAGTTTGATTATTTGAATAAAATAATTTTTTATTGAATTATGTCAAGACTTATTATACGAATAATAGATTTTTTTTATCCGCCTTTTTCTAAGTTGATGCCGGTGAGTTTTTTTCGTTACGGTGTTTGTGGTGTGGGAAATATGTGTTTTGATTGGGTTCTTTATTTTGTTGTTTATAATTTCGTTTTGCGAAAACAGATTTTTGATTTAGGATTTATTGCGTTTTCTCCACATATTGCAGCCTTGTTGATTACGTTTCCGATTGTGTTGTTGACGGGATTTTATCTTTCGAGAAATGTTAGTTTTCAAGGATCTTCGCTTCGAGGACGGATTCAATTGTTTCGTTATCTTTGTATTGTTGCAGTTAATTTATTGATCAATTATTTTTGTCTGAAAGTGTTAGTTGATTTTGTTGGAATTTATCCGACTCCGTCAAAGATGATAACCACAATTTTTACTACGCTGTTTTCTTATTTTGCTCAAAAGCATTATTCGTTCAAAAAAGATTTTGTTTTGAAATAAAAAAACTCTTTGCTACTTTTAGCAAAGAGTTTTTCTTTTTAATTTTGATTTAATTCGTTTATTATTTCTTCTCGGATTTTACTTTTTGAATCTCCCAAAATTAGTAAAGCGATTATTCCCCAAATTGGTGTGATAATCAAAAATAATATAATCCAACCGAAGACACTTCGACCTCGTTTTTTTGCCATTTTTGCAGGAAGAAAACAATAAATCCACGCAAGAAATAAAATACCAATTACGGTAATTATTATTGGAAAAGTATCAAACATAATCGTCTTTTTTTTATTTTAATTTTGAATTTATTTTTTTGGTGTTGCTAATGCCAATAAGACTCCTAACATAACTCCTAATAGTGCGGCAAAAAGGACTTGTAAGTCTGTTGGCAAAAGGAATGTGATGGTGTGTGCCGGATACCAAAAGAGAGGAATTGTTTTTGCAAAAACAAAATTCCATTGACGATCCCAGTTGAGTGTCGTTAGTAATCTTTTCATTGGAATTGGAGATATTAACGCTTTGATGGAACCGTTGTTTTCTGCAATATGAGCATCGGTTATTTTGTGAAAAGTCATGAAAACAGGAGCGAAAATCGTGTTCATGGCTACTGAAATTGAAAGTGCAACCAGAACTTTTTGCCAACACAATTCTCCTTTGAGAAATTCGGTTGCTCCGTTCATTCCGGCAAATTCAAGAAAAACGGGAGTTCCTGCCGAAAAGATTTTCATTGCCATGCAAATTGCCATGCCAAGAAAACCCCAGACAATCATTCGCGGAATAATGCCGAAAGTTTTGTTAGAGTATTCTCCGGTAAGGATTCTAAGTCCAATCATTTCTCCGATGGTAGAAAGAATGGCGAATTTGAAAAAACTCATGATGATTCCATGTTCGCGGTTGAACGATGAATATGCGTTGAATACAGAATCACTAACGAAAAAAGGAAGAAAGAGAATGATTAAGAATCCCCAAAATAAGAAGTCTTTTTGTTTCATTATTGTTTGCCTCCGTAATTTTTATCTGTTGGTTTATTACTATAAAATCGTTTGTTGCCGTGAGAAGATTTTCCTCCCGGATTTCCGTTTTTCCCTAAAAAGAAACGTCGTCGATCTTTTTGTTTTTCCGCTCGGGTTTTGTTTAGCGGTTGATAATCTTTGCTACGATCTCGATTGATTTTAGGTTCTTTTTTATATTCTCCTCGTTTGATTTTCGCAATGATATGATCTTTTCTTGATCCGGAAAAAATTTCATATTTGCAAAATAAGCAATTCAGAGCACCGTTGATTAATTCTTTTTTTATGCTTGGCTTCATTCCTATCTGACTCAAGAGGTCTTCTTCCGAAGAAATGATCCAGGCGTCGTTTCCTGTCATTTGATGTTTTAGCATGGAACCGATCGTGCGGTATAGTTCGTGTATTTGAGTCGGTTTGATGCGTTCTCCGTAAGGAGGATTTGTCACCATGAGATAGCGGTGATTTTTTTCTAATTCAAGTTCGGCAATGTTTTTTTGTTGAAGACAAATGTATTTGTTTAGTCCGGCATTTTTTATGTTTTCTTCAGCAATTTTGATTGCGATTTTAGAAAGATCAGAACCGTAGATTTTGTATTCAAAATCTCTTTCGTAACTATCGTCATTGTAGATTTCATCAAAAAGATCTTTGTCAAAATCATTCCAGCGTTCAAATGCAAATTCTTTGCGGAAAATTCCGGGAGGAATATTGAGTGCAATAAGGGCGGCTTCGATTAGAATCGTTCCTGATCCACACATTGGATCTATAAAATCGGATTGCCCGTCCCAACCGGCCATGAGCAACATTCCTGCTGCCAATACTTCGCTGATTGGCGCTTCTGTTTGGTCTTTGCGATAACCTCGTTTATGAAGCGATTCTCCTGATGAGTCAAGCGATATTGTACAAGTCGTGTCGCTAATGTGAATGTTTATTATAATGTCTGGATTGGACAAATTGACAGAAGGTCGTTTCTCTTCTTTGTCCATAAAAAAGTCTGCTATAGCATCTTTTACGCGATAACTGACGAATTGAGAATGAGTGAAACTTTCAGAATAAACGGTGGAGTCGATTAAGAATGTGGTTTTTACATTCATGTATTGAGTCCAATCTATTTTTTTTGTTTGTTCGTAAAGTTCATCTGCGTTTTTTGCTGAAAAAGAGGCTATTGGCATTAAAAATCGTGTTGCTGTACGACAACAGAGATTGGCTTTGTAAAGAAGGGTTTTGTTTCCTTCAAAACTAATGGCACGACGACCAATTTCTATATTTTTTCCGCCTAAGTCTTGAATTTCTTTTGCTAAAATATCTTCAAGTCCTTTGTAGGTTTTTCCAATAATTTGCATATTCAATGTAAAAAGATTTTATTTTTTTGCTTGGGTTTTTTGAGTAATAATGCTTCCTGCAGGTACATCGTGTTCGATCCAAATGTTTCCGCCTATGATTGATCCTTTTCCTATTGTGACACGTCCTAATATGGAAGCGTTGCTATATACGATGACATTGTCTTCTATGATAGGATGTCGAAGCTGTCCTTTGATTGGATTTCCATTTTCATCAAGAGGAAATGATCGAGAGCCTAATGTCACTCCTTGATAGAGTTGGACATGTTCTCCAATGATTGCGGTTTCTCCGATAACGACTCCTGTTCCATGATCAATTGTGAAATATCGTCCGATTGTGGCTCCCGGGTGAATGTCTATTCCGGTTTCGCTATGTGCCATTTCTGTGATAATTCGTGGAATTAGAGGTACGTTGAGTTTGAAAAGTGTGTGTGCGATGCGGTAGTTGATAATTGCACGAATTGCCGGATAACAAAAGATGACTTCTCCATAACTTTTTGCGGCCGGATCGCCGTTGTATGCAGCAATGACATCTGTCGCAAGAATTTCTCGAAGCAAAGGAAATTCGTTTAGAAAATGAAATGTGATTTCTTTTGCTTTTTGTTTGTTTTCCGTGCTATTGTTTTCGTTTGTTAAATTCAAAACTGCTTCGATTTGTTTGATGAGCAATTCTGACAGATGTTCGATATTGATACCGATATGATAAGGCAAATTAAGATGATTTACGCCTGCATCTCCAAAATATCCGGGGAAAAGAATGGCACGAGAAAGTTCAACTATCTCGGTTAGTTTGGAAATAGATGGCATGGCAAATCCCTCTTTTTGTCTATTCCAAATGGTTTTTAAACTTTCTGTGTCAGCTAATTTTGCAATTAAATCTTTATGCATTTTTTGCAGTTAAATGGTTAATAAGAGGATTGGCATACATTTCAAGAATTTTTGTACGAAGAAAATCTTCGTCCTTGTTTGGAATGTTGATTTTTGCCAATTGTTTGTCTATGTAAGAAAGAAAAGTTTGTTTTTCTTCTTCGTTGTATTCGGTAGCAAATTTGTTTTTCGAAAGGAGTAAATCGTATGCAATTTTATTGTTGGAGAAAATGGTGTAGTTGCTGTGTATTTTTTTGTCAATCAATTCGGTTAACAAATTGATTTGTTCTCCTTTGTTTTCCGTTTGTTGGGCGATATGATCAAGTTCGTTGTCGATTTCTTCTGATATGGTAAAGCAGACTTTCCCTTTGTATCCCATTATTCCCGTACCCATACTTTTTAGGTCGTCGGCTTTTGTTTTTTTGTATTCCGGATTGTCTCTTTTGAGTTGAAATTCTATTGCTTTTAGATAATCACAAGGATCATATTCGTAACTGATGCTTATCGGACAAATATGAAGTTGTTTGAAGTTGTCGGCAAATTGATTTTTCCCGCTCATATTAAGCATTTTCAATAGTGCAGGTTGGGTGCGATCGTCGCTGTTTTTTGCTCTTCCTTCTCGTTGAGCAATCCACATGCTTTGTTTTTTTTCGGAGAGGGTATGACGCATATAAGCAGACATTCTTGCAGAACTTATTAGTTGTTGTCTGAGTGGAAGATTTCGTTCTACAACGAAGCTTCTATTTAGTTTTGCAACATGGCGAATCCAATCGTAAACGAAAAGATTGTCTCCAATTCCGATTTCGGTTAATACGTATTTGTTGCGATAAAGCAACATGTTTAGAAATGCCGAATCCAAAACTATATCTCTGTGATTGGTGATGTAAAGATATGCTTTGTCCGGACTGATTTTTTCTTTTCCGATCAATTCAACGCCATTGGTCACTTTTCCTGTTAATTCTTCTAATAAGGATAAAATTACACTTCCTTGAAAGTCAAGCACTGTTTTATTTTGCAATAAAATAGCTTTGATCATGTCAGAAGAAAGTTCGGGTTTAATGGATTGAATAACTTTGATGAATTGTTCTTCTTCGCATAGATTTTTTAATACATCGACAACTTCCTCGTCGCGGTAAGGACGAATGGCGTCAAAGTCAAAATTTTCATTCATGATATAACGTTTGTTTAGAAGATTTTTCTTTGATAAAAGGTAGTAGAGATCCAACAATCATTGGAATAATAAAATTGATAATCCAGATTGTTATTCCGGTTATTCCGACGGCGATTGTATTTTTTGTTACGGTAGAAAATACGACTATTGCAATTGAAGCACGAGTTATGCCTTCTGAATAAGCGATTGAAGGTGTAAAGGTAAGAAATAAATAATTTGTAGCAATAAGAATAAATGCATTTTTTATGTTTAGATCAATTCCAAAGAATTTTAAAAATAAATAATATTGAAAGCAAAACACAAAATAACGAAGGCTTGCAATGATCATTATTTTGAAAAGTTCTTCGCCATTTAATTCTCCGATAGGTTGAATGTATTGAAACCAAGAAGGAGTGTTCTTTTTTTTTGAAAAAAAATTGATGATAGAAGGTAATAGGCAGTATGTCAGTAAGATAATAAGAATGATTAGTATTGGGAAAAGAAGCGAAATTTTATGATTTTGTAGTATCTGAATGAATAGAATCAATGCCGGAATTCCCCAAAGTCCGATGACTAATGTCTGACTGATAGAACTGATAATTCCGAGCGAAAGTCCGCGTACTCTGTTTCCTTCTTCGAGATCTAAACATCTTGCCGGCATTTCGCCAATTCGATTAGGAGTAAAAAAGGCAACAACAATCCCGTTTAGTATGCTGAGAATGGCTTTTTTAGTAGTTAAAGGTTGTAATTTTTTTGTTATGGTTTGCCATTTTTTTGCTTCTAAATACCAGTTTAAGGGACACAACAAAATAGCAATCAATCCCCACCTCCAACCATTGTAAATGGATTGCGACAAGGTTTGGAGTAGTGTATCGTAGTTGTTGTAATTGATAATATAATATATCAATACACACCAAGCGATTATGGAAAAGATTATTTTTAGTTTTTTTGTCATTGTTTATAATAACAAAGTAGAGACGTTGTGATGCGTCTCTACTTTGAATTATTATTTTGTTTTTTTATTTTACTTCCCAAATGTCGTTTGTTTCCAAAAGTTCGGCAAACGAATGGTATTTTTTTGCTTTTTTTACTTCTTCAATTTGTGTTTCAACGGCATCGTTGTACGTTGGAGCTTCAACATCTCGGATTACGCCAAGAGCGATAGGGAAGTCGGGACCTTCCATCATTGCAAGTTTCAATTGAAGAGTGTTGTCTTCGCAATGTGCGTCATGAATAAGAAGATCTTTTTCTGTAATTCCATTTTCGCCCAATTTTACCACTTTTAGTCCAAAGCCTTCTTGCATCAATCCAAATTCATTGTTTTCTCCAAAAATCATTGGCTTGCCGTGTTTGAGATAAATGGCATTTTTTGCACGACCTTCTTTGCTGTAGACAGTTTCGTGTGTTCCATCGTTGAAAATAACACAATTTTGTAGAATTTCACAAACGGAAGCACCTTTGTGTTCGTAAGCGGCTTTTAGAATTTCTACCGTTCCGGTTGCATCGGTGGCTACGGCACGGGCAAAAAAGTGTCCTCGTGCTCCAAAGCAAAGTTCTGCCGGACGGAATGGATCTTCTACCGTGCCGTATGGAGATGATTTACTTACAAATCCGCGAGGTGATGTCGGAGAATATTGTCCTTTTGTTAATCCGTAGATACGGTTGTTTAGCAAAATCATATTTAGGTCAATATTTCGTCGATTTGCATGAATGAAGTGATTTCCTCCGATTGCTAATCCGTCTCCGTCACCGCTGACTTGCCAAACTGTTAGTTTTGAATTTGCAACTTTGCATCCTGTTGCGATTGCTGCGGCACGTCCATGAATTGTGTTCATGCCGTAAGTTGCCATGTAGTGTGGCAATCGACTTGAACATCCGATTCCGGAAATGACTGCTGTTTCGTGTGGAGCAACTCCGATTTCGGCCATTGCTTTATGAAGTGACGAGAGGAAAAAGTGGTCGCCACAACCTGGACACCAACGTGGTTGTCCTTTTTTAAAGTCTTTTGCTGTATATTCCATTTTTCCTTATTCTTATTCGTTAATAATTTTAGTAAATGCTTGAACCAATTCGTTGACAACAAATGGTTGTCCTTTTACTTGGTTGAATTGACGAGGAACAAAACCATCTACTTTTGTTCGTAAAAATCCTGCAAATTGACCCATGTTTTGTTCTGCAACAACAACTTTTTTGTATTTCATCAATACTTCTGCTGTGTTTTTTGGAAGTGGATTGATAAATTTAAAGTGTGCAAGAGCAACTTTGTTTCCTTTTGCTCTCATTTCGTCCATTGCAGCATGTAGATGACCGAATGTGCCACCGAATCCAACGATGAGAAGATCTGCGTCTTCTTTGTCTCCAAGAACTTCTACGTCAGGGACTTTGATGTTATCTATTTTGGCTTGACGAAGACGAGTCATTAAATCGTGATTTTCAGGATCAGTAGAGATTGCTCCCGTTTTATTGTCTTTTTCAAGACCTCCCAAAATATGAGTAAATCCTTCTCTTCCTGGTATTGCCCAATATCTTACTCCATTTTCATTTCGTTCATAAGGAGTCCATGTTCCTAATTTTTCTTGAGGAACGTATGGTGGATTGATTGCAGGATATTCTGTTAAGTTTGGTAGTTTGAATGCTCCGGAACCGTTGGCAATGTAAGCGTCGGTTAAGAGAACGACAGGAGTCATGTATTCCAATGCGATTTTTGAAGCTTCGTACGCAGCATCAAAACAATCTGTTGGAGATGTTGCTGCAAGTACAGGCATTGGTGTTTCTCCGTTACGACCATAAAGTGCTTGCAATAAGTCCGTTTGTTCGCTTTTTGTAGGAAGTCCGGTTGCCGGTCCTCCGCGTTGAACGTTTAGAATAACAAGAGGTAATTCCATGATTACTGCCAAGTTCATAGCTTCCGATTTTAAGCAAATACCAGGTCCGGAAGTTGATGTGACAGCGAGAGCTCCGGCAAAAGAAGCTCCAAGAGAAGACGCACAACCTGCTATTTCATCTTCGCATTGTACTGTTGTTACGCCTAAAGATTTATGTTTTGATAATTCATGAAGAACGTCTGTCGCTGGTGTGATAGGATAAGAACCAAGGAATAGTTTTAATCCTGCTTTTTCTGCCGCAGCGATAAATCCGTAGGCAGTTGCTTTGTTTCCTGTTATGTCCATGTATCGACCTGGTGTTTTTTCTTTTGTTTCGATACGACGAACATTTGTTGCGTTGCTATGAGTATTGTGTCCGTAATCAAATCCTGCTTGAATGACTTTAATGTTGGCTTCTGCAATGGCAGGTTTTTTTGCGAATTTTTCTTTTAGAAAATTGAATGCAATATTAAGATCGCGATCAAAAAGATAGCAAACTAATCCAAGAGCAAACATGTTTCTACTTTTCAGCATGGCTTTCGGATCAATTCCCGTATCGCTTAAAGCATCTTTTACCATTTGTGTGATAGGACAAGCAATTACACGATCAGGATCAATATTCATTTCTTCAAGATAATTGTTTGTTTTGAAAGCGGCTTTTTCAAGGTCGCTTTTTCCGAAAGCATCTGTGTCAATAATGATTGTTGCGTTTGCTTTTGCAAATTTGTATTGCGTTTTTAATGCAGCAGCATTCATTGCAATCAAAACATCACATTGATCTCCCGGTGTATAGACTTTTCCCGCTCCAATGTGAACTTGAAATCCTGATACTCCGGTCAGAGAACCTTGAGGAGCTCGGATATCTGCCGGATAATCCGGGAATGTACTGATGCTATTTCCGACGGTAGCAGAAATAGTGGAAAAAATATTTCCGGCTAATTGCATTCCATCTCCGGAGTCTCCCGAAAAACGTACAACAACGTCTTCTAATTCTTTAATTTCTACCATTTTTATGTTAGTTTGATTATTTATATTTTTACTTGTTGAAATAAAAAATGATTGAATACAACTTGCAAAGATAGGTAAAAAAACGTTTGTAGTTGTCGTGATAAGGCGAAAAAAGAAGTTTTCTTGCGTTCTTTTTGCTCTTTGGTGTATTTCTTTTTGCCAGAAAGGGTGTTTTTTTGTTTTTTTTAGATTTTTTATTTTTTTTAAATTATTTTTGTGCTGTTGTAGGTGTGTTGTGTAGATTGATTTTTTTTATAAAAAAATATTAAATGTAATGAGAAAGAAAAGAATAGTGAAATTTATCGGGTTAGTATTGTTGTTTGCTTCATTATCAAGTTGTGCAAGTAAAAAAATTCCATATCTCATGGAAGCAACAAATGAAACTTTGGTGTCAGATTCGATTTATGAATCTAAAATTGGCATTAATGATGAATTGACTATTGTTGTTTCTACTCCTACTCCAGAGGCTGCCGCCGCATTTAATTTGATAACAACGCCAACTCCTATTTCTGCAAATAATGTCACGGCTTCATCTTCGATGTATGCAAATTTGCAAACGTATCGGGTAGAAGTAGATGGAACGATTGATTTTCCTATATTAGGAAAATTGTCGGTGGCAGGAATGACGCGTCGGCAATTGGCAACGGAGATTAAAAATAAAATTTATCCGATTTATTTGACGGAAGAGCCGATTATTATTATTCGTTATGCGAATTTTAAGATTGCGGTGTTGGGAGAAGTTGCTCATGCCGGTAGTTTTGTGGTGAAAGATGAGCGATTGACGATTTTTGATGCACTTGCCATGGCGGGAGATATGACGATTTATGGAAGTCGGAAAGATGTTCTTGTCGTGAGAGAAGATGACAAAGGCAATAAGATAACGGCACGACTCGATTTGCAAGATAAAAATATTATGAAATCACCTTTTTATTATTTGAAACAAAATGATGTGGTTTATGTGAAACCAAATAAGCATAAAGGAAATTCGGCTTCGGTCACAAGTGCGGCAACGATTTCGGTTTCTGCTGTTTCGTTGGCTACTTCCGTAGCCACTTTGTTGGTAAATGTTGTAAAAGTTAGTAAATAATAAAAAATAGATACAATGTCTGATTTTGAAGAAAAAGAATTGAATTTGACAAAATTCATGTTCTATTACTTGTCGTATTGGAAATGGTTGCTTATGTCAATTGTATTTTCTCTTTTTGTGGGATTTGTTTATTTATGCAAGAAAAATGATGTCTATGAGGTAAAAACGTCTGTTTTGATCAAAGATGAAGAAAAAGGACTTTCGGAATTGGCAATGCTACAAGAATTGGGTTTTTCGAGTGGGCAAAATATTGTAGATAATGAAATTCAAGTTTTTAAAAGTCCGGATTTGATAAAAAATGCGATTGAAGAAGTGGACTATCATATATCGTATCAAGTAGATGGCTTTTTTGACAAAGAAAGAATTCATAATTCAGAATCTCCTATAAAATTGCGAATGTTTTCGGACTTATCGACTCCTAATTTTGTAGTGAATGTGTTGCCACAGGGGGAAAATAGTACTTCGTATAAAGTTCAGGTTGAACACAAAGGGGAAAAATATAATCAACAAATTGATTCCTTGCCGGCAACAATCAAAATGAATGAAAAGTTGATGTTTGTTTTGGAATCGCAATTTGAGGATACAATCCGGGTGCCATTATATATTTATGTATCCGATTTGGAAATGATGGCATTGAGAATTTCTTCTATGTTGAAAGTTGATCCGGCAACAAAAAATTCAACGGTTTTGAATATAAAAATGACGACGAATCATCGTCGATGCGGAGAAGATTTTCTTACTGCTCTGACATATCATTATAATAGACAAGCCGAACAAGATAAGAATCAGATTGCGTACAATACTGCGGTATTTATTGAAGAACGAGTAAAAGCATTATCGGTAGAACTTTCTTCTGTCGAAAAAGATGTTGAAGCATTTAAAATGGCTCATAAGATTACTGATATTTCTTCGGAAGCAGATTAGTTACTTGGTCAAACGGGAGAAAATGAGCGTAAATTAAAAGAAACAGAAACGCAACTTTCTATTATTGAATATGTGGAAACTTTTATCAATGAGGAAGAAAACAAAGACAAATTGATACCAAATCTTGGAATTACGGATCATGGTCTTTCTCAATTGATCAACAGATATAATGAATCGTTGCTTGAAAAGGAACGTTTGCAAGATGCAACAACGATGACAAATCCGATTTACGAGCGTTTGGTGACGAATTTGTCGAACATGCGTAGTGGAATTCAAAATAGTGTTGTCAGCGTGCGTAATACGTTGGAAATTACGCTGGCAAATTTGAGTCTTGCAGAAGAAAAGACAACGGCAAAGATTCAACAAATTCCAAAAATCGAGCGAGAATTTTTGGAAATAAAACGTCAGCAACAAATCAAAGAATCGCTTTATTTGTTTCTTTTGCAAAAACGAGAAGAAACGAGTTTGACATTAGCCGCCACAGCTCCAAAGGCAAAGATTATTAGTCAATCGCGAGCTTCGTTGGCTCCTATTTCTCCTAAAAAGCCGCTTGTGCTATTGATTGCTTTTGCGATAGGATTATTTTTGCCGATAATATATATTTATCTTCGAGATACAATTCGATCTACGATTCAAGATAGAGATTATATTGATCAAAATGCAAAACCTGCAGTTATCGGAGAAATTACGCAAGATGATTCGATGGATACGTTGTTGGTTCGATCGGATAACAAATCTTCAACGGTTGAATTGTTTCGTTCTTTGCGAAATTCAATTATACAACGATTTAATTCTACGGATAAAAAAGTGATTGCCATCACGTCAAGTATGAGTAATGAAGGGAAAACGTTTATTTCTTCCAATCTTGCTCAAGCATTTTCTTTGATTAACAAAAAAGTTTTGCTTGTTGGACTTGATATTCGAAATCCGATGCTTGCACATTTGTATGGCATAGAGCAAAAAGATGGAATTTCGGATTATTTGGCAGGAGAAGTGAGTCGTGTAGATGATTTGATATGTTATTTGCCGGAGTTTGAAGGTTTGGATTTGTTGCCTTGTGGTCATATTCCGCCCAATCCGAATGAATTGTTGAGCAAAAAAGAATTAGATGATTTGTTTGCAAATCTTCGTAAGCAATATGATTATATCATAATCGATACGGCTCCGATTGGATTGGTGTCGGATACTTCGTTGGTAAATCGAGTGGTGGATATGACGCTTTATGTGGCAAGAGAAGGTTCGACGACGAAAGATTGCATAGACTTTGTCAATGTGTTGTATGACGAACAAAAATTGAATGATATTCAAATCGTTATCAATGGGGTGAATATGGGTCGTCGAGGATATTATTATCGACGGTCGTATTATTATGGATATTATTATTATAGTCAAAAATCAAAACGGAAAAAATCAATTATAAATCGTCTTTTTTCTTAATCAAAAAAAGTAATTTGCTTTGAATTTTAAAAAGTCATTCCCAATATGGAAATTGATCATCGTTATTGGTGAGATGCTCATCTTTAACTTAATGTTGTGGCTTGTATATGCCATTTGGCATAGATACATGTCGTATCGTTATTTTTTTGGTGGGGATTATCATTTTTTGGTGTTTTTCAATTTGACTTATTTGATAAGCATAATGCGATGGAATATAATTTTGCATCGTTCTTCGATTCGTTTTAGTCAAGTTTTTGATAAAGTGATTAAAACGGTGCTTACGCAAGAGGGAATTTTGTTTTTTGTATTATGGCTCACGGGAGATATTGTGTATTTTCCGTTGCGAGTGATGGCAGCATTCATTGTTTTTACGTTTTTGGCTTGTTGTGTGTGGCGATTCGCCATGTGGAAATTAGTTCGTTTTCAACGCAAACATTCTAAATTATCTACGTTGATTATTTTGGGATCGGGAGAGGTGGCAAAAGAAGTGCAAGAGCGTTTTTGTAATAATGTAAATAATAAGATTCAACTTGTTGGTTATTTTGATGATGAAGAACAGGATAAGCAATCGCTTGATGCTTCGCTTCGGTTGGGCAATTTGGATGATGTAATTCGTTTTTTGAAAGAAAATACGGTGGAATCTATCGTGTGTACGCTTCCTTCGGGAGAAGATAGAAAGGCTTTGCCGATAATGAATTATGCGGAAAATCATTTGATACGATTTTATCTTGTGCCGGATTTTAAGCGTTTTTTGCCTAAAAAAGTTTCTTTGGAATTTTATGATAATATTCCGTTGGTTTCGCTGAGAGAAGAACCGCTTGAACGGTGGGGGAATAAGATGATTAAACGGCTGTTTGATATTTGTTTTTCCGGCTTGTTTTTGGCGACGATTTTTCCGTTTATTTTTATTGTGGTTGCCATTGCGATAAAGGCGGAAAGCAAAGGTCCTGTTTTTTTCAAACAAAAAAGAACGGGATATAGAGGAAGAGAATTTTATTGTTTGAAATTTCGTTCGATGACTTCGGGAAATAAAGAAGCGGACGAAAAGCAAGCGACAAAGAATGATGCTCGAATAACGAAAGTCGGGCGTTTTCTTCGCAAAACGTCGATTGATGAAATGCCTCAATTTATCAATGTTTTTCTTGGCGACATGAGCGTTGTTGGTCCTCGTCCTCACATGATTCGTCAGACGGAAGATTATGTGCAACTTGTGGATAAATATATGCTTCGTCATTTGCAAAAACCGGGAGTGACGGGTTTGGCTCAGGTTTCTGGTTTTAGAGGAGAAATAACGAAAAGAGAAGATCTCGAAGGACGGATTCAGAAAGATATATTTTATATTGAGAATTGGAATTTTTTCTTTGATATTCGGATTATTCTCAAAACGGTTTATTTAGGGATTGTTGGAGATAAAAAAGCATATTAAGTTTTTTGATTTTTTGTTTTGGATAATAACAAACGCATATTAAAGAATACGTTAATTCTATACGTCCGAATGTTTTTTTTGATGATCGTAGGGTTGTATACCTCACGAGTTGTTTTGCAAGCATTAGGCGTAGTAGATTTTGGTATTTACGGAGTGGTTGGAGGAGTCGTGAGCTCTCTTGCAGTTTTTTCAAATTCTTTGGCGGTATCAACGCAAAGATATCTTACTTTTCAAATGGGAAAAGGAGATGAGGAGAAGCTGAAGAGAGTTTTTATTATTTGTTTTTCTCTTTATATTTTGTTAGCAATTTGCGTTTTTCTTTTGTCGGAAACAATTGGAGTATGGTTTGTCAATACGCAATTGACTATTCCTCAAGAGCGAATGTTTGCTACCAATTGTGTATTTCAGTGTACCATATTTTCTTGTATATTTCATTTTTTGATTGCACCTTACATGTCGGTCATTATATCGTATGAACGAATGGATGTTTATGCGTATATTGGAATTGTGGAAGTGACGATAAAATTGTTGTTGGTTTTTTTATTGGAAGTGTTTGATTTTGATCATTTGATTTTTTATGCAGTGTTGATGGCTCTTGCAGAATGTCTTCATTTTTTGTGTTATTATATTTTTTGCAATCGAAAATTTTCCATTTGTCATTATCGATGGATTTGGGATAAATCGTTATTTAAAGAATTATTGTCTTATTCGGCGTGGAATGTATTTGGATCGCTATCGGGAATGTTTAAGAATCAGGGAGTTAGTATTTTGTTGAATGTGTTTTTTTCGCCGATAGTTAACGCTGCTCGAGAAATTGCAATGCAAGTTAATTTGGCAATTCATAAGTTTTTTACCAATTTTTATACAGCTGTTCGTCCTCAAATAACAAAATATTATGCGATAGAGGATTATAACAATATGTTTAAGTTGGTATTTCGCAGTTCCAAACTTTCTTTTTTTTTAATTTTATTTTTATCTCTTCCAATTATTCTTGAAGCTCCATTTTTAATTGATTTATGGCTTGGGTCTATTCCGGAATATACGGTAGAATTTGTGCGATTGATTGTTGTCGTTACGGCAATTGATGCGATGGCAAATCCATTGATGACTTCTTGTCATGCTACGGGAAAAGTTCGACTTTATCAGTTTGTGGTTGGGACGATTACGATGACAACGTTGCCGATTGCGTACGTTATGTTGAAATGGTTTGAAGCTTCTCCGGTTGATATTTATTTTCTTTCGATAGGAATTTCACTTGTCAATTTATTTGTAAGATTGTTTTTGGTAAAACGTTTGATTTTGAATTTTCCTGTAAAGAGATATATTAAAGATGTATTTTGTCGGTCATTTTTAGTTGCAATTGTAGCATTTGTGTTTCCGTTTGTTGTTTCTCAACAAATGGAAATAGGTTGGTTAGAATTTTTAGTTGTAGGTTGTTTGAGTGTTTTGTGTGCGTTTTTTTCTATTTTTTCTATAGGAATGACATCAAATGAACGACAATGGATAAAGATTGTTTTTTTGAGTAAAATAAGAAAGTAAAATGTTATTTATGGTAAAAGTGAAAGCGTTTGAGAATTATGTCATGTGGAAGTAAAAAGAAAGTTGGTATTATCACGATTCATAAATCTCCTAATTATGGAGCTTGTTTGCAATCTTATGCTTTGTGGAAATATATTTCGATTTTGGGATATGATTGTGAAATAATTGATTTGTTGCGTCCAACAAACAAAGGTTATAAATGGAGTCGGAAATATTTGCCTTTTCGCAAAAAAGTGAGAATTGGGGAACGATTCATTCAGCGGGTAAATCTTTTTTTTAGCAAAAAACAGGATAGATTAACTCCGTTTTTGCAACAACAATTTGATGCGTTCAATCAACAAATAAAATACTCAAATTTGTATAAAGGCATTGATGATTTGTATGCAAATCCCCCTCAATATGATATTTATATCACGGGGAGTGATCAAGTTTGGAATCCTCAACATGGATTTTCGATTGAGCCGTATTTTCTTACGTTTGTAACAGATAAGAAAGCCAAAAAGATAGCGTATGCGAGTAGTATTGGATTAGAAAAGATTAGAGAAAATGAACAAGTTTGTTTTCAAAAATGGTTGTCGTCTTATGATGCAATTGGAGTAAGAGAGAATACTGCTGTGGAGTTGTTATCGCCTTTAGTTGACGGGAGAATAACACAAGTTTTAGATCCAACGTTTTTGTTAGATATTTCGCATTGGCAATCTATCGCTCAAAAACCGCAATGTGAGGATTATATTTTTGCGTTTTTGCTGCGTTTCAATGCTGAATTTATTGATTATTTGTTGAAGATTTCCAAAGAAAGTCGAAAAAAATTGATTTTGTTTTCCAAAGTAATAGAAAAACCGGTAGAAGGAGCAATCGTTGTAAATGAAGGTTCGATTTCGGATTTTTTAGGATATTTTCAGCATGCATCTTTGTCAATTACAGATTCGTTTCATGGAACGGTATTTTCAATTTTAATGGGAAGTCAAAATTTTTATTCTTATATCAGAAATCCACAAAGAGGCACGAGGATTTTTTCATTGTTGAATCTTTTTGGTTTGTCATCGCATATACTTTCCTTTGAAAAATCTGATGTTGATTTGATCAATAATTCCATAGATAGAGAAAAGTTGATGTCGGTGTTGCTTGAAGAACAAGAAAAGTCAAGACAATTTCTTAAAGAAAATTTATAAATTGAGGAGCAGTAAATTTTGATGCTTGTTGTTTTAATAGTGTTGATTGTCATGTCGTATTTTTTTTACCGAAAGACGACATTGTTTTCTGCTGCGGTAGTTTTATTTTTTCCGTATTTAAGTTCCGGAATACCGGGAGTTAAGTTGGTTTATATTGTTTCTTTGATGCAAATTTTTTTCTTTTATATAAAAGGTTATCATTTGCGAAAAACCAACATTCCTTATTCTTTGTGGGTCATTGTGCCGTGCGTCTGTGCTATGTTAGGTTATATCATTAGCGATAGATTAGGATATTCCAAAAATTTTCCTACGATAGTAGTGAATTGTTTTTGTTATTTTGTTTATCCGTATATTGTTTTTCAATTGGTAGAGACAAAAGCACATTTGCAATTTTTCTTGAAGTGTATTTTCACCTTTTTTATTGTTGTGTGTGCGTACGCTTTGGTTGAATTATCTTTAGGATATAATATTTATAATCAATTAGTTAAACAATTTCATTTGTTGGATCCCGGAGCGATATTAGGGACAGAAGATGTTAGGCAACGATTTGGTTTTCTTCGATGTAATTCTATTATGCCGTATTCTTCTGCATTGGGAATGACTTGTGCGTGTATGTTTTTCTTTTTCATGTATATACGTACGATTGGATATAATGTAATGCAAAAAAAATGGGATTATTTTCTTATCATTCTGTTACCTTTTTGTGTTTTGCTGAGCGGAACAAGAAGTCAGTTTCTGGTATTTGCGACAATGATTTTGGGATTATTTTTTTGGAAGCGATTCAATCAAACGTTGATATTTAAAAAATTGTTGATTGTAGCAGGATTGTTGTTGATTGTGGCAACTCCGTTTTTTCTTATGATTGTAGATACTATTGTCAATTCCAATGATAGTGAAGCCGGAGGTTCAAGTCTTAATTTACGAATGCGACAATTAGAAATTTGTCTTTCTGCGATTAAGTATAATCCTTGGTTTGGCAATGGTCGGAATTTTATTTGGGAAGAAGTGAGACCCGAAAATCCGTTGCTTTTCGGAGCAGAAAGTGTGTGGTTTCAATTAATGGTAGATTATGGATTTGTAGGATGTTTGACTTATTTGTTTGTAGTTTTGGGAACTTCTTATTGGTTGTACAAAACGGATAAAGTTTTGGCAATTTTTCCTATTGGTTTTCTTGTCGGGAAAACAGTTTCTGTTGTCATTGGAATCGAATTATCGTTTATGCTTATTCTTTCGGGAATAATGGTAAAAGCATGTTTGTTGTTGAAAGAAGAAAAAGAAAAGGTTTGAAAAATACAATATCACAATATCAATTTTGTTATGGTTGCGGGGCATGTACGGCTATTTGTCCTCAAAAGATTATTGAATTAAAATTAAACAAAGATGGTTTTTATCAACCGATCATTGTTGACGAAAAATCTTGCTTGTCGTGTGGGCTTTGTTTGTCTGTATGTGCATATCATGATAAAGATAAAAAAGAAAATATTCTTCCGATTCAAAGTTTTGCAGCGTGGAGTTTAGATGATAATGAGCGAAAATTGGCATCTTCCGGAGGTGTAGGACTGAATCTTGTCAAAACAGCCGTTCGAGATTTGCGAAATGTTTGCGGCGTAAGATACAATGCTAATCTTCGCAAAGCGGAACATTACATATCAAAAATAGAAGAAGAAGTCGTTGCGACCACAGGGAGTAAGTATATTCAAAGCGATGCGTCGCAGATGTTGCAAAACATAAAAAAAGGAGAACAATATATTATTGTCGGAACACCTTGTCAAATTGCTTCATTTCGTAAATTGATGCAGAAAAAAAGAATGGAGCAAGATGTTATTTTTATAGATTTTTTCTGTCATGGTGTTCCTTCTATGAATATGTGGCGAAAGTATGAAGAAGAACTTATAGGGAAAGTCGGAAAAATAAAAAGTGTGACATGGCGAGATAAAAACGAAGGTTGGCACGAGTCGTGGGCAATGACGATTGAAGGAGAAAAACAAACGTTTAGAAAGAGTCGAAAAGCGGGAGATTTGTTTTATTCATTTTTTTTAAAATCACATTGTTTCAATCGTGCTTGTCATGAAGATTGTCCGTATAAGGGAACTTATTCTATGGCAGATATTCGTATTGGAGATTTGTGGGGAAAAACATATCAAAAAAATGATTTGGGAGTGAGCGGATTGTTGATTTATACAGAACGAGGAAAATCGTTGGTTGAAAAAGCAAATTTATTTTTGGAACAACAACCTGTTGCTGTCGTGACAGAAGGGCAACAAACGCAACGAATAAAACGTCCATATTTTTGGTCAATGATGATGTTTTTGTTTCGTTCTTCATTGTCTTTGAAAACAATTTTTTTGTTCAATAAAATTTTGCGTATTCCGGACATTTTGAAACTTAAATTGTTGAAAAAAAGTAAAAGATGAAAAAAGTTGGCATATTGACCATGCATCGGGTTTTGAATAATGGTTCGGCTTTGCAAGCATACGCAACGCTGGAGTTTTGTCGTCGGTTGGGTTACGATGCGGAATTGATAGATTATGTTTATCCAAACGAATATCATCGCAAACAACGAATGTCGTTGAAATTCGTTTTGTTGAAATTTGTTCGATTTTTTTTGCATTTCATACAAGGATTTCCACTTCAAAAAACGCAACGTTTGTTTGCTGCTTTTTATGAACGTTGGTTTGTTTTATCTGAAAAAAAGTATGAATCTCGTCAGGATTTGCAACAAGAAAAATGGTCGTATGATGTGTTTATGGTTGGAAGTGATCAGGTTTGGAATCCTCGACATATTGTGAGTGACAATAGTTTTTTCTTCGATTTTCTTTCTCCAAATTTGAAATGTGTTAGTTTTTCTTCTTCGTTGGCACAAAAAGGTCTGACCGAAGAACAATCAAAATTGTTTAAAGAGCAATTGCAAAAATTTTCGGCAATTTCGGTTCGAGAAAAAAACGGTCAGATTTTATTGTCTCAATTGTTGTCAAGAAAAATCGAGAGCCATATTGATCCTACGTTATTACTTACAAAATCGGATTATTTGCCAATTGCAAAACAATCGGTATTGAAAATTGAAGAACCGTATATTTTAGTTTATATTTTGAAATATGCTTATCATCCTTATCCTTATGTAAATCGGGTGATAGAAGAAGCTCATCGAAAAACAGGTCTGAAAGTGGTTTGTTTGGATTTTTCAAGTAGAGAGCGTTTGCGTGTGAAAAATGTGAAATATCTGCGTTCTGTAGCCGGACCAAGCGAATTTCTTTATTTGTTTTTAAATGCAAGTTTGGTAATCACAACATCGTTTCATGGCACAGCTTTTTCGCTCAATTTTGGAACGCCGTTTTATTCGATTGTGAATGATGAACAAACGGGCGATGATCGTATGGTTTCGTTGATTGAACAATGTGGTGTTTCGGAACGAATTATTGTAAAAAATCAGCCGAATTTTGAAATTGATTTGAATTTAAACAATGAATTGATTCAAGAGAATTTGCGAAAAGAACGAGAGAAAGCAGAAAATTATTTAAAATTTGTATTGTCATAAAAAAAGAAATATGCCTTTATTATCTGTTATCGTACCGATATATAATGTAGAAAAATATTTGGATCGTTGCCTTCAATCGGTGATAGGACAAACGTTGTCTGATTTGGAGATTATTCTTGTTGATGACGAAAGTCCGGACAATTGTCCGTCAATGTGTGATGATTATGCGAAGAGATATTCCAACATAAAAGTGATTCATAAAAAAAATGGCGGATTGGGATATGCTCGCAATTCGGGTCTTGAGTTGGCAACCGGAAAATATGTTGCTTTTTTGGATAGCGACGATTGGGTAGAAAAAGAAGCTTATGAACAACTTTGCAAAGAGGCAGAAGAAAAAGATTTGCAAGCGGTTTATTTTGCTTTTCAGCGACACAACGGAACGCAAGTGATTGGGCATCATACGTTGGAAAAAACAGAGCGTTTTTGTTTTGGACGAGAGCAAGTTGATGATTTTTTGTTGGATATGGTCGGCACGGAGCCTTCATTTTCGTCGGACGTAAAAATTCATCCATCTTCATGGGGAGCGATTTATCGATTAGATGTTTTTCAAAAAAATTATTTGCAATTTGTCTCGGAAAAAGTTATAGCTTCCGAAGATGCGATTTTTCAGGTGGATTTTTTATCCAAAGTAGAACGAATCGGTTATTTGCCACGACGATATTACAATTATTTTGTGAATGAAAATTCGATTTCACATACGAAAAAAGAAGATAAAATTGTTCGTCTGAAACGTTTTATTCAAGAGATGGAAATGCGTTTGAGCAAACTATATTCGGAAGAACGCTATCGTATTCGATTGCAACGTCGTACGCAACATTATTTTAGAATAGGATTGCATATTTTGATGGGAGCAAATGAAGATAAGAGTTTGAAAGAAAAATTGTCAAAAATCAAAATGCTTTGTCAAGACGAAACTTTTCGTCGGGGAATAGAGCATTATCCGATTGCAAAATTGCCTTTGAAGCACCGATTATTTTGTCGTGCATTGCAATATAAAAGTGCTTTTTTTTTGTATTTGATAACTAAAATGAAATAGCAAGATGTTGAAAAAAATAATTGATAAAATACAGTATTATTGGGTGCGACGCAGTTCGTCCGCTTTTGTTCGGTATTTAAGAAGTTGTGGAATAAAAATCGGAGAGAATTCGATATTTCGTTTTCCACACACGCATAGAATCGATGTGACGCGTCCGCATTTGATTGAAATTGGTGAGAATGTTGATATGAATAGTGGTTTTAAACTTTTGACACACGATTGGGTTTCCAGAATTTTTCGAACCAAATTTCATGATTTTGTTAATTCGTCGGGAAAGGTAAAAATTGGGAATAATGTATGTTTTGGAGTAGATGTTATTGTTTGCAAAGGAGTGGAAATTGGAGACAATAGTTTTATTGGAGCCGGTTCGGTAGTTACACGAAGTATTCCGGCAAATAGTATTGCCGTAGGAGTTCCTTGCCGAGTGATTTGTTCGATAGAAGAATTTTATACGAAGCGAAAAAAAATAGCTTTGACAGAAGCCGTAGAAAATGTTCGGGAATTTATAGTGCGATTTGGTCGTGATCCGAAACCTCATGAGTTGCGAGAAGAATTTATCTATTATGTGCATTCGTCTAATGTTGAATATTACGAATCAATTGGTGTTCCGATACGTTTTCAGTTGAGAGAATGTTATGATGCCTATTTGGCGAGAGATGAGGCTCCATTTAAAGATTTTGAAGAATTTTTAGCATATTGTAAAAAAGAATGATAGGATTATTAACTTGTTTTGAACATCATAATTATGGTAGTATGTTGCAAGCGTATGCGACAGAAATTGCTATGGAAAAATTGGGTGTGGAATATAAGACGATAAAAAAACGTCGTTCGAGAGATTATATGAAACAACCGTTGTGGTTGTATATGATGAAAAAATTATTGGTGCTGGATTATCGTCTTTGGTGGGGAAAACAAAAAATAAAACGAGCAA
Source organism: Paludibacteraceae bacterium (assembly GCA_017646805.1). GTDB lineage: Bacteria > Bacteroidota > Bacteroidia > Bacteroidales > Paludibacteraceae > UBA4363. Next base: position 24,965 of record JAGCLW010000027.1, on the reverse strand, counting down.
AAAAGCAAAATCCGACATTTGCCGAAAATGCAAAATTGCGAGAATCTTATTTTAATGATTTTTCTTCCACAATGTTTCATACTACCGATTTTGCTCCGAAAGACAGAACGTCATTGGAACAAATGGCGTTGGAGTTTGATGGATTTTTGGTTGGTAGCGATCAATTGTGGCGAACAGATTCTATCGAACATGGTTTTACGACGATGGAGTGGGTTCCGGATGACAAATTAAAAGTCGCATATTCCACTTCGATGGGCGTAACAAAAGTGCCTTGTTGGCAACGAAAAAAAGCACGACGATTCATGAATCGTTTTCATCATATCGCTCTTCGCGAACAATCGGCATGTGACATTGTAAAAGATTTGACAGGTCGAGAAGTGCCGGTGGTGCTTGATCCAACACTTCTTCTTACGGCGGAGGAATGGCTTTCGATTCAACAACCGGATCCAATTCTGAAAGGAGATTATATTTTGGTTTATTTGTTGGGAAACAATCCTTGGCAAAGAGATTTGATTAAAGAAATGAAAAAACGTACCGGCTTGAAGATCGTTGCTTTGCAACATTTAGATGAGTACATTCCGTCTGACGAAGGTTTTGCCGATGAGGCTCTTTATGCCGTCGGACCGAAAGAATGGTTGAATTTGATTCGTCATGCTCGTTATGTATTTACGGATTCTTTTCATTGTTCGGTATTTTCGATTCTTTATCATAAAGAATTTTTTTCTTTTAATCGTTTTTCTGCCACACAATCGCAAAATACAAATACCCGAATCGATAATTTGTTGTCTCTCACCGGATTATTGTCTCGAAGAGTGAATCGCACAATGTCGATAGATGATTTGTTGACTATTTCTTCGGATTTTTCTGATGTTGAAAAACGATTGGAAGAGAAACGTCTTTTTTCAATGAATTATTTGAAACAAGCATTGAATAAATAAGGAAAAATGATAACGATAGAGCACAAAAAAAATTGTTCTGGTTGTACGGCATGTTATGCTGTTTGTCCCAAACATTGCATTTCGATGCAATCCGATGATGAAGGATTTTTGTATCCGGTTGTGGATACAAAAATTTGTACGGATTGCGGGTTGTGTAATAAGGTTTGTCCGATAGAAAATCCGTTGGATTTGACAACCAAATCATTTCTTCATTATGTGGTTCAAAACAAGAATGAAGAAGAATTGACGAAAAGCACGAGTGGAGGAGCTTTTTTGCCAATTGCTCGATATGTCATAGAGCGAGGAGGAGTTGTTTTTGGAGTTGTTTGCGATGGTGAAATGAAAGTTCGACATGAGTGGGAGGAAACGATAGAAGGTTGTTTGCGTTTTTCGGGAAGCAAATATGTGCAAAGTGATGTGGGAGATTCGTTTCGGCAAGTGAAACAATTTTTGGAAGAAGGACGTTGGGTTTGTTTTTCTGGAACTCCGTGTCAAGTTGCCGGATTAAAAGCGTTTCTTCGGAAAGATTATGAACGATTGGTTTTGGTAGATTTGGTTTGCCATGGCGTTCCAAGTCCGTTGTTTTTTGAAAAATATGTAGATTATCATAGTGTTCGATTGGGAAGCAAGGCAGTTGCTTACAAATCGCGAGACAAGGAGTCCGGATTGGGTTATCAAGCATCGGTAATTCGTTTTGAGGATTCAACAAAGAAGTATTCGTTAGGAATGGAAGGAGATGTTTTGATGCGTTGTTTTTTTTCTGATTATTGCTCGCGACCATCGTGTTACGAATGTGCGTTTAAGACGTTGAATCGAGTGAGTGATTTTACGCTTTTTGATTGTTGGGGAGCAAAAGAAGAAAACGAAAAATTGAAAAAAGGAGCCGCAACGAATGTTTTTGTTCATACGCAAAAAGGAGAGGCGATTTTTTCTGTTATTCAAAATCAATTTGAGTGGGCAGAAAGTGATTTGAATCGAGTGATTGATCGTGATGGAATAATGATTTTGAATAGTGTGAAATGTCCTCCCAAAAGAGAAACTTTTTTTGTTGATTTGCAGCATTTTTCAATTTCTGAAATGGAGAAAAAATATCTTGACACTTCATTTGTTCGCACATTACGGATTTTGTTGAAAAATTATTTTTATCGTTTTGGATTGTTTGAATGGTATTTGAAAATAAAAAAATGGATCGGAAAAAAATAAAAATAGGCATTATAACGTTGCATAGAGCAGAGAATTATGGGAGCGTTTTACAAGCATTTGCTTTGCAAAAAGTGTTGGAGCATTTGAATTTTGACGTGGAAATTCTGGATTATCATCCTGAACGATATACGAATAAGGGGAAATTGCGTAGATTAAAAAATCAAAGTGCTCGTTTTTCCAATCCGATTTTGTTGTTTGTTGCAAAAATGTTGATTTTGCCATCTTATTGGCGAAAAAATCGGGTTTTTGAACGATTTATATCGCAACATATACGTTTGTCAAAAAATAAATTTGCGACAAATGAAGAAGCAAAACGAATGGTTTGGAATGCGGATTATTATTGTGTGGGTAGCGATCAGGTGTGGAATAGTTTTTACAACGAAACGGTTGAGCCGGTTTTGTATTTGGATTTTTTGCCAAACGAAAAACGTCGATTTTCTTATGCTTCATCAATTGGATTATCCGAAATTCCTGCGAATGAGAAACTCCAAATGCAACAATTTTTGTCTTCGTTTGTATCGCTTTCTTTGAGAGAAAAAACAGGGGTGAATTTGGTGAAAGAACTTGGATTTTCAAATGTGGAACAAGTGTTGGATCCGACATTGTTGCTTGATAAAGATCAATGGCGATTGTATTTGTCGGAAAAATCTTCTAAAAAGAAAAAATATATTTTGACATACAATCTTCATCATGACAAACGAATTGATGATTATGCGAAACGTTTGGAAAAAAAACATCATTTGCCGGTGTATAATATTTCGTATAATTGGCACGATGTCGTGCGACCAGGAAAGTTGCTTTGGTGTCCGGAAGTGAGCGAATTTTTGGGTTGGATTGCAAATGCGGAATATGTAATTGCGGATTCGTTTCATTCGACGGTTTTTTCAGTTATTTTTCATAAAAAATTTGTTACAATCACTCCGGAGGTTGCAAGTTCGAGAGTAGTGGATTTTTTGAATATGTTGAATTTAGAAGAAAGAAATATATCTTCGGTTGAGACGATAGATGTGATTGAACAATCGATTGATTATGAGAAAGTTGAGAAGTTGTTGATTGGTTATAGACAAAAGTCAATGGAATATTTGCAACGTAGTATTGAATTATGCCAACGTTAGTCAGTAAAGAATATTAAGATTTTTACGAACAAACAAATAAAAAGTATTGAATTATGCCAACGTTAGTCAGTAAAGAATATTGTACAGGTTGTACGGCATGTTATAATAGTTGTGCAAGAAATGCGATACAAATGCAATTGGATGAAGAAGGTTTTTTGTTTCCAATTGTAGATTCGTCTTTGTGTGTAGAATGCGGACTTTGCGAGTCTTCATGTCCGGAAATGTCTTTGACGAAGAAGAATGATTCTCCATCGGAGGTATACGCATTTTGGAGCAATAAAGATAGAGAAGTAAGTAGTTCGGGAGGAGCGTTTTCTGCATTTGCTCGTTTTGTGTTGCAAAAAGGAGGCGTTGTTTTCGGGGCAATGTTAGATGAGGAATTTATGTGTCGTCATATCGGGATTAGGGAAGAGTCGGAATTGGCGAAATTGAGAGGAAGTAAATATTTTCAAAGCCGTTTAGATGTCTGTTATCAAGAAATCAAGACGTTGTTGAAAAATGGTGAATATGTTTTATTTTCGGGAACTCCGTGTCAAGTTGCCGGATTAAAAAATTTTTTACGGAAAGAATATGACACATTGTTGTTGATCGATATTGTTTGTCATGGCGTTCCGTCATCTTCGGTTTTTTCTTCTTATTCTCAAAAAATAGCCAATCGGTACGGGAATTTTGAAAATTTGACTTTTCGTAGATTGAATGGTTGGGGATATAAAACGTCGATCACCATTGATGGCGTTCCCAAATATTTATACGCAGAAGATGATTTATTTATGGAAGCATTTATGAAGTCATCATTACTTAGAGAGTCTTGTTATACTTGCAAATATGCAACAACAACTCGTGTGTCGGATTGTACAATTGCAGATTTTTGGGGAATAGGTCGGCATGGAAAATCTTTTTCTCATTCCACGTTGAAAGGCGTTTCGTTGGTTCTTGTTAATACGAAAAAAGGAAACGATGTTTTTGGTCAATTACAAGATGTTTTTGTCGAAAAAAGAACAATAGAAGAGGCTTTGTTTGGAAATCCTCACCTTTTCAGACCATCGGTCAGACACGAAAAAAGAACCGAAATTATAAAAGCTTTTCTTGATCAACGAAAATCGTTGCACGATATAAATCAGGAATTTGAAATCGTCAATATGAGTTTTAAAGCGAGAATGAAACGATTGTCTGATCGATTAGGACTTTTTTCTTTGTTTAAAACAATTTATAATTTTTATAAAAAAGTTATAAAAAATGAAAAAACATATTCTATTCATTTTTAAATCTGATGGTATCGGTGGAGTAGAAGTTGTCAATGCCGTTCTTGCAAATAAATTCGTTTGCGAAGGACATGATGTTTCTATTTTTTTATTTTTACGAAGAGAAAAAAACATTGTTGATCGGTTGGACAAGCGGATAAAACTTTATTATGGAAATGGATTTAAGTGTTCTTTTTTCAACAAAAAGATGTTGTCAACCATCATTGAAGAAAGGGAAATTGATCTTGTACTGAACGAGTGGGGATTGCCTTTGATTCCTATTTTTCTTTTGAATGGAATAAAAGGAAAGAAGAATTTTTCTATCGTTTCGATTTATCATAATGCTCCAAATGCAAATGGACGATTGAAAAATGTAGAGCAGAAATTGTCTGTTGCAAAAAATCCGTTTCAACGTTTTTGGTTAAGAGGAAAATATTTTTTTGTAAGATCGATTACCGCAATGTCTATGCGATATAATTATCGTCATTGCGATTATTATCAAGTTCTTTCGTCGGCGTATATTGATGTCTTTAAGCAATTTACAGGTTTGAAGGACAAACGACAAAAATTGCTTGTGCAAACGAATCCGGTGACTATTTCAAATGAAGGATTTGATTATGATTTTAATAAAAAACAAAAAGAGATTGTTTATGTCGGTCGTTTGGACAATGTTCAAAAATGTGTTGGTCGGATAGTTGATGTTTGGTCAAAATTGGAATCTCAATTTCAAGATTGGAATTTGACGATTGTTGGCGGCGGAAAAGATGAGATTTTTTTGAAAGAAAAAGCGAAACGATTAAATTTGAAACGAATAAGTTTTGAAGGATACCAATATCCAAAATCGTATTATGAACGAGCATCGGTACTGTTGTTGACTTCAGATTTTGAAGGATTCCCTCTTGTTTTGGCAGAATGTATGAGTTTTGGCGTGATTCCTTTTGTATATGATAGTTTTGCGGCATTGCACGATATTGTGAAAGATGGCGAAAATGGAGTCATTTTTCCAAAAGTGAATAATGAATTTTCGGTAGAAAATGCGGTAAATAAAATAATTCCGATTTTGTCTGATGAGACGTTGTTGCAACAAATGGCATTGTCGGCAGTAGAAACAAGTAAAGAATATTCCGTTGATTCCATTTATCATCAATGGAAATTGTTGTTTAAGAAATTGAAATAAAAAAATGTGATGAAAAAGAAACTTCTGTTGCAAGTGAAATTTTTTGTGGTGGCATTTTGAATGTAACGTATAATTTTGTTCCGAATCCTTTGCGTAGGTATTATTTGCGTTTGGAAGGCGTTGAATATCAAACAAATTATGGATATTGGTTTGCCCTATGATGATTTTGAAATTGTAAAAATGAGAAAAGTTAAAGTTTTAAATATTGAAATTCTATCCATTTCAAAAAAAGAATTGTTGGATAATTTGCATGAAGGAGTTTTGTTTACTCCGAACGTAGATCATTTGGTAAAATTGCAAACAGACCAAGAATTTTATGCGATTTATCAGCAAGCAGAATGGGTGATTTGTGACAGCACAATTGTCAAGCGATGTTCTGCATTATTGCCACAATCAATCGAAGAAGTTATTCCCGGAAGTTCTTTTTTTACGGATTATTACACGTATCATAAAGATGATGAGGCGTGTAGAATTTTTCTTTTGGGAGCCAAAGAAGGCGTTGCTCAAAAAGCAAAAGAACGAATCAATGCAAAGTTGGGAAAAGAGCGAGTCGTTGGAGCATATTCACCTTCTTTTGGATTTGAAAAAAAAGAAGAAGAGTGTCGGCAAATTATTGATATAATTAATAATAGCGGTGCAACAGTTTTGCTTGTCGGAGTAGGTGCTCCGAAACAAGAAAAGTGGATTATGAAATATCGTTCGCAAATGCCTAACGTGAAATTATTTATGGCATTAGGTGCGACGATTGATTTTGAAGCCGGAAATATAAAACGAGCTCCTCTATTGTGGCAACGATTGGGAATAGAATGGTTTTATCGTTTCCTTTGCGAACCGAAACGATTATTTCGCCGCTATTTTATTGACGACATGAAATTCTTCTATTATTTTTGTAAACAAATATTTAAATAAAAAAAAACGATATGGTTGCTCTTATCACAGGAATTACCGGACAAGATGGTTCGTATCTTGCTGAATTTTTGATTGAAAAAGGATATGAAGTACACGGAATCCTTCGTCGTTCTTCATCATTTAATACAAGTAGAATCGAACATTTGTATTTTGACGAATGGGTGCGAGATATGAAACAAAAACGATTAGTAAATCTTCATTATGGAGATATGACCGATAGTTCGTCTCTCATTCGTATTATTAGTGAAATTCGTCCGACAGAGATTTATAATCTTGCCGCTCAAAGTCATGTCAAAGTATCGTTTGATGTGCCTGAATATACTGCCGAAACAGATGCCGTTGGGACGCTTCGATTGCTTGAAGCAGTACGAATTTGTGGATTGGAAAAAACGTGCAAAATCTATCAAGCTTCAACGTCGGAATTGTTTGGAAAAGTACAAGAAATTCCTCAAAAAGAAACAACGCCGTTTTATCCTCGTTCGCCTTATGGTGTGGCAAAGCAATATGGTTTTTGGATCACAAAAAATTATCGTGAAAGTTATGGAATGTTTTGCGTTAATGGAATTTTGTTTAATCATGAAAGCGAACGGAGAGGAGAAACGTTTGTAACTCGAAAAATCACACTTGCGGCGGCACGAATTAAAAATGGATTGCAAGAAAAATTATATTTGGGAAATCTTGACGCTCGTCGAGATTGGGGATATGCAAAAGATTATGTAGAATGTATGTGGTTGATGTTGCAACATAATGTGCCGGAAGATTTTGTTATTGCAACCGGAGAAATGCATACCGTGAGAGAATTTTGTTCGCTTGCATTTGAATATCTTGGGATTCAACTTCGTTGGGAAGGAAATGGAGTGAATGAAAAAGGAATAGACGTAGCAACCGGAAAAGTTTTGGTAGAAGTAGATCCAAAATATTTTCGTCCGTGCGAAGTAGAACAATTGTTGGGCGATCCGACAAAAGCAAAAACATTGCTTGGCTGGAATCCAACAAAAACCTCGTTCAATGAATTGGTGCGTATTATGGTGCAACACGATGATAATTTGTGCAAAAAGAAATGAATCAATCTTCAAAAATATACGTAGCCGGACATCAAGGTCTTGTAGGTTCGGCAATTTGGAACAATTTGCTTTCTCGTGGCTATACAAATCTTGTTGGGCGTACGCACAAAGAATTGGATTTGTTAGATGCAAATGCAGTTCGGTGTTTTTTTGATGAAGAAAAACCCGAAGCCGTCGTTCTTGCCGCGGCGAAAGTTGGCGGAATTATGGCAAACTCTATTTATCGAGCCGATTTCATTTACGAAAATTTGCAAATTCAACAAAATGTAATTGGCGAAGCTTTTCGTCATGGCGTAAAGCGACTATTGTTTTTGGGTTCAACATGTATTTATCCAAGAGAAGCTCCTCAGCCGATGACGGAAAATTGTTTGCTGACTTCTCCTTTGGAATATACCAACGAACCGTATGCAATAGCAAAAATTGCCGGATTAAAATTGTGTGAAAGTTTCAATCTGCAATACGGGACGAATTATATTGCCGTCATGCCAACCAATCTTTATGGTCCAAATGATAATTTTCATTTGGAAAATTCACATGTCCTTCCGGCAATGATTCGAAAAATTTATTTAGCGAAATGTTTGAATGAAAAAGATTGGACTTCTATCCGAAAAGATTTGAATCGAAGACCAATTTATGATATTTCCGGCGAAAATACGGACGATGAGATTATTCAAGTTCTTGAGAGATTTGGCATTTCGGACAAAAGCGTGAAACTTTTGGGAACAGGAACTCCTATGCGAGAATTTTTATGGAGTGAAGAAATGGCCGATGCAAGTGTGCATATCCTACTCAATGTGAATTTTGAAGATACTTTTTCAAAAGAAGAAAAAGAAATTCGCAATTGTCATATTAATGTCGGTACGGGAAAAGAAATCAGCATTCGTGATTTGGCAGAATTGATACAAAAAACAATTCAATTTAAAGGCGAATTGCAATGGGACGAATCTAAACCTGATGGTACAATGCGAAAATTGACAGACGTGTCCAAACTGCATAATTTAGGTTGGTATCATACTGTGGAGATTCAAGATGGCGTGAAAATGCTTTATGATTGGTATCGTCAAAATCAATGACGTTTGTTGAGAAATTTTGTATCTTTGTGCTTTCTTATAAGAATTTAGTGGAAAATGACAGAACAAGAAATAAAAGATTTTTTTTCAAAGGATATTTTTGCCGCTGAAGTTGGTGTGAAAATCGATTCTGTAGAAGAAGGAAAGTCTATTGGTCATTTGGATATTACGGAAAAACATTTGAACGCTGGAGGTGTTTGCCAAGGAGGAGCAATTTTTACCCTTGCAGATACGATTATGGCTGTGGCGGCAAATTCAGTTGAAATAGGTTGCGTTTCATTGCAATCTAATATTACATTTACATCAGCCGGGAAGTTGGGTTCACGTCTTGTTTGTGAGGCAGAAGTAATTGCTCCTCATCATAAAGTTCCTTCGCTGTTTGCAAAAATTGTGGATAATGACGGACGAATCATTGCAACCTCAACTGCGGTTTGTTTCAAAAAACAAATAAAACAATAATAATTTAATTTTTTAATATAAATGAAACAACTTTTACTTGGAGATCATGCTGTTGCTCTTGGGGCTTTACATGCCGGACTTAGCGGAGTGTATGCATATCCGGGAACTCCATCAACAGAAATTACGGAATATATACAACTTGCTCCTTTGGCAAAAGAACGTGGAGTAAAAAGCAAATGGTGTACGAATGAAAAAACAGCAATGGAGGCTGCTCTTGGAATGTCGTTTGCCGGAAAACGTGCTTTGGTTTGTATGAAACATGTTGGTTTGAATGTGGCTGCCGATGCGTTTGTAAATAGCGGAATGACCGGAGTTAATGGAGGAGTTGTTGTCGTTTCGGCAGACGATCCTTCAATGCATTCTTCTCAAAACGAACAAGATTCTCGTTTTTATGGAAAGTTTGCCATGATTCCAATTCTTGAACCAGCTTCGCAACAAGAAGCCTATGATATGATGTCGTACGCATTTGATATGTCAGAAGAATTGAAATTGCCGGTTTTGATGCGTTTGGTAACACGTATGGCACATTCTCGTGCGGTGGTCGAAATTGGACAAGTGCGTGACGAAAATGAATTGAATCCACCGGCAAGTGATGTGATGGATTGGGTTCTTTTGCCTGCAATTGCTCGTCGAAAAAATGATGCTCTTACGGCACTTCAACCAAAGTTGGTGGATAATGCAGAGCAATCAAAATACAATATCCAAATTCGCAAAGGAAACGCTAAAAATGGAGTTATTGCTTGTGGTATCGGATATAACTACGTGAATGAAAATCTTTCGGATTTGGAAGAATATGATATTTTACGCATTGCTCAATATCCTGCACCAATAAAATTGATTCAAGAAATGGCTCAACGTTGTGACTCAATACTTGTTGTAGAAGACGGGCAACCTTTTGTAGAAGAGCAATTAAGAGGAATTCTTTCGCAATCAGTAGAAATCAAAGGTCGTCTTTCTGGCGAATTACCTCGTTGTGGCGAATTAAATCCGGATAACGTACGAGTTGCTCTTGGTTTAAAATCTTTTGAGTTACACGATAAATCTGAATCTGTCGTAGCTCGTCCTCCAGCCCTTTGTCAAGGTTGTGGACATCGAGATGTCTATGGAGCATTGAATGAAATTATTCGAAATGTTTATCCTGACACGCGTGTCTTTGGCGATATTGGTTGTTATACATTAGGAGCTTTATCACCTTTTCGAGCTTTGAATTCTTGTGTAGATATGGGAGCCTCAATCACCATGGCTAAAGGAGCCGCTGATGCCGGATTGAAACATGCTGTTGCAATTATTGGAGATTCTACGTTTACTCATTCCGGAATGACCGGTCTTCTTGACGCAGTGAACGCAAATGCGGCGATTACTGTAATCATTTCGGATAATCTTACAACGGGAATGACCGGAGGTCAAGATTCTGCCGGAACAAATAAATTTGAAGCAATTTGTCGTGGATTGGGTGTTGATGAAGAGCATCTTCATGTGGTAGAACCTCTTCCTAAAAATATTCCTGTCATAGCAGAGTTGATGAAAAAAGAGTTGGATTATCAAGGATTGTCAGTGATTATTCCACGTCGAGAATGTATTCAAACATTGGCACGAAAAGCAAAACAAAAAAAATAATTCTTTAAGATACGTTTTTATAATGAAAAAAGATATTATACTCGCTGGAGTGGGAGGGCAAGGAATTCTCTCAATTGCAACAATCATTGGCGATGCGGCAATGAATAAAGGGTTATATATTAAACAAGCGGAAGTGCATGGAATGAGTCAACGTGGAGGAGATGTACATTCGCATCTTCGTATATCAAGTGATCCTATTGCTTCGGATCTTATTCCTGAAGGGAAGGCGGATATTATCATTGCGATGGAACCGATGGAGGCTTTGCGATATAAGCATGCTTTGGCTCCAAATGGTTGGATTGTTACATCTTCGACTCCTTTTGTCAATATTCCTAATTATCCGGAATTAGAAACAATTCTTGCAGAATTGAAATCTTTTGAGAATTTGAATCTTGTTGATGCAGAAGATTTGGCAAAAGAAAACAAAATGCCTCGAAGTGTGAATATGATTCTTCTTGGAGCTGCAGCAAAAGTGCTTGATTTAGATATTGATACATTATCCGAAAGTGTGAATCGCGTATTTTCTTCAAAAGGACAAGCGATTGTAGATATGAATATTGCAGCACTTAAAATTGGAGAACAAGCTTAATTTAAAGATTATGCCGATAATAGATCCTAAGGTTGTAGAAGCAGCGATAGCTTCAATGAATTTACCTGATTTTGGTAAAGCCAATATTAGAGAGATTGTTTCTGTTGCGAATAAAGTGGAAAAAGAAACAGGAGAGAAGTATATTCGTATGGAAATGGGCGTTCCTGGTCTTCGTCCTGATGAAATCGGGACGCAAGCAGAAATAAAAGCTCTTCAAAATGGTGTTGCCGCAATTTATCCAATGCTTGATGGACATCCGGATTTGAAAAAACAAGCATCGCGTTTTGTGAAAGCATTCATTGATGTCGATATTCCGGAGCGTTGCATTGTTCCGGTTTCGGGCTCAATGCAAGGGGCTTTTGCAACGTTTACGGTTTTGGCTCATGCTAATCCAAATCGAAATACGGTTTTATTTATTGATCCCGGTTTTCCGGTTCAAAAAACACAACTTGATGTTGTCGGATTAAAGTACGAATCTTTTGATATGTATAATTATCGAGGAAATACATTGATAGAGAAAGTGGAAGAAATGATCAAAAAAGGACATATTTGTGCGATTTTGTATTCTAATCCAAATAATCCAACTTGGATGTGTTTGACTGAAGATGAATTAAAAGGTTTGGCACAATTGGCGGATCAATATGATGTGATTCTAATTGAGGATTTGGCATATTTCGGAATGGATTTTCGTCGAGATATTTCACATCCATTTGAGGCTCCGTATCAACCTTCGGTTTCAAAATATACGGAAAATTGTTTGATGATGATTTCCGGTTCAAAAGCATTTAGTTATGCCGGTCAGCGAATTGGCGTTGTATGTATGACTGAAGGATTGTTTGATCGAAAATACGAAGAGTTAGGCAAACGTTATGGAGTTTCTAATTTTGGTACCGTATTTATAAATCGTATTCTTTATTGCTTGTCTTCCGGCACATCGCATTCGGCACAATATGCTTTGGCGGCAATGTTTAGAGCGGCTTGTGATGGTGAATACAATTTTTTGGAAGCGACTCATGAGTATGAACGTAGAGCAAAAGAGATTCGGAAAATTTTCTTGGACAACGGATTTCATCTTGTTTATGCCGATGATATGGGAGAATCTGTTGGAAATGGATTTTATTTTACCGTAGGATATAAGAATATGACCGGAGCGGAATTGATGGAAAAATTGTTGTATTATGGAATTTCTATCATTTCTCTTGACACGACAGGATCAAAACAACAAGGACTTCGTGTTTGTGTTTCGTTTGTCAAAGAAGATCAGTTTGATGTTCTTCGTACTCGTTTGGAGTCTTTTGTAAAAGAAAATTAAAGGTTTGTATAAAAAAATATAACAATGTTGTGGAATTCAAATAAAGAAGCGATGTCTTTTGAAGATAGAAAAAAGCTTCAAGGAGTTCGTCTTCATAAATTAGTGGAACGACTTTATCATAGCGTTCCGTTTTATCGTCAAAAAATGCAAGAAATGAATCTTCTTCCAAGTGATATTCAAACGATTGAAGATATTCAAAAATTGCCCTTTACTACGAAAGAAGATTTGAGAGATAATTATCCAACGGGATTGTTTGCCGTGCCTAAAAGTGAAATTGTTCGGGTGCATGCTTCATCTGGAACAACCGGAAAACCAACGATTGTAGGATATACACGTCGAGATCTTGAGATTTGGAGCGAATGTATCGCTCGTTGTCTTTCTTCATTTGGCGTCAATCGAGATGATGTTGTTTCTGTGGCGTATGGATATGGTTTGTTTACGGGAGGATTGGGTTTGCATTATGGTGTGGAACATTTAGGAGCTATGGTTATTCCAACTTCGACCGGAAATACAGAAAAACATATTCGCCTTCTTCATGATATGAAAGTGACAACGATTGCTTGTACGCCATCGTATGCACTTCATCTTTATGAATCAATCCAAAAATATGGATATGACATGAACGAATTTAGTTTGCGTATTGGGATTTTTGGTGGAGAACCTTGGACGGATAATATGCGTAAAGAAATAGAAGAAAAACTTCATATCAAAGCATATAATATTTATGGTTTGAGTGAAATTATGGGACCGGGAGTTGCTCACGAATGTGAATGTCAAGATGGAACACATATTATAGAAGATCATTTTTTTCCTGAAATTATAGATCCTGAGACTTGTGAAGTTTTGCCAGATGGCGTGCAAGGAGAATTGGTTTTGACGACTTTGACAAAAGAAGGAATTCCTCTTATTCGTTATCGCACAAAAGATTTGACGGCACTTCATCATGAAGTTTGTTCGTGTGGTTGTACGGAAGTCAGAATGGATCGAATTATGGGTCGTTCAGACGACATGTTGATTATTCGAGGAATTAATGTATTCCCAAGTCAAATAGAAAGTGTGATTTTGGAAATGAGAGAATTTGAACCTCAATATCAATTGATTGTTGATAAAAAAGGCAATTTGGATACGTTGGCAGTTCATGTTGAAGTGAAACCTTCTTTTATGTCAGATGATTTGAATGCCATGATGGTTCTTAAAAAGCAACTTTCTGATCGAATTAAAAGTGTTCTTTCAATTTCGGCAGAAATTGTATTTGTCGAGCCGGGATCGATTGAGCGTTCTCAAGGAAAATCGTGTCGTACGATTGATAATCGAAAATTAATTTAATAAAGGTAGAGCATTATGTTAATTAAACAATTATCTATTTTTTTGGAAAATCGAGCAGGAAGAGCAAATGAGGTTGCAGAAATTCTTGCTTTGAATGATATTGATATTTTGGCATTTAATTTGGCAGATCGTGATGATTTTGGAATGCTTCGTCTTTTGGTTGATGATGTAGATAAGGCCGTTGCCGTTTTATCGGAACGAGGTTTTGCAACAGTTCTTACAGATGTCGTGTCGGTACAATGTAAGAACGAAAAAGGATCGCTTGCTCAATTGATGGCGGTTTTGGCAAAAAACAATGTTTCGGTGCAATATATGTACGCTGTTTACGATGGAAAAGTTTCGCATGCAGTGATTCGACCTGCGGATCTTGAAGCCTGTGTTTTGGCTCTTAAAGATTACGTGTAAATAGTAGAAATTATTGAGTGTTTAAAGAGATACGTTTGTATCTCTTTTTTTTTGCGAAATGGTAGATTTATATTTGTGTTTGTCCGTTTTATTGTCTGTTTTGTCCGTTTTGTTTTTATTTTTGCGGTTTTTTTATTTGAATTATTTGGTTCTTAAATATTCTTAATTTATCTTTGTAGTGATTCTTGAGGGCGTTAGCTTTAAAGGATTGATAATAAGTGTGTTTTTTCTGGTTTTAGGAGGTAAGGTAGTAATATCTTACCTTCGTTTTTTTGTGTAGAATATAAAAAAAGGAGACAACGTCTCCTTTTTCTTTTTTATTGAAATTTTGATTTATATCAATTGATTTTTGAATAAATCTTTCATTGATACTTTTTGATTGATGATATTTGCAAGATTTGCAATAGAAACACGTTCTTGTAGCATTGTGTCGCGATGACGAATAGTCACGCAATTGTCGTTGAGCGTGTCATGATCAACCGTAATGCAAAATGGAGTTCCGATAGCGTCTTGACGACGATAACGTTTTCCAATACTATCTTTTTCGTCGTATTGGCAACGGAAATCAAATTTTAGATCGTTGATGATTTCTTTTGCTTTTTCAGGAAGTCCATCTTTTTTTACCAATGGCATTATGCAAGCTTTGATTGGAGCCAATGCCGGAGGAAGATTGAGAACTACACGAGTTTCTCCATTTTCAAGTTGTTCTTCATTGTATGCTGCAGCCATTACGCTGAGGAACATACGATCAACACCGATTGAAGTTTCAATGACGTATGGCGTGTAACTTTGGTTGATTTCCGGATCAAAATATTCTATTTTTTTGCCGGAATATTTTGAATGTTGACTCAAATCAAAGTCGGTACGAGAATGGATTCCTTCAACTTCTTTGAATCCAAAAGGCATTTCAAACTCAATGTCTGTTGCGGCATTTGCATAATGAGCCAATTTGTCGTGGTCGTGAAAACGATATTTGTGATCTCCCAATCCGAGTGCTTTATGCCATTTTAGTCGAGTTTGTTTCCATTTGTCAAACCATTCTAATTCTGTTCCCGGTTTTACAAAAAATTGCATTTCCATTTGTTCAAATTCTCGCATGCGAAATACAAATTGACGAGCAACGATTTCGTTACGAAAAGCTTTCCCGATTTGAGCAATACCAAAAGGGATTTTCATTCGTCCTGTTTTTTGAACATTTAGATAATTGACGAAAATTCCTTGTGCGGTTTCCGGACGTAAATAAACTTTCATAGCACCATCTGCAGAAGCTCCCATTTCGGTTGAGAACATAAGGTTGAATTGACGGACATCAGTCCAATTTTTTGTTCCACTAATTGGGCAAACGATTTCTTCGTCAATGATGATTTGTTTGAGTTCTGCAAGATCGTTATCGTTTAGAGCTTTTGCGAAGCGAGTATGTAAATTTTCTTTTTTGGTAACATATTCTTTGACACGAGAATTTGTTTCGAAAAACATTGCTTTGTCAAAAGAATCTCCAAATTTCTTCGCTGCTTTATTGCACTCTTTTTCTATCTTTTCTTCGTATTTTGCAATTTGTTCTTCAATGAGAACGTCTGCACGATAACGTTTCTTGCTGTCTTTATTGTCGATCAAAGGATCATTGAATGCATCAACATGACCGGAAGCTTTCCACGTTGTTGGGTGCATAAAGATTGCCGCATCAATACCGACAATGTTTTCATGCAAAAGAGTCATGCTGTCGTACCAATATTTTTTGATGTTATTTTTGAGTTCAACACCCATTTGTCCATAGTCGTATACGGCACCTAATCCATCGTAAATTTCAGAAGAAGGAAATACAAATCCGTATTCTTTGCAATGAGCGACTAATTTTTTAAATACATCTTCTTGTGAAGCCATAATTTATTTTTTTATTAGTTTGTACGAAAAAAAACGTACAAAGATAACATTTTTTTGTGGAGATAAAGGAATGTTTTTTAATTAAAGAAAATTGGAGATTATTGATGTGATATAAAAAAAAACATTTATCTTTGTGTGTTTTAGTATAAAAAATAAAATTTTTCTTATGAAATTCGTAGTATCTAGTTCGGCTTTATATGCCAAATTGCAACAAATAAAATCGGTTGTCCCATCTAAAGCATCGTTGGCAATTCTTGAAAGTTTTTTGTTCGACATTCAAGGAACGACTTTGACAATGACCGCATCTGATGCTGAGACAACGCTTGTAACTTCAATGGAACTTGTTAGTTCTGATTCTGATGGGAAAGTGGCGATTCAAAGTAAATTATTGCTTGATACTTTGGCTGAATTTCCGGAACAACCAATTACATTTTATATCGATAATGAAAATTTGTCGATTAAAATGGAAGCAATGAACGGAAATTATAATTTGATAGGGCAAAATGGATTGGAATATCCTACTCTTCCTACTTTATCAGAAGATAAACAAAGCATCAAAATGAGTGCGAAAGTTTTGCGTAATGGTATACAAAAAACACTTTTCGCAGCGGCAGATGATGATATGCGTCCGATTATGACGGGGGTTTATTTTGATATTGCAACAGATAAATTTACGATGGTTGCGACAGATGCACATAAGTTGGTTCGCTACACTGTTTGTGGGGTTGAAAACGAATCTCCTACGTCTTTTATTTTGAGTAAAAAACCGGCGAATGCAATTCTTTCGGTTTTGAAAGATGAAGAAGAAGTGAAGATTACGTTTGATTCTAAAAATATTTTGATAGAATTGGTGAATTTTACGCTTGTTTGTCGCCAAATTGAAGGAAAATATCCAAATTATAACGCTGTTATTCCAACAAACAATGATAAAAAAATTATTGTAGATCGTCAATCTTTCCTTTCGGCAGTTCGTCGTGTGTCTATTTATGCAAATGATGCGACGGAATTGATGAAATTTGAGATTTCGGCAGGTAAAATGGAGATTTCGGCAGATGATTTAGAATTTTCTGTAGCGGCAAAAGAAACGATGGTTTGTCAATACGACGGAGAACCAATTCGTATCGGATTCAAAGCAAAATTTATTCAGTCAATAGTTAAAAATATTGATTCGAATGAGATTGTTATTTCGCTTGTCGATAGTTCGCGTGCCGGACTTATTTTGCCGGTAGAAAATGTTGAAAATACAGAATTATTGTCACTTGTTATGCCAATGATTTTGAATGATTAAAAAGAGAAACATTTAGAACTAAAAATACTAAAAGGGGATGGGGATTGCCCCATTCCTTTTTTTTTGAAATGAGAAAAAGATGGAATATTATTTGTTGAAAAAAATTCAGAATTATTTGCAAGTAAATAATCTTGATGCGATGATTATTCCATCGATCGATCCTCACATGTCCGAATATGTGGCAGAGAGTTTTCAGTTTCGGAAAGTAGTGTCTGGTTTTACGGGAAGTGCGGGAACTCTTGTTGTTGGGAAAAAAGAATCTGCACTTTGGACGGATTCGCGTTATTATTTGCAAGCGGAAATAGAACTGCAAGATTCCGGAATTTTATTGATGAGAGACGGCGAAGAGCAAACTCCTTCGGTGGCGGAATGGATTTTTTCGCAAAAAACAGAGACGAAAGAATTGTTGGTGGGTTATGATTTTTCTTTTATTTCTGTTGATTGGGAGAAAAAATTTGTTACAGAAATCACACATTTGGGAGGAATTTGCAATCGTTTTAATGTTGATTACGATGAGTTTTGGATTGATCGTCCATTGATGCCATCAGGAGAAATTTGGATTTATGAAGAAAATTTTGCCGGAGAATCTGTTGGACAAAAAATTGAACGATTGAGAAAATTGATGATTGAAAAATCAAAAAGAACAGATTCTTATACAATTGTTTCAAAACTTGACGAAATAGCTTGGTTGTTGAATTTGAGAGGTTCAGATGTTGCCTACACTCCGGTTTTTTACGCCTATTTGTTAGTGTCTCAAAAGCAAGTCGTTTTGTATGTAGATGAGCAGAAATTATCTCCAAAAGTCAAAGCATATCTTGAAGAAAATAATATAGAAATAAAGCAATACTTCAAAAATTGTGTTTTGCAAGAAATTGAGAAGGAAGATTTGTATTTATGTTATGATTCAAAAGTTTTGTCAGTCGCTATATTTTCATTGATTAAGAAAGTCGGGTATGAAGGATTGTCTCTTGTTGGTGAAATGAAAGCGATTAAAAATGAAACAGAAATAAAGAATCTTCGTTTGGCAATGAAAAAAGATGCAAAAGCGATTATGGCTTTTGAAAAATGGTTGTTTGAAGCGTTGCAAAACAAGGAGGATTTGACGGAGATTAGCGTGGCTGAAAAATTATTGTTTTTTCGTCAACAACAAGATGGTTTTTTGAGCGAAAGTTTTGCTCCGATTGTGGCGTATGCCGAGCATGGAGCGATAGTGCATTATTCGGCAACGCCAAAAACAAATAAAAAGATTGAGTCTCGTGGATTTTTGTTGATAGATTCCGGCGGGCATTATTTGGAGGGAACAACGGACATTACGCGAACGTATTGTTTAGGCGATTTGACCGAAGAAATGAGTCAAAATTATGAAGCGGTTAGAAAGGGAAACGAAGCGTTGTCTAAGATTGTTTTTCCGAAAGGAACATGCGGATTTCATTTAGATGTGTTGGCTCGTCAATTTCTTTGGCAGTTGGGATTAAATTACGGACACGGAACAGGTCATGGGATTGGACAATGTTTGTGTGTCCATGAAGGACCACAAAATATCAGTCAACGAGTTATAGAAGTTCCTCTTCAAGCAGGAATGATTGTGAGCAATGAACCCGGATATTATAAGTCGGGAGAGTATGGGATTCGGATAGAAAATCAATTGTTGGTAAAAACATCGTCTGTTTCTGAAGATTTTCTTTGTTTTGAAGTTCTCACTCAAGTGCCGATTCAAAAATTAGGTTAATAAAATAAATTTTATATGAAAAAAATATATACGACATTTTATTTGATTTTATTTGCCGTTGTTGGCTTTGCTCAAGGGTTTAGAATTGATATTTCAATTCCGCAATTGGCTAATCAAGAAGTTTATTTGGCAGGATATTTAAACGGAAAAATTTATTCCAAAGATACAACAAAATTGGATCCGAAAGGAGTCGGTTTTTTTTCTGACAAAGAAAAACTTGACGAAGGATTGTATATGATTTATCTTCATGAAAATCATGTGCCATACGAGTTTTTGATTGGTGCTGATGATCAAGAATTTGCAGTGACAATTAAAGATACTACATCGCAAGCGATAATAGACAATTTCGCTGTGGTTGGAGCTTCTCAAACGGAAAAATATCTTGCTGTGGGGCGATATATTTCTGATGCACAAAAAAAACAAAAACATCTTGTTGCACAATTGAAAGATGCCAAAAAAGGTTCGAAAGAAGAGGAGAATTTGAAAAAAGAATTATCCAACCTTAATGATCAAGTATTGACATACCAAAAAAACTTGATTGAATCAAATGAAAATAATATGTTGGCTGTATTTCTTCGTGCGATGCAACAACCTACGTTGCCGGATTCGTTGGCTAAAGGAGATTTTTCAGATGAAAATTTTCAACGAAAACGATATATGTATGCCAAAGCACATTTTTTTGACAACATTGATGTCGCAGACGTTCGTTCGTGGAGAATAAATGTATTACATAAAAAATTGACGGATTTTTTGACTAAATGGCTTCCTCAACATCCGGATACAATAACTCAAGAAGCGATAAAATTGATAGAAAAAACAGAGTCGGATTCGATGACATTTTCGCTCATGACTAATTTTATGATTTCGCATGCCGTGTCAAGTAAAATGATGGGAATGGATCGACTGCTTGTAGAACTTTCGGATCGTTATTATTCGACCGGAAAAGCGTTTTGGGCGGATTCTACGATTTTGTCAAATGTGTTGAAAGAAGCAAATAAATCGCGATACAATTTGATTGGAATGCAAGCTCGCAACATGCCTTTAGTCAAACATGATGGAACGCCATTTCATCTTTATGATATAAAATCAAAATATACGTTGTTGTATTTTTATGAACCATCTTGCGGGCATTGCAAAGTGGCAACGCCAAAATTGTATAACAACGTTTATCAACAATATAAAAACAAAGGACTTGAAGTAGTTGCGGTTTATTTGATGACGGATAAAAAAGAGTGGGACGATTTCTTGAACGAACACAAAATGACGCAATGGATCAACGCTTGGGATCCTAATCGAGATTCATATTATTGGCAGTTTTTTGACACTTCCACTACGCCTTCCGAATATCTTCTCGACGCAAACAAAAAAATTATTGCCAAACGATTTGGAGTAGAATCTTTGGGTCGTATTATCGATATGTTTGATGAAATGGAAAAAGAAAAATGATTTTAAAACCTTTTTTAGATAAAATTCCTCAAGTGCATAATCAAACTTTTGTGGCAGAAAACGCAACGTTGATTGGTGAGGTTGTTATCGGTTGTGGATCAAGTGTTTGGTATGGATCTGTACTTCGAGGAGATGTAGGAAGTATAACGGTCGGAAAGTATTCGAATATTCAAGATTTATCTGTGATTCATGCCTCTTCGGGGAAGTCGATGGTTTGGGTTGGAGATTATGTTACGGTAGGACATCGAGCAATTTTGCATGGATGTAATCTTCACGATTATGTGTTGGTCGGAATGGGTAGTATTGTGATGGATAATGTTGAAGTAGGAGAAGGTGCAATTATTGCTGCAGGAGCGGTAGTTTTAGAAAATACGATTATTCCTCCATACACGCTTTGGGCAGGAGTGCCGGCACGACAAGTAAAAACGTTGGATCCTATCAAAACAAAACAAAACGCTATTTTAAGTGCCGAACATTATTCTCAATATCATTGAAAAAATAAAAAATAATTTTTTTTCTCTTGTGTCATAAAAAACACGATAATCCTTGTTGCTTTGGGTTATCGTGTTTTTTTGCTTGGTTATGAATATAATTTCTTTTTGTACAAAGTTGTATAGTCAAAAAATGTGGTAAATGTTGAAGAGTATTTTATGTCTATTTTTCCTTTTTGATAGAGAAAAATATTTATTTCTTAATAAATGTTATAAAAATGAGAAAATAACTATAAAAATGTTATGAAAATGCAAAAAATACTTGAATTTATTTTTGTTTTTAATAAAAAATCTTTACATTTGAACCGCTTTTGCTAAAAAAGAAAGAGTTTTTCTTTGTTTTTCAGAAGCATTTCTTATCGATAAAAAACATTTAAATCTTAAATCTATATTATGGAAATTATTGGTCGTATTACGCAAGTCATTGGACCGGTTGTCGATGTTGCTTTCGACAAAGGTTCTGTTGAGTTGCCAAAGATTCATGATGCCCTCGAAGTGATCAAAGAAGGAGGAAAGAATCTAATTGTAGAGTGCCAACAACACATTGGTGAGGATACGGTTCGTGCCATTGCGATGGATTCTACAGATGGACTTATTCGTGGAATGAAAGTAAAAGCGATGGGAACTCCTATTACAATGCCGGTTGGAGATCAAATTAAAGGTCGATCAATGAATGTGGTTGGAGATCCAATTGATGGAATGAAGGAAATGTCTCGTGAAGGAGCATATCCAATCCATAGAGAACCACCTAAATTTGAAGATCTTTCTACTTCTCAAGAAGTTCTTTTTACCGGTATTAAAGTAATTGACCTTTTAGAGCCTTATGTTAAGGGAGGTAAGATTGGTCTTTTTGGAGGAGCCGGAGTTGGTAAGACAGTCCTTATTATGGAGCTTATCAATAATATTGCGAAAAGTTATAATGGATATTCGGTTTTTGCCGGAGTAGGAGAGCGTACTCGTGAGGGGAATGACCTTCTTCGAGAAATGCTTGAGTCTGGAGTTATTCGTTATGGAAAAGAATTTATGGAAGGCTTGGAAAAAGGAGAGTGGGATTTGTCTAAAATTGATGAAGAAGAGTTGAAAAAGAGTCAAGCAACTCTTGTTTTTGGACAGATGAACGAACCGCCTGGAGCTCGTGCTTCAGTAGCTCTTTCTGGTCTTACGGTTGCAGAATCGTTCCGTGATGCGGGAGGTCAAGGTGCCGGAAAGGATATTTTGTTTTTCATTGATAATATTTTCCGTTTTACACAAGCTGGTTCAGAGGTTTCAGCCCTTCTTGGACGTATGCCTTCAGCCGTAGGTTATCAACCAACATTGTCATCAGAAATGGGACTTATGCAAGAACGAATCACATCAACGAAAAATGGTTCGATTACTTCGGTGCAAGCAGTATATGTGCCAGCCGATGACTTGACAGACCCGGCACCGGCAACGACGTTTGCTCACCTTGATGCAACTACGGTGTTGAGTCGTAAAATTGCAGAGTTGGGAATTTATCCTGCAGTAGATCCATTGGATTCTACATCTCGTATTTTGGATCCAAATATTATTGGAGAAGAACATTATAATACTGCACAACGAGTGAAAGTCTTGCTTCAAAGATATAAAGAGTTGCAAGATATTATCGCAATTCTTGGTATGGAGGAATTGTCAGACGAAGATAAACTCGTTGTTTCGCGTGCACGTCGTGTTCAACGTTTCTTGTCGCAACCATTTAATGTTGCAGAACAATTTACCGGAATTCCTGGAGTTATTGTTCCGATTGAAGAAACGATACGAGGATTTAACATGATTATGGATGGAGAGGTAGATGATCTTCCAGAAAATGCATTTAACCTTGTAGGAACAATAGATGATGCTATTGCAAAAGGAAAGAAACTTATTGAAGAAGCTAATAAGAAATAAATGTTATGAAATTGCTTTTATTATCACCAACAAAAGTTGTCTTTGACGGAGAAGTGGAATCAGTTACAATTCCCGGGACACAAGGGTCTTTTACCGTTTGGGAAAATCATGCGGCTCTTATTTCGACAATAGAGAGAGGGCTTGTGTCTTGTCGCGGAGTTGATGGCGAAATCTCGTTTGAAGTTGATGGAGGTTTTGTTGAAGTGAGAAATAATGAGGTTTCTATTTGTGTTGAAAAACTTTTGTAAATGAAGCGGTTGTATTTGGTTTTGGTAACCGTATTGATGCTTTTGTATATTGTAGCTGATGTTTTGTTTGACACCGTTTTGTCTCAATATGCGTTCCCTTATTTGTTTGTCATACCGTTGTTCTTTATTATTTTCGGCTCTGTAGCTTTTAAATTTGCTGAAAGTAGCTTTGTTGGAAATGGGGTGAAAATAATGATGGGAATAAAATCGGTTCGGTTGCTATTGTCAATGATATATTTGTTTGTTTACGCTTTCGTTGTAGGCACAAATGTGGTCGCTTTTCTTATTACTTTTTTGACATTCTTTTTTGTTTATTTAGTGATGGAAACACTTTTGTTTGCACAACTAAATAAAAGATAGTTGATGGTTTAAGTCAATTATGATTTTAATTTTAATTGTCAAATTATTATGAAGCATAGAATTAATAAAGGATTGATGATTCTTTTGATGTTGTTTTCGTTTTTTGTGTCATCGGCGATGGCAAGCGAAAAAGAACAAATGAAAGAAGATTCTAAGAAAGAATTCAATGCAAAGGATTTCATTTTTGATCACATTCTTGATGGATATGAATTTCATGTGACGGCAATTGGAGATCATCATATTTCTATTCCGTTGCCAGTAATTGTTAAAAGTCAAGATAGAGGTTGGTTTGTATTTCTTTCTTCAAAATTTGAACATGGACATGCTTCTTACGAAGGTTTTCGTATACCGGCAGAAGGTGAGTATAAGGGGAAAGTGGTGGAAGTTTTGCCTGATAGGTCAGAAGTGAGACCATTTGATATGTCAATTACTCGCAATGTTTTTACGATAATTCTTGTTGCTATCATTCTGCTTTCTATTTTTCTCTGGATGGCACATTGTTATAAAAAAGAACCAATGAAAGCTCCGGGTGGATTTAGAGGCGTGATGGAAGTTGTCGTGTTGTTTATTCTTGATGGAGTAATTAAACCTTGTATAGGAAAGAATTATGCACGTTATTCCCCTTATTTATTGACAGTGTTCTTTTTTATCTTGTTAAACAATTTACTTGGATTGATTCCGATTTTCCCTGGAGGGGCAAATGTTACAGGAAATATTGCAGTTACATTTGTGTTGGCCGTAATCACATTCTTGTTTGTGAATATTTTTGCGACAAAAGAATATTGGAAAGATATATTTCTTGTTCCGGCTTCTCCGATGTGGCTGAAAGTTCCAATCCCAATGATGCCAGTTCTTGAGATAGTTGGTGTATTTACTAAGCCAATAGCTTTGATGATTCGTCTTTTTGCTAATATTATGGCAGGTCACATTATTGCAATGGTGTTTATGTCATTGATATTTATTTTCGCCTATACTCAAGGAACGGGAGTGGCAACCGGAGTAGGAATCTTTTCTTGTTTGTTTTCTTTGTTCATGCAAGTACTTGAAGTGTTGGTAGCATTCCTTCAAGCGTATGTCTTTACACTTCTTTCTTCTGTATTTATTGGTCTTTCTCAAATTGAGGAACATCATGCATAAATTTGTAATTTAAATAATTCTAATACTATAAAACATTTTAAAATTTTATTATTAT